>CAZXBD010000043.1:0-6757 GCA_964638305.1 uncultured Geobacteraceae bacterium | reverse complement strand
GCAGCCCTGAACAGACCCCTTGTCAGCGGGGAAACCACGGTACACTTCTGGCCGCGCTTTCACCCCAACCCCTATTCCCGCCTCCTGCAAGGCGTTGGCAGCCGGGCCCTGGTGCGGGTGGCGGCCTCCCACATCAAGGGGCCGGGCGGCACACGCGATTTCGTCGGTCTGGCCCGGCGTGGAGCGAGAGTGGAGATCCTGGCGGAGAGTACCCACCGGCGCGTGCCACCCGAAATCGAGTCGACGCTGCTGCACGCGGGGGTAAGGCTGCGGCGCTTTGATCATCCCGGGGGCTTGCCCATGCACAACAAGTTTGTGCTGGTCGAGGACGGCAACGGCTGCCGGACCCTGTTCGGTAGCTGCAACTGGACATCCCGTTCCCGCTGGCTTAATCACGAGATCGGCGTTATCACCGGAAATCGTGCACTGTTCGAGACATTCTCACGGCGCTGGGATATTATGCTTGGCCGGAACACCATCCATGATTGACCCAATATCCAAGTGACCGATACCTGGCTGCACAATCCACGTAACGCGGCGCCCTGTATCATTATTGCCGAGGTCGGCCAGGCCCATGACGGCAGCCTGGGCATGGCACACGCCTTCATTGATTCGGCAGCCGAGGCGGGTGCAGATGCCATCAAGTTCCAGACCCACATCGCCGCTGCCGAGAGTACCCTGGCAGAACCCTGGCGGAAACGCTTCAGCCTGCAGGACGAGACGCGCCTCGATAGCTGCAGCTGGTGGTGGCCGCATCGGCCTTGCTGGAGCGTTACGGCAACGCCCATATGGTCATGGAGCAGGAGGGTTTCCACATCGACCGCAAGATCTACTATGGCGGTGTTGGCGATGAGTTTGCTGCGTTGCAGTATCAGTGCGGCCCATACGACCGAACAGATCGATTTTATTCTGAAGGTCTTCACTGAAATCCATTGTTTGATGATGGCATCAGAGTAAATTGCTGCTTTGCAATTAGGAATAATGCCCAGCCTTGTTTGCCGATTAGGCAGTAATAAAGAATCACTATGACAACAACCCTTCAAGCCGACAGCTTGATTCACAAACCGAAAGGAGATCCAATGCTTACGAAGACTATAGCCGAAATCGGCTGTAACCACATGGGACAGATGGATATCGCCCATGAGATGATCAAGGTTGCAGCGCAATTTAGCAAAGTGAATGTTATCAAATTCCAAAAGCGCACAAACCGCGAATTATTATCACCCGAAGAATACCGTGCGCCTCACCCTAACCCGGCGAATTCATACGGACCAACCTATGGCGAGCACCGCGAGTTTCTGGAATTCGACATTGAACAACATCGGCAGCTCAAATCTTGGTGTGAGGAGTGGGGCGTAGAATACAGCACCTCGGTATGGGATCTGACTGCTGCCAAGGAGATTGCTACGCTTGAGCCGAAGATGCTGAAAATCCCTTCTGCGTGCAACCTTGACCATGGGTTGCTTGAATGGCTTATAGCGAATTATCAAGGAGAAATACATCTCTCCTTCGGCATGACGACACATGCTGAAGAGGTGCAAATTGTCGATATGTTCCAAAAAGCCGGGCGTCATCAGGATTTGGTCATCTATGCCTGTACCTCAGGTTATCCGGTACCTTTTGAAGATATCTGCCTTAATGAAATTAAAAGATTGGCTGAGACGTTTGGGGGGACTGTGCGGGGTATCGGCTTTTCCGGCCACCATCTCGGCATTGCAGTTGATGTGGCCGCCTTGGCACTGGGGGCGACTTATTTCGAACGTCACTTTACCCTGGACCGCACATGGAAAGGGACTGACCACTCAGCCAGCTTGGAACCTGACGGTATGAGGCGATTGTGCCGTGACTTGGCCAATGTTTCAAAGGCCTTGACTTACAAGAGTGAAGAGATTCTGCCGATTGAGGCGGTGCAGAGAGCTAAACTTAAAAGGATGGTTAATGGGTAATTGTGTTGCACTGGTGCCCCTTCGTGGTGGCTCTAAAAGCATTCCTGACAAGAATATTCGACTGATCGCCGGTAAGCCCTTATGCGCATGGGTCCTGGAGGCCGCTTGTCGGTCAGGGGTTTTTGATAAAGTTGTCGTTTCCACAGATTCCGCCAAAATCGCCGATGTTGTACAGCGCCTCGATTTGCCAGTTGAAATTCTCGACCGTCCTGCCGAATTGGCCACGGATGAGGCCTCAACCGAGTCGGTTATGCTGCATGCTGCACAGGTACTCGACTTTGATGTGCTGGCGACGATTCAGGCCACTTCGCCTCTTGTGCAGGCTGATGATTTTCAAAATGCTTATAGCCTTTTCAAGTCTGGTAGCTATGACTCTCTCTTAACCGCTGTGCGGACCAGGAGGTTCTTCTGGAACGATGACGGGACGGCATTGAACTACGCTCCTCAACAGAGACCTCGGCGGCAGGATTTTTCTGGCAGCTTGATGGAAAACGGCGCGTTTTACTTTACTAAACACAGTGTCCTGGAGGATACAGGCTGTCGACTGGGAGGTCGCATCTGTATTTACGAAATGGCAGCTGAAAGCGCTGTTGAAATTGATGAACAAGAGGACTGGGCGCTCGTTGAACGCGCCTTGCTTGACCGGAGCACGCCATCTCTGCACGAGACATTGGCGCAGATCAAATTGCTGGTCGTTGATGTTGACGGCACCCTCACTGATGCAGGAATGTACTGGTCTGCGAAGGGAGATCAACTTAAAAAGTTCAACACGAGAGATGCCAAAGGTCTCGAACTGGTGCGTAAAGGGGGAGTAGAGGTGGCGATCATTACGAGTGAAAACTCACCGATCGTTACGGCGCGGGCCAGCAAACTTGGCATCCAACACTGCTTTGTCGGGGTCGAAAAAAAGCAGCAATACCTTGAAGCCCTTGCGTGTGAATTAAGAGTTGGCGTGACCGAGGTCGCCTACATAGGGGATGACATCAATGACCTTGATTGTCTGAAAATATCAGGATTTTCTGCTTGCCCTGCTGACGCAGTTGAGGCTGTCACTGCGACGGTACAGTATATTTCAAAGTATGCCGGGGGAATGGGGGCTGTAAGAGAAATATGCGAGTTAATCTGTGCCGCCCACGCAGATCACAATACGAACTAATCTGACAATTTCTTTCAATTGCCAACGACAATGTTCCGGACGTTTGCGGACGTTGATGATTCAGTTTAGAAGGAACAGGATACAAAGATGAAGGGACTTGCAACGCCCCTTATTATTCCGGTTGAAAATCAGGTACGTGAGTTGGACGCAAAAATTCTATTGTCCTGTATCGCCGCCGAACGCGGTTTTCCCGTTATCATGGGCTCTCGGGGGTATATTCATTACAAGATGGCTGCCATGCCCAGGGGTATTTATCTCGCAAAAAGCATGCGCAAGCTCAGCAACAAGATGTTTCGAATTATTCGCCTTCTGGGTCATGAAATTATCGCCTGGGACGAAGAAGCACTTGTCCATCCACCCGCAGAAATCTATTTCCCCTTGCGTCTTTCGCCGGTAACGGTACCGATGGTTTCACACCTGATTTGCTGGGGCCAGGAAAATGCAGATCTGTTCCGGCAATACCCGCAGCTGCCACCAACCACGCCGATCCACATCGTCGGAAATCCTCGGGGCGATATGCTCAGACCGGAATTGCGGGGTTACTTCGACGATCAGGTCGAGATGCTGCAAAAGCAATATGGCGACTTCATTCTTGTTAACACAAACTTCATCGACGTGAACCCATTTATCCCTGGTCTTGGGCTATTCCTTTCCGGAACGAAGGAAGGCGAAACACCGCAATTCGGTCAGGCTGGCAAAGGGATGACCCTGGAGTTTGCAACCGGACTGCGTGATCATAAACTGGCGATTCTTGATGATTTCCTGCAGATGGTACCGACACTGCACCAGGCATTTCCAGACTACACAATTGTGCTCCGCCCGCACCCAAGCGAGAACCATGATATTTACAACGAACTTGCAACCCGTTTCAAAAAGATTAAGATCGACAATTCTG
Organism: uncultured Geobacteraceae bacterium; assembly: GCA_964638305.1. Taxonomy (GTDB): domain Bacteria; phylum Desulfobacterota; class Desulfuromonadia; order Desulfuromonadales; family BM103; genus M0040. The sequence continues at coordinate 2,760 of CAZXBD010000043.1, read as the reverse complement.
GCAACATCATTCCCTGGCTGCTGGCCTGCAAAGCAATGATCCACAATGGTTGCACTACGGGCGCCGAGGCCTATTTGTTGCGAGTTCCGGCCATATCCTATCTTACCTCTTACAATAAGAAATACGACTACGACTGGCAGGGCCTGCCAACCAAGCTCAGCTACCAGTGCTTCAGTTTCGACGAACTGAAACTGACCCTTGGCCAGATCCTGTCTGGTGAAAAAGCTGCTGCTGGAGGTGAGAAACGCAAGACGCTAATTGATCACTACCTGACTGCGCAAGAAGGCCCTTTGGCCTGCGAGCGACTGGTTGATGTGCTGATGGATTCTGGTTACGACCAGCAGGCACCTTTGCCGTCTCCGGCGCTGTCCCGCACACTAGGATGGTTGAAATGCAACTTCAGGACGACCCAGAAACTGCTCAAGACCAACCGTCCCGGGTCCAAACGACAGGCCTATCACGATCATCGCTTCCCGGAACTTACCGTAGCCGACATTGAGCGGCGCGTAGAACGCTTCAGAAAACAGCTCAATCGCTTTGATTCCATCAAAGTCAGTGTACGCTCGCGACATATTTTCAACATCAACGGATGAGAAAACCTGTTTTTTGAGCGGTCTTGGCTGTTATGACCAGGCAGGCGAGCAGGTCATCGCCCGCCAGCAGCGGGTTCCTGCGTATTACCGCAATGGGATTGCCTGCGCCATCCGGCGCAGCTGTCTTTTGGACCAGCAAAGTATCATGGGGGAGCGAGCCGGTGCCCTGGTCCTGAATGAGTTCATGGTCAGCAACGATACTTACCGTGACCTTAAACTGGATGAGTTTACTTATACGAAGCAACGAAAATAACACTGACCATTACGACCCTCTCCCTGATGACGGGTTCCTGGCCTAAAGCGCCCCCCGACACATCAGCCCGGATGATAGAGAACAACTCGTATGCTAAAGAAAAAACTGACGCGATTTTATGCGGACTTTATTACTCTAATCGTCCCATTTTACCGCTTTTTTTATAAAACCTTTTGTAAAGTACAACGAGGCTATCCTCCGCGACGAATTGTCCTGCTCGTCAACAGGCCACATGATATTGAATTACTGATAGGCTTGTATGCAAAAGCCCAGGCCGATCGTAATTTTAGTCCCACATTTTGGGTAGCCAGCAAGTGTGTGAGAAGGTATCCAGACGTCCTGACCGTGTTGAGAGAGAAAAATGCAAGCATTGAGATGGTCGTCAGTATAAAGCACCTGGGAAAGATCCTGAACAAACTGATGTGGACCGATATTTTCCTGTCCACAGTAGAATCCACCGGAGCAAGGCGTAAATTGCCCTCTATCATCACCCGGTTGGCCAACGCCATCGGCCTCTCGACCTATACTATCCAACATGGCTTCGAGAATCCTGGCTTGACGTACTGTAATAATATTCGTGGCTCCAACGTCAGGTTTTCTGCAAAGACGGTACTGACGTGGGGTCCGACGGAGGAACTTCCGGCTTGGGTCAGTAGCGACACCCGAGACAAAGCCATTGCCGTGGGCTGTCCGAAGACTCTGTTCGTTACAGAAAATACCTCACCAGTAAAAGCAGGTGCGCGCCCAATTATCGGAGTCTTCGACAACCTGCACTGGGATCGATATGACAAGGCGTATGTTGCATTATTTCTCAACCACCTGGATGAGACAGCCAGGCAGCGGCAGGAGTTTCGCTTCGTCTTGAAGTCCCATCCTGTCTCAGTGCGCAGACGTAGCAAGGAACTTACGGCCAGACTCAGTAGCATGGAGAATGTCGATGTTGCGGATTTGCTTGAAAGGGAAGGGCCTGCGTTGACGACTCCCTGGTTGCTGGCTCATGCTTTGGGAGTAATTACCACTCCTTCGACTATAGCTCTTGACTGCGCGCTGGCCAATATTCCTGTAGCTGTAACAAGATATGGACTTGACCTGAGTTATTATTCTCCATTGAGAATGCTCGACAGTGCTGATGATTGGTTAAAATTTCTAGATCATCTCACAGAAAAATCCACTTACAACCAACTGAAACAGAGTGGAGGACGTTTTCGTAGCCGAGTGATCATTCCTGGCGATCCGGCGGCCAATATTCTCAGGCTGATGACCAGTTGATGATCTGAAAAGGAAGGATTTCCGGGGAGAAGCGTTCAGGGGTCAAAGTTCACCGCTAACCGTATTGATCAGTTTAAGATAGTTGTCCGTTGCCCTTTCTAGAGAAAATACCCATCCCCTGACAATGAGTTTAGGTTTCTCGTGAGAGACCTCAAGGGTATTCTCAATTGCTGTCGCCAGAGCCTTTTCATCGCCCTAGGGTACCAATGCACCGTAGCGCCCCTGAGCGAGGATCTATTACGGACCGCTCGGATGAGGACCGGGCAGCCGCATGCAATAGCCTACACTAGAATATCGCGAATGCTCCCCGATAATCGGAGTGCTTCCTCCCGCAGTTCAGCAGCGCGCTCCTTGTACGCGGTGCGTAGCGAATCTCCTTGCTCAAGAATCGCGCTGGCGTGGTTAAGTACCAATTTTTCCTCATTCCAAAGGTCGGTAGGATCAATAGGCTTTGGCATCGTCCCGTTGAACAACGAAGCAAGGCCATATATCTTTTGGGACGAAGTATGCAATGGAATCACAGGACATCCCACCTTCGTTGCGAAAATCGCATTATGATATCGGCCGGAAACAATGAATTTAGCGCACTTGAGGATATTCAAAACACTTTGATAATCATACGAAGTCCCGATAAAGGATGATCCG
>CAZXBD010000042.1:0-2472 GCA_964638305.1 uncultured Geobacteraceae bacterium | reverse complement strand
TTCGCCGCTCTGGGGTTGCCGTAACGCTAGGAGGGGAGATCAGGATGTCTGAGGCTCTAGTGGTGGTAGCGCAATAAGCTGCATTAAGCTAGATTAATTGTAATTTGGATTCTTTTTAGTCATCTTAGTCCGCTACGTTCCTATACCTGCTAGGACCCAAATTATGGAAGAAATCATCAAGTTACTGTTGGCTGCGTTGGTTGGCTGGCTGATTGGTTACGAACGGGAGCATGTACATGGTGAGGGCATGCGCACGATCATGCTGGTCTGTATGGGTTCTGCCCTGTTTACTATGTATTCTGACCTCTTTGCCTGGGGCGGAGGTGACCCGCGCCGGATGGCCGCAGCACTAATCAGCGGAGTCGGCTTTTTGGGAGCCGGAGTCATTATGCGGGATCGGGGCCGGGTAAGAGGACTCGCTACCGCGTCCTCCATCTGGATGGTAGCAGCCCTGGGTCTAGGTATTGGCATTGGGATGTATGCCCTTGTGGCGATGGGCACGTTGTTGGTGCTTGGGACTTTGTGGGGTATCCCCAGGCTGATAAAGATGGTTAAAGTGCGATACACATATACCTATCAGGCCATCTGTTTGCTTGATGTGAAGAAGTACGAGGAGCTGACCGGTTTTTTCCACGCAGCCAGCCTCACGGTCGGTGACCAGAGTATCTCCAAACACAACGACCAGATGCACTGCCGCTGGCGGGTCCATGGTGATTCGGTCGCCCATGATCAGGTGACGCAGAGATTCTTAAAAGACGAGGCGGTGCTTGAGTTTTATGGCGTATAGACTTATTGCAAACCGCATATAGTAGCTGTCACCGCCCATTCTTCTATTCGAAGAGGTAGCAACGCGCCAAATTGTAAAACGGTCCCCTACGGTTGGGGTCTTAATCCTGACCATGCACACCAACGAGGAGTACATTTTTGAGTTTTGAGGATAGACAGCGTTGTGGCGACGCCGCGGTCATGGTCTCTATCATTACCTTTCAAACTCTGTTAGCTTCCCTCGTGATGCGCGCCTTCGTATTATGAATGCTGGAATGAGCAAGTTTTTACTCGCACAAGACGACTTACCAGCTGACTTGCTGGTTGATTGGTATTCGGGTTCCGGGTTGCGCGGAGCGTTGCGGCTTACAGTTGCCGCGTCTTAGAGCTATAGAGTTTCAACATCCGTCGCTCATAACTGGGTCAGCCGAGAAAGAAAAGACAGGGTAGAAAGGGTTCCAAGAGTCCGAACGACACACAGGAGATCCAATGGAAGTCAACACATCGAAGCATGCGCTGCAGCAGCCGAAGGTATTTAAGTCCAATGAACTGGAGTGGATCAATCTCGATCTCACCAACCCGAGCGACCTTTCCTGGCTCAAGCGCGATAGCGGGCTCAGCGAGCCTATCGTTAAGCGGTTTCTCGAGCCACAAAAAGCAATCATGCAACTCCAGTTTGAGGAAGGCATCCTCCTAGATCTCCTATACTCAGTGTTTGGAGAGGTTCCTTCTGATGACCGAGTCGACGAAATCGAGTTCTGGATCGAGGCTCGGCGGGTGATCACCTTTCGGCGGGGGCCACCCGATCCGTTTATCATAAGCCTAGAGGCCGAGTTTGGTCGCGATGGAGCACCTGGCACCCCGTGGGAGTTTTTTGCCTTAGCCGCCTCCCGTTTCCCAAGACGGGCTGATAAGGATATGATAGTTTTAGAGAAGTCCGTGATCGATCTCGAAGACAGGTCGCTTCAGCGTGGTGTCCCATCGCCCATACATGATCTGGCTGCTCTGCGTAAGCGATTCACTTACATGCGTCGATACAAAGCGCCTCTGGCACGCATCATAGAGAATATCGCGCGCGATAAATCCTTGGATATGGATGAAGATACCAGGGGCGACCTCAAAGAGACTGCCTCATACCTAATGGAATACCAGGATATGGTGGATTCCTACATCGAGCGGGCAAACAATGTTAGCAATTACCTCCAAGATCAGAGATCCGATCGCACGGACAAGGCAACGTTTCGCCTCACAATCGTGGCCACCTTGTTTCTGCCCGCAACCTTTGTGACTGGGCTCCTCGGGATCAATGTGGCCGGCATACCGGGGGCGCAGCACCCCACCTATGCATTTTGGCTGGTCTGTCTCATTCTTGTCGTCTTGGCCATAGTCTCGACTGTGATCGTTGCGCGTATCATCAAAAATTAACCATTGAGCGATTCGCCGCGGGGGTATCCGCGTTTAAAAATGTGAAGTAATTTTGAAGCGAGCCCTAAGTTACGAAAGAGGCTGAACGGATACATTAATACAATGGCGCAAGCCTGACCCCTTTGGACCTTATTAGCTCGGTGCAGTTTTCATTGTTAACGCTCTACGACAGGATAATTCTGGGGAGACCCGGGGCTGCCCTCTTGCTTGTCTCATTGCTGATCGTTCTGATCGGACTTCAATCCACCGATTTTAAGTTGGATGCCTCTGCCGAGTCCCTCG
>CAZXBD010000041.1:0-20814 GCA_964638305.1 uncultured Geobacteraceae bacterium | reverse complement strand
AGGTGCTCTTTGTGGCCTTCCTCTTTATCTGGGCACGCGGCAGTATGCCGCGACCGCGTTACGACCAGTTGATGAACTTCGGATGGAAGGTGTTGATTCCACTGGCGTTGCTTAATGTCGTGGTAAGCGGGGCGATAAATCTGGCGGTGAATGGATAGAAGTGGGAAAGGTTAAAAGTAAAAAGTAAAAAGTTAAAGGCACTTAAACCCCTTTACCTTTTACTGTTCACAAGGAATAAGATGAATCTTTGGCGCGACATAAAAGGCACCTTACAGCCCTTCTGGATTACTCTCGGCTACCTTTTCAAGAAACCGGTGACGATCCAGTATCCGGAAGAGAAGCGCACGCCGCCGCCGCGCTACCGCGCGCGAATCGTCCTGACTCGTGACCCTGGCGGCGAGGAGCGCTGCGTCGCCTGCCAGTTGTGCAGCGCCGCCTGCCCGGTCGACTGCATCTCAATGCAGGCCGCTGAGGCTGAAGATGGTCGCCGCTATGCCGCCTGGTTCAGGATCAATTTTGCGCGATGTATTTTCTGTGGTTTGTGTACCGAGGCATGCCCGACCATGGCGATTCAGACCACGCCCGATTATGAAATCTGCAACCGCGACGTGCTCAAGCTGGTGCAGGAAAAAGAAGACCTTTTGATAGACGGCTGTGGCAAGGATTCGGAATACAATTATTACCAGCACTCGGGGATCGGTGTGGTCAACGAGCGTGGTGGCAACGAAGATGAGTACGGTCCGGTGGATCCGAAGTCATTACTGCCGTAAGCAGTAATGACAATTTTGAATTTTGAATGCTTAATTTTTAATTCAATTCAAAATTCACAACTTATAATTCAAAATTAGCGATAGCGTTATGATGGCCTCACTGCTTTTCTACATACTCGGATTTGTCCTGCTGACGGCGACGCTGCTCTGTATTACGCGGCGTAACCCGGTCCATGCGGTGATCTACCTGGTGGTCGGTTTCTTTGCGCTGGCATTGATGTTCTACCTGCTCGGAGCGCCGCTGGTGGCGGCCTGGGAGGTGATTGTCTATGCCGGGGCGATCATGGTGCTCTTCCTCTTCATCATCATGATGCTCGGCTTGGCGCCACAGGAAGTCCCCGAAGGGCCTGGCTGGCAGCGCTGGGGGCCGTTGGTTCTGTTGTCTTCAAGCCTGATGGTCTGCACGTTGCTGTTGATTTTTCAGGATCCTGCTGCGGGCAAGAACATTGGTGATTACTACCTGGCACCACAAGCCCTCGGCGAGGTTCTCTTCAGCCGCTATGCTCTGGCTGTGGAGATGGTCTCCTTCCAGCTGCTTTTTGCATCCATTGGCGCTTACATGCTTGGCCGGCCAATGCCGAAGGGAGAGGATTCATGATGATTCCCTTCGGACATGCCCTGGCCTTTGCCTCAGCACTCTTTGTGCTCGGCCTGACCTGTGTGCTGCTGCGTCGCCAGATCATCATGATTCTGATCGGTGTGGAGATCATGCTCAATGCGGCATCACTGGTTTTTGTCGCAGCCTCGGCTTACTGGCAACAGGTGGACGGCCAGGTTTTCGTGATACTTCTGATGGCGATCACTGCAGCAGAAGTCGCGGTTGCTCTGGCCATGGTGGTTTATTTGTGGCGGCGCAAGCGGACGCTGGTCGTCGATGCTTTCAACGGGATGCGTGGATGAACGAGAGCCTGCTCTTCCTCATACCTCTGTTGCCACTTTGTTGTGCGGTGGTCAACATGGTCTTCGGCATGCGCCTGCCGCGCCTCTTTGCCGAAGTCATGGCCGTTCTCGGAGTGGCCGGAGCCTTTGTTCTGACCGTGCTCTTCTGGGGTCACGCCGAGGGCGAGGGAACCCGGGCCGTACTCTTTACCTGGCTCAATAGCGGCACGGTTGATGTCTCCTTCGCGCTCAACTTCGACCGCCTGGCGGCACCGATGACGCTGATGGTGACCGGAGTTGCCACCCTGATTCACCTCTACGCTGTTGGCTACATGCACAAAGAGGCCGATTACGCCCGTTTCTTCAGCTTGCTCAACCTGTTTGTCTTTGCCATGCTGGCAATTGTCCTGGCCGATAACCTGCTGGTGCTCTTTCTTGGCTGGGAGGGGGTGGGCTTATGCTCCTACGGTCTGATCGGCTTCTGGTATCGCAAGCTGGAAAACGCCAAAGCCGGCACCAAGGCCTTTCTGGTTACCCGCGTTGGTGATGTTTTTCTCAGTATCGCCCTGCTCTGGCTCTTTGCTGCGACTGGCACTTTGTCGATCAGTGAGATCAACGCTCAGGCCGCTTCTCTCTCATCGGGCGTAGTTCTTGTCGTGAGCCTGCTCTTGCTGCTCGGCGCCTGCGGCAAGTCGGCACAGCTGCCGCTGATGACCTGGCTGGCCGATGCCATGGCTGGCCCGACCCCGGTTTCGGCATTGATTCATGCCGCAACCATGGTGACCGCTGGTGTCTACCTGCTCTGTCGGCTCTTCCCGCTGGTCTCCCTCTCGCCTGTTGCCATGATCGCAATCACTGCCATCGGAGCACTGACAGCAATTTACGCCGCAACCTGTGCCATGGCCCAGCGTGAGATTAAGCGGGTGCTGGCTTATTCAACCATGAGTCAGGTCGGTTACATGTTCATGGCGGTGGGAGCCGGAACTGTGGCCGGAGCGATGTTCCACCTTTTGACTCACGCTTTCTTTAAAGCTGTGCTCTTCATGGCGGCTGGCTGTGTAATCCATCTGGCCGGTGAGGAAAATGATATTTTCAAGATGGGTGGCCTGGCCCGTCGTGGACCGGTTGAACTTTTCTGGATCTTTTTGGCCGGGGCGGTTTGCTTGGCAGGATTGCCGCTGACCGGCGGCTTCTTCTCCAAGGATGGCATCCTGCTGGCGCTCTTTACACATCCCGACCCGGCTTACAAGGTGTTCTGGCTGCTTGGCGTGTTGACCGCACTGTTGACGGCCTTTTACACCTTCCGGCTGGTTTACCTGGTGTTTGCCGGCGAGTATCGCGGCACGGGTCACCCACACGCGCTTCCATTGCTGATGCGTTGGCCGCTCTGGCCTCTGGCTTTGTTTGGTTTGCTCGGCGGCTTGTTCAATCTGCCTGCCTTTGTCGGTGGCCGTGAGCTGTTGCATCATTGGTATGGCGACCTGGCTGGCCGCGCAGTCGCTGCCAGCCACGATGTGGAATGGATGCTGGTTAGCCTCGCCGTAGCGATTGCCGTGCTTGGTTGGTTTGCCGCCCATTGGCGTTATCGCACTTATCAGGGGCCGCGGGATAATGTGGTCAGCCGCTTCCTCTTAAGTGGCTGGTACGCGGATGTTCTGGTTGATCGACTCTTTGTCCGTCCCTTTACGGCTATGGCCCGTTTCTGCTCCTCGGGTTGCGATCGCTCCCTTTTCGATGGCACCCTCAACGGATTGGCGAAGATGGCCACCAGTTGGGGCAGCATGATCGTGCAGCTGACCACCGGGCGCTTGACGACCTACCTTTCCGCCTTCGCCTGGGGTTTTCTGCTTCTGCTTGGCTGGTTTCTGCTACGGCTGGTTAACGGGGGAGGGCACTGATGGATATCTTGTCGAGCCTTCCGCAATTCCCTTGGCTAACTTTGCTTGTGGTGTTGCCGCTGATTGGTGCGCTGCTTTGCCTGCTGCACGGCAAGCGCCCTGCTGACTGCCGTGCTCTGTCACTGGCAACTTCGCTGGCGGTCTTCGGTGTGGCCCTCTTCCTCTTTGTCTGCCACGGCCAAGGAGATGGCCGATGGCTGCTTTACGAGGATGTTGCCTGGATTGAAGCTTACGGTATCCGCTATGTGCTGGCGATGGACGGCATTGCCCTGTTAATGATTCTGCTTACCGCATTCATGCAGCTTGCCGCGGTACTCCTTGCCTGGCGGGTTGAGCGTCACGTCTCCGGCTTCTTTGCGCTACTGCTGTTACTAGAAGCTGGCCTGATGGGCATTTTCCTCGCCTACGATCTGGTGCTCTTCTACCTTTTCTGGGAAGTTGCGCTGATTCCGATGTTCTTTTTGATCAGCGTCTGGGGTGGTGTTAACCGCCGTCAGGCAGCCCTTAAGTTTTTCCTCTACACGCTGGTCGGCAGCTTCTTTATGCTGATCGCTATAATCGCACTTTATCAAATCCACGGTGCACAGACCGGGGTCTATACGTTTGTCATCGGCGAGCTTTTGCAAACGCAGTTGACTATTGCCCAGGAAGGCTGGCTGTTTGCCGGGTTCCTGGCGGCCTTCATCGTCAAGTCGCCGTTGGTGCCTTTCCACACATGGTTGACCGATGCTCTGACCGAGGCTCCGGCCGCAGGCTCACTCGACCTGACCGGCCTCCTGCTCAAGACCGGCATCTACGGCCTGATCCGTGTGGCGTTCCCGCTCTTCCCTGATGCGACTGAAGCCTTTTTGCCGATCCTCGGAGTGCTGGCCCTGGTCGGACTCTTTCATGCCGCCTGGAGTGCTTACCATCAGGACGATATCAAGCGACTGCTCGCCTATTCGTCAATTTCCCACCTCGGTCTGGTTGTTCTCGGTCTGGCGGCCTGGCAGTTTACCGCCTGGGAAGGAAGCATCCTGTTGATGGTCACTCACGGCATCACCACTGGCGCACTCTTTGTCCTGGTCGCCCTGATTCGCGAACGGACAGGTACGCGCAGTATGCAGGAACTGGGTGGTCTGTGGGGACAAGCGCCCTGTCTCGCTTTTTTCTTTCTGCTCTTTTCGCTGGCCTCGCTCGGCTTGCCCGGACTGGCAAATTTTGCCGGGGAAATCCTGGTGCTGCTTGGTACCTTCCAGAATCACCCGGTCTGGGCTGTCGTTGCTCTGCTCGGAGTGGTCTTTGCCGCTACTTACATGTTGCGACTGGTTCAGGGCGTCATCTGGGGCTCAGCGCAAAAGGAACGCACTCTGCCCGATCTGAGTGCTCGAGAATGGTTGATCCTGCTGCCGATGGCGATTCTGGTGGTCTGGCTCGGTCTCTATCCCGATCCGTTCCTGGTGCCGTTACATGGTACTGTTGAAACGCTGCTGGCGGGAGGTCTGCCATGAGTCTGCTTGACCTGCTCGCTCTTTTGCCGGTATTAATCCTTGCTTTCGGCGGGACGGCCATCCTCATGGCCGGAGCCTGGTATCGTGAGCCACGGCCTTTGCTTGCCGGCGGCGTTGCCACTGCCCTGCTGGGTGCCATCGCTGCTGGCCTGGTCCAGCCGCCGGTCGCTGAGATAGCAGGGCTCTTCAGCGCCGGGGGTTATGCTCGCTTCTATACTATCCTGTGGTCGTTGTTGGCTGCTGCCGGTCTGATGGTGTCTGCCCGCTTTGTCATGGAAAAGAAAATTGGCGCGGGCGAATATGTGTCGCTGGTGCTCTATGCTGCTGCGGGTATGGCGCTGCTTTCGTCGGCCACGCACCTGCTCGGCCTGTTTCTGGCGCTTGAGACGTTTACCCTCGCATTCTACATCCTGATCGCCTGCGACCGGCGCTGTGAATTTGCCGCCGAGGCCGGGCTCAAGTATTTGTTGATGGGTGCTGTCGCTACCGGTTTTATGGCCTTCGGTATTGCCCTGATTTATGCATCCTCCGGTTCCCTCGCTCTGCCCGATGCCGTTGTCCGACTCACTGCTGTAACTGGCGAGATGCACGCCTGGGGCTTTCTTGGTTGGGGGCTGGTGCTGATTGCCGTGGGATTCAAAATCTCCCTGGCGCCGTTCCACCTGTGGACGCCCGATGTCTACCAGGGCGCCCCGGCGCCGGTCAGCGGCTTGCTGGCTACCGGTTCCAAGGGTGCGGTCGTCGCAGCCCTGGTTGGCATGCTGGCGATCTCTGGACCGGTCTGGCAGAACCTGGTTGACCTGCTCTGGTTGATGGCGGCGTTGACCATGCTGGTTGGTGCCTTCAGCGCCCTCGGCCAGAAGAATCTGAAGCGCTTGCTCGCTTATTCCTCTGTAACCCATATGGGTACGCTGCTGGTCGGGATGCTCTGTCAAACAACCGAGGGTCTCGCCGCGACGACTTTCTACCTCGTGGTTTATGTGATTGCCAGTTTCGGAGCTTTTGCCGTGATCGCCTCTCTCGCCGATGAGCGTGGTGAACCGATGACCTTCGATCAGTGGCGCGGCATGGGCTATCGACATCCGGTACGCTGTGGTGTGCTGGCCCTGATCCTGTTGTCTCTGGCGGGTCTGCCAGCGACGGCCGGTTTTATGGCAAAGTTCGCCGTTTTCAACGCAGCACTGCAGTCCGGATATCTCGGCCTGGTCCTTCTTGGTGTTTTCGCGTCGGTAATTTCCTTCGCCTTTTACCTGCGTGTAACGATCCTGCTTTTTCAAGCCGACGAAGCGGCTTCAGGATGGCATGAGGGCACCCCCTTTGAGCACGCAGTCCTCGCTGTTTGTGCTTCTGGCGTCCTTCTCTTTGGCCTCTTTCCGGGCATCCTTTTTGATCTGATTGGTCGCATCCTACCCTGAAACAGCTATCTGGGTTAGAATGGGGGAGACCTTCTGTATAAAAGGAGCTTTTCCATGACTATTCCAGAACGTATCGATACTTTTCTCGGCGCCGAGTCCTTCGGTGTTGTTGGTGCATCATCCAAAACCCATAAGTACGGCAACAAGGTGCTGCGCTGTTATCAGCAGAACAGGCACGTCGTCGTGCCGGTCAATCCGGTCGAAAAAGAAATCGAAGGCCTTCGCTGTGTCGCTTCAGTCAGCGATCTTCCCCAACACGTCAGCAGTATCTCAATTATCACTCCACCCCTGGTGACGGAAGAAGTCATCGAACTGGCGATTGCCAGGGGGATCAAAAATATCTGGATGCAACCCGGAGCAGAGAGCGATAAGGCAATCACCGCCTGCGAGCAGGCCGGTATCAATCTGATTGCCGATGGCAGCTGTGTACTTGTCGTGCTCGGTTATCAAGAGCATTAAGGCTTCTTTTATCGAGCGAGGTGCCAATGAAAAGAATAGTCGTGTTTTGTCTCGGTTTGTTCTCTGCGATCTACATTCTCAACCCGACAGCAGGTCTTTTTGAAATAATCCCTGACAACGTGCCTTTTATCGGCAACCTTGATGAAGCCGCGGCGGTGGCCTTGTTGCTGATGTGCCTGAAGTATTTCGGTATCAATCTGCCGGATATTTTCCGGCGGGACGAGTCAGACGAGAAGACTATTGATATAGACCCCAAGTGAAACTTACATTTAACTTCGGAGCCCACATATAAAGGGGCGGTCACACTAGTAATGTGACCGCCCTTTAACTTCAGACTTGTTAGAAATCAGTATCTATTTAACCGGTCCGATAAAGAGCCAGTCATTACCCTTCACCGCAGCGTGGCAACCGATGCAGCCACCGACCTTGCCTTCCTTCTGGATCGTGCCGTCCGGTGCATACTTCAACCAGAACCAGTCGCCGCCTTCAGCATAGTAGCCCTCCTGCTTGTACATCACGGTGATTGCGGACAATTCCTTCTCCGGAGTGTAATTCTCTTTGACGATGAACTCTCCAGAAGGGATGCTTCCCGCCTTGCTTACAATCGCCTGATACGCTCCCTTGCTGACATAAGTCGTCAACAAGGCCCCATGTGGATGGCGGCCCTCGTAAAGCTTGGTCTTGCCGGGCCAGAGTTGCCAGCCCTGGTAGTCCATCTGGTTGAGATAAGCGATCACATCCTTACCTGTGGCATCAGGGCCGCCACCACCGGAACCATGGTGCGCAGCCGGTGCGTTGCCAGCAAATAAAAAGGCCAGCAGAAAAGCTAATAGCAGAAATTGTTTCATGGGCACCTCCTTAGAGCGTGTTGTAAAGAGTTATTCTCATTCAAACAGGGAAAACAATCTTGTCAATAACATAGGGTTTCCCTTGTAGGAGAGTATCGTCTTCCACGGTAGCCGTCCGTGGAAGGGGGTCAGGTCTACACATTTCACAAAAAATGCAATTTGCGCAAAAAAAGTGAAATGTGTAGACCTGACCCCTAACACTCATAAGGTGGTGGTGAATATAAAGTGTTTTCGGAAGCTGCTGATGGAAAGGTGGTAGATTAAATATGTTGAAATCTGTTCCCCCTGTTTAAGTTTGGTGTTGCAAGTAGACTGCATAACAAGAAAGGCCTACCCGGTATTTCAGGTAGGCCTTTCTTGTTATAAACGCAACAGTCTTCTAACCGCCTGAACTTTCCACCATCAAAGGGCCTCTGAAGAAATTTTTGAGTCAGAACACCTCAGCATCATATCCTCCGTGGGGCTTAGAAACTATTGAAGCTCTTCCGGCAAGCTTTTAGAGCCGAAGTGGTATGAGAGACTGATCCCGAGAAGGAATTGATTCTCGTCATCAACAATAGGACTGTCCGCGGCATCACCCAGCAGTCTTTTGTACTCTGCCTTACCACCAACTCGCCAACGGTTGGTAATCGGGCGACCGGCGGTCAGACTGATGCTGACGTCCTTGATCCCTGATTCAGCGTTGTATGTCTTCAGGCCAGAGTTCCCCGACTGTTTTGAATTTATGCCGAAAAAATTCTCCATGTAGTCATCGCTCGCCCAAGTTGTCCCGAGCGCAGCAAAAACAAGCGGTTTTTGTGTCGGCAGACTTATGCCACCACTTAATTCAACAAGAGCGCCCTCGTGTCCAGAACCAAGGTCCTGCCGGGCTTCCATCCTGAAACGAAATGGCTTGTGTCGGTAGGAAATGAAGCCACCCGCCTCGACGCTGCCGTCAACATCCCCCAGTCCCTCCAGCTTGTCGTTGTCGTCTTCATTACGTCCCGATGTCCAGGACAGAATGGGGCCGGCCTTGAGGCCTTTTCTCTTGATGAGATTGGCTCCCAGGCTCTTGCCCTTGTAGAAGACAGTATCCTTCCAGGAAATGGCAAAATTGGGGCCAAAGCCAAACTCATAGTCGTTCGAGCCCTCATAATCGGGGGAGAACCCCGCAGCCACTCCAAGACTGAATGCCCAATTACGCTTGCTGTCGTCAGGGTCTTCGTAACCCGGGGCCTCATCGATCTCTTCGGCAATCTCTGCCCAAAGATCTGCTTGGTCCAAGGTGTCCATCTCAGCCAGAGCGGTACCCGTGAGGAGTATGGTTGTAAAATAAATGGTAGCTAGCAAGAGGAATAATGATGGAAAAACTTTTTTCACGGAAGCCCCCTTCAAGAAGGTTAGAGGTGTCAAGTAACGGAGCAAAGCGTTCACAGAACTTGATAAGAAAGACTAAAAAGAGTTTTCTAAACGGCTCTTTTCGGGTGGTCGTTTAATCGGTACTAAAAAGTAAAAGGAAAATTTAATTTAGTCAAATAGAGCCGAAATGCTGACCCTGCCAGTTTTCCATTATTAATCAAGGATCATCACCGTTTCAATGACGACAGGTTCCTCTGGTACATCATCATAGCCCGCAGTGCTGGTTGTTGCTTGCTGTTCGATAGTGTAGACGACATCCATGCCGTCGACCACTTGGCCGAACACTGCGTAGCCGTACATCTCCGGCTTGAGACCGCCATGGTCGAGGTCTTTGTTGTCCTCGGTATTGATGAAGAACTGGGCGGTGGCGCTGTTGATTTCCTGGGTGCGGCCCATGGCGACGGTGCCGGTCTTGTTCTTCAGCTTGTTGGTCGCTTCGTTAACGATCGGCTCGCCAGTCGGTTTCTCCTGCATGTCCGGGGTCAGGCCGCCGCCCTGAATCATGAACCCCTTGATCACACGGTGGAAAATGGTGCCATCGTAGTGCCCTGAATTTGCGTAGGAAATGAAATTCTCAACGCTGATCGGTGCTTTGTCACGATCGAGTTCAAGGATAATCTCACCGAGGGAGGTTTCAATCTGCACCAGGGGTTTGCTGCTCATGTTTTCTGCCTCGCACTAAAGTAATTTCGTTGCATCGATTATAGGCAAGAGAGTCTGACGTAGCACTCAGATTTAGCGTCGTTTCCCTGTCTCCTGTTTCCGTGCAGCACCCCGTCTCGACTTTGAGGGAGGGCGCTGTTTGATGGAAGCAGTGTCCTTGCCGCGATTCCTCCGGCCCCTGCCGCCGTCAGTCTTTTTCTCCTGGTCTGTGTCTTGCGTCATGCTGCCGCGGCGCGGCTTTTTGCCGGCATCCTTTTGCCGTTCACCGGTCTTTCTCTGCTCTTGGCCCTGCTTCGGATTTTTGATTTTTTTCGGTCGCGTTTGGCTTTGACGGGTCAAAGGGACCCTATGGGCCGGGGTAAACCCGGTTTCAATTTCACGCACCAGGGTCTGGCGGATCAGGGTCTCGATTGCGGCGAGCAGTTTGACTTCATCGGCACTGACCAGAGAGACGCCCTCTCCGGCAAGACCGGCGCGACCGGTTCGACCGATGCGGTGAATGTAGTCTTGAGAAACTTTAGGCAGGTCGAAATTGACCACATGGGGCAGTTCACTGATATCGAGACCGCGCGCAGCGACATCGGTTGCGACCAGAACCCGGACCCTGTTGGCTTTGAATTTTTCGAGGGCACGGCTCCTCTCGTTCTGTTTTTTGTCTCCATGAATGGCAACTGAGGAGATGCCGTCACGTTCCAGTTGCTTGACCAGAAGGTCTGCGCCTTTCCTGGTACGGGTGAAGACCAGGACCTGCTGCCAGTTTTTGTTGCGCACCAGGTGGCTGAGCAGTTCCGGTTTTTTGCTCTTGTCGACTTCATAGACCCACTGCTTGACACTCTCCGCCGCAGAATTCCGCTGGTTGACCTCTATTCTTTCCGGATTATTGAGCAGGTTGTCTGCAAGCCTGCGAATCTCGTCGGAGAAGGTCGCCGAAAAAAGCAGGTTCTGACGATTCCTCGGCAGTAGCGCAAGGATTTTACCAATCTCGTCGCTAAAACCCATGTCGAGCATGCGATCGGCTTCATCAAGGACCAAGGCTTCGACCTGCGAAAATTGTACTGCGTTCTGGCCAAAAAGGTCGAGTAGCCGGCCTGGCGTTGCGACCAGGATATCGATCCCGCCACGAAGTCTCATCATCTGTGGATTGATCTTTACCCCGCCGTAGACAACGCTGGATTTAAGCGGCAGGTATTTCCCATAAGTGGCAATGTTCTCGGCAACCTGCACTGCCAGTTCGCGGGTTGGTGTCAGTACCAGGACGCGCACGTGGTTCGATTTGACCTTGGGACCGCTGGTGAGACGCTGCAGCAATGGCAGTGTAAAGCTGGCCGTCTTGCCGGTGCCGGTCTGTGCTGCGGCCATGACGTCCTTGCCGGAGAGAATCGCAGGGATCGTCCTGGCTTGAATCGGCGAAGGCTCAGAATAGCCTTTTTCGTCGACAGCACGAAGAATCAGCTCGGAGAGTCCGAGGGTAGAGAAGGACATGGGGGTGTTTCTCGATCCGTGGTGAATGGCCCCGGCAATGAGACAGAGGGAGTTTACGTTGCAGCGGAGTCTATAGGCAAGCGGATACGGCTGGAAGTTGTTGGTCAGCGTACCTTTTTGCGTGTTACCGTACAAATTGTATGCTCGGTGCACCCTGATGCGACCGACAGAAAGGCAGACGAAGATGAACTGGCAGGTCTACATTATCCGTTGCTTGGATGGCTCTCTCTATACCGGCATTACCACCGACATCGAGCGACGCTTTGCACAACACCTCGCCGGAACCGGGGCCAAGTACCTGCGCGCCCATCCCCCTGGCCAACTTGTCTACCTGGAGGGTGAACACGACCGCAGCAGCGCCGGTCGTCGCGAAGCAGAAATCAAGAAACTGCGTCCAGATGACAAGCGCCGGTTGATCTCTTCGCCGAAGAATCAACTTGGGTTAAAGATCTAATTTTCAGTAGCCCAGAACCCCTTTCAGCTTGTCACCAACCTTTTCTTTCTCGGCGTCAAGACGCTGGTTGACTTCGCCTTCGAGTTTCGCTTTGTACTGATCGATCCCCTTCTTTTTGACCTCGGCCAGAGCCCGCTCAGTCAGCACGTTAAGAACCTGGTCGGCGATCTGTGCCGGTGTGGCGCCACTTTTGCCACCGAGATTCTTTAACTCGATGGTCGGCAGTTTCAGCTCGTAATCCTTGTCTAACGGGACCACGCTGGCGTGTATGTTGCCATCGGCGAACAGCAGTTTGCGGATAATCAGTTTCGGCTCTGCTCCTCCACTCTTGCCGGATGAGGAGGTCGCAGATGCCCCCGATGCCCCGGCGGAGAGATTCTGCTTGAGTTCGTCGAGATTGTTTTTTCCCGCCGCATTTATCTCAAAAAAGACTTCCGGTGCCCGCACGGTGATGTGTTCAATGACGATCACGTCTTCCGATAGTGATTTGAGATCGATCTGGGTCGCGATCTCACCGAGGGAAAACGCTTGGCGGGCGTTATATCCTTGAGGGTTGCCGACTTTCAGGTCACTGATAGCCCCGGAACCGTCTTGCAGGACGATTTGCACGCCGCCCACTTGCACTGCTGTCTGCGTCGCTTCCGAGCCATAGGTTTCGATTGCTGATTTGACGATACCGTCAAGATTGGACAGCAGGTAATAGACTCCGAACCCGACAGTGATCAACAGGATCAGTACCGCTCCCAGAACTATTTTTTTCATTGCGCACCTCGCTCGTTCCTGATGCCCTGTTTTATAATCGTGTCAGAAGTTGTTGAAGTAGGTGACCCGCACGGGGCACTGGCGTGTGGGTTGTTCTCTGTTCGATGTGTCCAGTCTACAAATGTACCATTTTTTGCAAGATTTGCAGGACTACTTGGGGCGCTTGAGCCGGTCACCGAGGGCGGTGAAGGGCGAGTGGGCGAGCGAAGGGCGATCCTCTAGAGAGGAAGGGTCTTCTTTGCTCCGCTCTTCCTGCACTCCACGAGTATGTTCGTGGTCATGGCAGTAGAGGCACAGCAACTCCCAGTTGCTACCGTCGGGGGGGTTGTTGTCGTGGTTGTGGTCCCGGTGGTGCACTGTCAGTTCGCGGAGCTTTTTGCCCTCGAATTCGCGGGTACATCGACCGCAGACGTGCGGGAAGAGTTTCAGGGCTCGTTCCCTGTATCCGGACTGGCGCTTCTGCTCTTCCTTGCGCATTTCAGAGACGAAGTGATCATGTTGTTTGGTATCAGCAGCGGTCATGACGTCTCCGGAGCTCTGTCCATTCCCTTTTCCGCAGTTCAGCAGGCGAAGGGTTCTGTACTTTAAATCCCCGGGATTCCAATCGGCCCGGGCAGATCAGGGATGCAGCCAGTTGCGAGTAAAAGAGTTGTCAACAAAATCAGGGCTAGCAGAAGTAAGCTTTTCATTTTGACACTTTCTGGTAAATCGGGCTGCACCCGCATAAATTATAAAAAGAGAGGAGACAGAATACTCTATCAATTCTGAAGCTCGGCTGTATATGTAAAAGTACAGATTAAACCCTTTGCTTGGTTTTTATTCTTGTAAACAGGTCATCGTATCGAGGTCCTAGTTTTGCCCAGTCGTAGTTCGCGACATGTGCGCGTAGCGCGGCGGTTTCCTGGCACGGCTTCTTAAGCAGCACCCGCAGTCGTTTCAGCAGGTCATTGAAGTCGCTGTAGAGAAATTGATCCTGCAGTGCTGCCGGCAGATGTTCGGGGTAGGCCAGCCGTCGCGGCAGCAGCGGTGTGCAGTTGCAGTAGATCGCCTGTACGACGCTGGCACCGAAAAAGTCATGGTCGGAATTGACCGGCAGGATATCTGCCTGCCAGAGCCAGCGGGCATAGTCGGCGAAATCCTCAACATAGCCAAAATGCACGATCCGTTCTCCGAGCCGTTGCTGTGCTTCGCTGAAGACAGGAGGGCAGTTGCGGTAGGATTCACCGAGGATCGCGACTTCAAAAGCGAGGCCCTCCTCTTGCAGCTGGTAGAGCGCCTGGAAGAACTCCTCCGGGTTCTTGTCGTACTCCCAGCGATGGTTCCAGAGGATCAATGGTGGTTTTGTTTTGTCCTTCGGCTGCTCCGGCCGATGTTCGTCAAAGCGCCGCAGGTCGAGTCCCAGCGACAGGACCTCGCTTTTCTCCTTGATCACCTGCTCGCTGTCGAGTTCGTTCTGGTCGGGGAAACTTTTCAGGAACGCCAGCAGTTGTCCCGTAAAGGCGTCGAGGTGATAGCGGGAGTTATAGAGTACGGTATCGGCGGCCAGGGCGCTGGTGTAGTTGATGAATGCGTAGTGGGCACGCTGCTGCGCCGGGTTCGCACCGTTTGGCGACCAGGGATAGGTGAGTTGGTTCTCGTGGAAATAGAGCGCAGTCGGTATGCCGGCGGTCTTTTTGCGGGTCAGGGCGAGAAAAGTGGTTAAGTCGAGCATGTCGCTTGCGAGCAGCAGATCAGGTTGGTAATCGTCAGCCATAAAGTGTCGCGCCAGAGTCACCGCCCCGCCGTGCATACGCCACTTCCAGCGTCGCCCGCTCAAGGTCAGCAGTTCGATATCGTGACGACTATAGCGGGCAAACTCTTCGGCCCAGACGGCGTGGGAGCCGGTATGGAATGGTTCAACCAGACATATTTTCATTGCACAAGCTCCATGGGAGTGACGATTCTAGTCGGCGGCGGACTGTTTGACAAGGGCGATATGCAATCCGTGACCTGCAACGTCCGTTTAAAAATGCCAAGACAAAATACCGCTCATGCGGTAAAACAATAGCTGTTCACCCTTTATCGCTCCTCGCTCTGAAATGTCGTGTGCCCATGCCTGAAATCATCACTCTCAACTACCAGCTCACCAAAGAGCTCTGGCGAATATTTTTCGAAGCCCATTACAGCGCTGATCACTCGTTGAAGATGCGTTACCTGTGGGGTGTGACCTGCATCGTCATCGGTGCACTCGGTTTTGGCGGTTTTTACGAATCGTGGATAATCGCTGTCTTGTTGATGATAACCGGCTTCTTCGGGGTTTTGTCGAAACAGATTCTGGTGCTCAAGTCGCTTCGCAGCGCCTGCAAACATCCCTTCTTCGACAAAGAGTTGACGGTTACGGTTTCACCCGAAGAGATCTCGGTGCGCAGCGGTAATGCGGGTTACAGCCAGCCCTGGAATAATTTCGTCGGCTATCGCAGACTTGAACCCGGCTTTCTCCTTTACCATGACCAGAACGCCTTCTTTTTTATCCCCGCATCGGCCGCAACGGCGGGGCACGCAAAGCGAATTGTGCAAATTCTCGAAGCAGCCGAAGTGCAGGAGTTGTGATTGCCGGGCAAAGTTAAGGTCTCGGGGACAAAAGGTTGTTTCCCCCATTTCTCAGGAAGATAAATAATGATCGAAGTAAAAGATCTGGTGTTTGAATATCCGGGAACCAGGGCTCTGAACGGCGTCAGCTTTCGGATTGAGCCCGGCAGCATCACGGCGCTGGTCGGGCCAAACGGTGCCGGCAAGACCACCCTGCTGCGGTGTATGGCCGCCCTCGAAGAGCCGATGTACGGAGAGGTGCGCATTGGTGGGGAAAATATCCACGAAGATCCCCGCGCCTGCCATCGCAAGCTCGGATATCTCTCCGACTTCTTCGGCCTCTACGAGGAACTGACGGTTCGCCAGTGCCTGCTGCATGCGGCGGCCTCCCGTGGCATCATTGCCAGCGAGCAGCGCCGGGTCACAGAAAAAGCTGCGACGCGACTAGTCATCGCCGACCGGCTCGAGATGAAAGCCGGCGAACTGTCACGCGGGCTGCGGCAACGCCTGGCGATTGCCCAGGCCGTGGTTCACGAACCGCAGATCCTGATGCTCGATGAACCGGCGTCCGGGCTCGACCCCGAAGCGCGGCATAGCCTGGCCGAGCTGTTCCTGGCACTGCGCGACCAGGGCATGACCCTGGTGGTCTCCTCACACATCCTCTCGGAGCTGGATGAATACTCGACCGATATGCTGGTGCTGCGCGAGGGACGTATCCTCTCGCACGATCCGATTGAGCAGGAGGTTGCAGCGACTGTCTCTCTGAGACTCTCGCTAAGCGAACCGGTCGACGGATTGCAGCCTTTACTCTCCGGCTTGCCTGGCGTCTCTGCCGTCGCGGGCGATGACGAGTCAGCCATTATCTCCTTCAGCGGCGATGCCGTTGCCCAACATCAGCTGCTGAAAAGTCTTTTTGCCCAGGGTCTTCCTGTTTGTTCGTTTGCCGAGCAACAGCGCAACATGCAGTCGGCCTACCTGGAATCGGTACGTCGCCAGGAGAATCAGGAGGGCGGGACATGAACAGCAATCCAGAGTTTCGACGTAACCTGTGGCTGGAGTTGACGCCTTCCCGGTTAGTCGGCATGCCGATGATCCTGGGGGTTTTGTTTTTTCTCGCCTACCTCCTCGATGACAAACAGTACGGCGAGAGTGTGGCCAGTACCGCGCTGATCCTGTTTGGCCTGCTGGCCTTTTTATGGGGAACCCGGCTCTCTTCAGAGGCGTTGATTTCAGAGATCCGCGATCATACCTGGGACAGCCAGCGGATGTCGGTGATCGGTCCTTGGTCGATGACCTGGGGCAAGCTGCTTGGCAGTACCATCTACCCCTGGTACGGGGCACTGCTCTGCCTGCTGGTCTACCTGACTTCCCGACCGGCTCTTGGCTTATCATTGTTTGAGACCGCCGTGCTGATGGTTGGCAGCGGCTTGCTTGGTCAGGCCATCGGTTTGCTCTCCAGCCTGCAGGCGATCAGAAAGAGCCAGCGCTACGGCCGTTTTCAGACCACCGCCTTTCTGGTCATAGGAGCGGCTTGCGCCCTTTCGGTGCTCACCTGGCCTTTTGCCAAAGCAACAGGGATCTTCTGGTTCGAGCGTTACTATCCTGATGATCGCTTCGTTCTGGTCAGCCTGGTGGCCTTTCTCGCTTGGGCGATATTCGGCATCTACCGGCTGATTCGATCAGAACTACAGCTGAAAAGCCTGCCCTGGGCCTGGGGATTGTTTGCCCTCTTCCTGATGGTCTATGTCGCCGGGTTCTTCGGCGAAAGCAACTTGATTACCGGTCAGGGTCTTGCGCAGCAACGGCTGCTGAGCGCCTTTTTGACAGCCATGATGCTGGCCTACGGAACTCTCTTTAGCGAGCGCAAAGACCCGGTGGCCCTGCGACGCCTGCTGCAGTACCTGGACCGTCATCAATGGCGCAAGGCCGTGGAGGTCTTCCCGCTCTGGCTGAGCACGCTGCCGTTTGTGGTCCTGACCTGTGTCGTGTTGACGGCCGTGGATTTAACTTCAACACCGGGTGAAGATGTGGCGCAGTTCGCGACCCCTGCGGTGGCGATGGTGCTCTTCCTGCTGCGAGACTTCGCTATCCTGTTGTATTTGAACCTCGGTCAGAATCCGAAACGTGCCGATATGCTGACGATCCTGTTCCTGGTTTTGCTCTACGGAGTCATTCCGTCGATCCTGGCCGCTCTTGATCTCGATCTTCTGACCGGATTGTTCTGGCCAATTCCAGGCCTGTCGGCCAGCATCTTTTTACCGGCCGCGCTGTTTCAGGCCACTGTCATGCTCTGGCTGATGGCACGACGCTGGCGCAAGAATCAACTGAACTACTAAAAAGAAGACATCACCATGAGCGAGCAACAGGGCAAAAACCTACTGCACGGTGTAACGCTGGAGCAGATTGTAACCAGCCTGGTTGAGTTTTACGGTTGGGATGAACTGGGCACACGTATCGATGTCAGGTGTTTCAATAACGACCCTTCCGTGAAGTCGAGTCTCAAATTTCTGCGCAAAACGCCCTGGGCAAGAAATCAGGTCGAAGAGTTATACCTTGTCATGATAAAGTGCTAAACGAGCTGATCAGACTCGCTTGTGAACATTGAAATATCCAGGTAGGAGCAATCTATGAACAATCAGGACTCTCTTGTAACTCGGCCAGTCAGTAGTGCTCTTGACGATATCCTCGGCGTTACCTTCCCGGTATTGGACGACGGTTTTGTTCGCGTTATCGACTACATGGGAACAGATGGTGCCATTGTGCAGGCTGCGCGTGTTTCTTATGGTGTTGGCACCAAGAAGGTCAGCGAAGATCGCAACCTGATTCGTTACCTGTTGCGTCACCGGCACACAACCCCCTTTGAAATGTGCGAACTCAAACTGCATGTGCGGGTTCCTATGGATTGTTGGCGACAATGGATTCGGCATAGAACAGCCAGTGTTAACGAGTATTCGACCCGTTATTCTGTGGCCGTCGATGCTTGTCGTACCACTCAGTCTGATGAGTGGCGTTCGCAATCAGATGTCAACAAACAAGGCAGTGGTGATGCGATCAGCAACGAGCTTGGAGAAAAGCTGAGCAAGTCGGAAGCTGATTTTCAAGCTGCCAGCAAAGAACTCTATGAGCATCGTCTCGAATGTGGGGTCGCCAGAGAGCAGGCCCGCAAGGATTTGCCGCTCTCAACTTATACCGAGGCCTACTGGAAAGTTGACCTGCATAATCTCCTGCATTTTTTGGCCCTGCGCATGGATTCGCACGCTCAGTACGAGATCCGCGAATATGCGCAACTGATCGGCCGCGAGATTGTCAGTAAATGGGTTCCGTACACATGGGAAGCTTTTCTCGAATATCGCTTTAACGGTCTTTCCCTCTCCGATTCCGAGACCAGAATTCTGTCCCTGATTGGTCAGGGGAAAACGACAGATGCGGAACAGTTGCTTTATGAGATGAAATGGTTGCAGGACAAAGACTCAGCTGTTAAGGAGTCACGGGAAGCGGCGGAGTTCAAAGCGAAGCTACAGAAAATGGGGATGCCGGTGCCGTGGTAGCCCGGCAGATTTCCCTGACAAAACTTATCTAGCTGCTTTTTGGGGCTAACTTCGTGTGACACTCACACGAGGCTGGCCCCTTTTTTGTCCATGAACCAGGGCCCTGTAAGTGTTTCGCGACCAGATGTGAAATATAAGCTCCCCGACTTTGTGAGGCCGACTCCAGGCTGGCTCTGCAGTACGGGCGAAGATGAGTTTTGGGAAGTCTTCGTTGAAATTTGAGGAACTATCAGTCCTTAGGACTTACGAGAATGACTTGCATAGGGATATATAGTAATCGGCACTCTGGCTTTTGGTGTTACTGCATATCGTGCAATGTAAGAATTACCCCCCTGGGAAGTGCAGGCCATGTTGTGTCTTATTTATGGTGATTTGAAAGACCTCCCTGCATGTTCGACGGCAAGTCGGAAGTTTGAGTATAAATAGTTTTGTCAGTTTTCGTCTGACCATTCTGGGCTGTAGCCGCCCAAACTCGGGTGGTACATCTCGTCGCCAGCGTGTTGGGTAAACTCAACATTCAAACAGTCCTCGCTCAAGCCCAGGACATCTATGCAGTCCTTGCACAACGCTTTAGCGACCTCCAGTCGAAGCTTTGCAGGCCGTCCACGCCGGATATCGCACTTCAGCACTGAAGCGGGTTTAAGCTCGCCATCGATGGTGCGCCAGACACCGCCATCTCCCAATTCGCGTATAGCGATACTTATGCGGCGAATGTCCACCCGCATTATACTTGAGTAGGTGTCGCAAAGTTTTCTCGCTAGCCTCTTCTTGTCTTCGATCGAGCAATAGCTACTCATATCAAGTTGAAGGTAGGGCATGGTTTGTGTCCTCCGCAACCAGGTCAATCGTCAAAAACTCTTCCTGCGCCATCATCTTCCAGCGTATGCTTTCATCGAGGGGCTCGGATGAAATAAGACAGGAATTATCCGAGCGGGCTTTGTAGAGAGAATAGTAGTCCGCCTCCCTGGCGTAATCACGATATGCGAATAGTTTCAAACCATCGCTGAACAGGCAGTTCAGTGCCGAAAATCTGTGCTTGCGCTTGATCAGCGCAGCCGTATCCAGAAAATTCCGACCCAAGCCCTGAACTTTGCCACTCATGACGTGATAAAAGAAAACTTCCGTATCGAGGGCGTCTGCGCCGAGGCCCGGCAGGGTTATATCGGGGAGCAAACCCTGGTAGTCGTAGACCACTCCGTTATGAAAAAACACGGTGTTGTTATGATGGAAAGGATGGGCGTGGCGGGTACTGAATATGTCGCCCCAGGCAGATTTACGCAGGTGGATGATCATCAGCGGAGAGGTTTCTAGCGTGCTTAGGATATCGAGGACCTGGTCGGATTCTTCCAGCAGGCTGATGCCGCTTTTGTGAACGACCAGTTGTCCGTCCTGGTAGAAGGCCAACCCCCAGCCATCTTCGTGTCCGGGTGGGTCTTCGGCCATGACCACACCGCTGCGCGCGAGCTCGCAGAACCGTTCAACGATTTGCTGATGCCTGGAATAGTCAAAATTGGTGATACCCAGAACTCTACACATCTAGAAAAACCACTTGGCAACGAAAACAGCAATCACGATGCCGATAAAATCCGCAACCAGGCAGACCGGTACAAGATAACGGGTCTTCCTGATACTGACGGCGCCAAGATAAACAGCCAGCACATAAAAGGTGGTTTCGGCGCTGCCCATGATCACGGCCGACATGTGGGTGGCCATGGAGTCCGCGCCGGTGGTTGTGACGATGTCTGCAAAGAGCGCGGTCGAGGCACTTCCGGAGAGGGGTTTCATGACCGCCATGGAGAAGGCTTCAATCGGGATGTCCAGAAAAGCGAACACACTGTAAAAGGCGTTCCTGACGTAGTCGAACGCGCCGGAGGCCTGGAATCCCTTGATGGCCACGAAGATGGTCAAAAGGTAGGGGAAAATTTTCAGGATGATGGCCGGTCCCTCTTTGGCCCCGGCGACGAAGGAGTCATAGACCCTGACCTTCTTCAACGTTCCGTACAAAACCGTAAACAGAATGAACAGCGGGATAATCAGCAGCGAGAGGTATTCAACGTTCGCGATCATCTGAATATTCTCCTGAATGCAGCCAGCACCAGCAGCGCCGTCATGGTCGAAATCGCGGTGGCGATCAGCACGGGCAGTACGACCGCGGCCGGATTCCGGTGCCCGTAGTTGGC
>CAZXBD010000040.1:0-9020 GCA_964638305.1 uncultured Geobacteraceae bacterium | reverse complement strand
CTGCGACTGCGCGACCTCGGCGGACTGATCGTTATCGACTTTATCGATATGCGCGAGCGCAAGAACATGCGCCAGGTCGAGAACCAGGTCAAAAAATCTTTAGAGAATGACAAGGCCAGGGTCAGCGTCGGCCGTATCAGCAAGTTCGGCTTGCTCGAAATGAGTCGCCAACGGATTAAGGCCGCCCTCACACAAGGGTCCCACCTGCCCTGCCCGCACTGTAACGGCTCCGGCCACCTGAAAAGCCCTGAGTCCCAGGCGGTCGCACTACTGCGAAAGATTCACGCCAGCGCCGCCAAAGGCCAGGTCAGCAAGGTCGACGCCCAGCTTCCCATGGAGGTTGCCGCATATCTGCTGAACAATAACCGTGAAGAACTCGTCGATATGGAGCGGCGCTACCAGCTGCAGATCCACATCCACGGCAACCGGGATTTCCTGGCCGACCAGGTTGAGATCGAGATTCAGAAGAAGGAAAAAGAGAAATCCGCTCAACCGGAATTCGTCGCTGCTGGCTCGTTGCCAATGGTTGTTGAAGAACCCGTCGAGAAAGGGTCAGAGACAGCGACTCAGCAGGAAGGCACCGAAGCCGAGGCGGAACCAGGGAAAAAGCGTCGTCGCAGGAGGCGGCGCAAGCCTGCAGCGGCCGCTGCGACAGATGCGGCGCAGGCGGCTGGCCAGGACACGACCGACGTTCAAGAGACAATTCAGGAGGCCGACGGCAAGGAAACCAGCGAAGCTTCCGATGAGACCGCTGCGGAGAAGGCGGATGCGCCTAAGCAGAAGCCACAAAGGCCTCGCCGCTCTCGAGGCAAAGCAAAAGCTGCTACAGAAGTAACAGAGACTGTAACGGAGCCTTCCTCGGAAGAAGCCCCATCAGCTGACAAGCCTGCAGAGACAGCAACAGAAGGACAGACCACAGAAGAAACTAGGCCGAAGCGGCGCAGAAGCCGCCGTAAACCCAAGGCAGCAGAAGCATCTACTGAGGCGGCGACTGCGGCTTCCGACAAGAGCCAGGAGGAGAAAACGGCCGAGACTTCTGACCCGGCCGCCACAGAGGAACCGGTCACGGAGGTTAAGCCGAAACAGAGACACCCACGCCTGACAGCCAAAAAGCCGGAGACGCCTGCAGAAGCGCCGAATGAAGATCAAGACAAAGCTGCCCCGCAGGCCACACTGGCAGAAACGGCAGAAAAACCGGCACCCAAGAAACCAGCACGCCGAGGTCGCAAGAAAAAGGAAGAAGTGCAAACAGAGCAGGAGACTGCTGCCGTGAGCGCACCCAAGACCGACAAAGAGCAACCGACCGAGTCTAAGGACGCTGTTGCAGAGAAACCGAAGCCTCGCCGGGCCAGTCGTGCCAAGGCAAAACCGAAAACGACTGAAGGCGCTGCAGAGGCATCGGCACCAGCCGCGATTGACTCTGAACCTGCGAAGGGAAAGCCCGTCAGGAAGACCCCTGCCCGTAGCGTCACCAAGAAACCTGCAGCGGCCAAGAAACCTGTCACAGCAAAAAAAGAAAAAAAGGCGACTGGGGAACAAGAGAAACCTGCGGAAAAACCGACCGAAACAAAGCCCAAACCGAAGCGGAGCAGGACCGTCAAGAAGAAGCCGGCGGAAGCTGATCCTGCCCCACAAGAGTAAGGGCCTGAAGCATAGGGGCCTATCCCCGTGAGCGTATTATTCAAAAACCCCGCAACTTAAGTGTTGTGGGGTTTTATTTTTCACCATTTCGAACGCACACCTTAATGGAAGAGGTTGATTTATTGATTTTTATCATTTACCAGGGTTTGCAAGAATCACCTACTTCTGCCAAATCCACACCCACTATTCAATTCAGGAATATAAATAAGACACTCATTTCTTTGACCTCGCTACTAGCCTGAGTTAAATTATCTGAGGTTTCTTAGTGCAAGTTTCTAAGAATTGTCAGATGACTAGCAACGAAAAACAAGGGGGTTTAAATGTATCTGAGAAGAGTATTGCAAGGGGTTTTATTTGTGGGGTTGTTTGTTTTTTCTGCCTCAGCTTTTGCATCGGAAATTAGTGAGCTCGCCCGGAACGGCGAGGTCGAGAGGGATGATCGGGGGCGATTCGATCGAGTCTTGTGTGTAGATGGGTTGAAGGTCTTTCAGACACTTTCTTATGGTTACGGAAATGGATCAGGCGCAGCCGTCTCCAATATCCAACTTTACGAGGAGAAGAACGGTAAGGTTGTTCCGGTTCGTTGCAGCAAATAATCAGCAATGGCAGAGAGAGTTGAAACTTGTGATGCAATACTTCGGCCTTCTCGTTACTGTGTTGTTTCTGGGAACATGTGTGCTATGACCACAAAATGGGCGTATTATTGACAGCCATATTTAATAGCTCGTTAATCACAAATCCATGACCACCTGGATCAATTCCGAGTGGCCATTTTCTTAAATATCAAGGTGTTTAGGACAGATTTTGTTATTAGATTCTGACGGATATGGCGGATAACATTTTGAAAATAAGCTCAGCTAAACTGCTTAAAGTTATACTGATCATTCTTGCCGTTGAGATTGTTGCGCTAATTGTCTTTGGTTCTCAGTTTGAGGACAAGAAAATGCTCAATGCCATTGCCCTCTATAGCTTGTCGGCTTTTGCTTTTTTATATGCAGCTCGTGCGGTGGTCACAGGAGGCTACACCATAAGAGGGTACACCACAAAACGAGGTGAACATCCCAAAACTTTTTACTTTGTGGTCTCGCTCTCTTTATTATTAAGTTGTCTGTTTTTCATGGTTCAGCACTATAGGTGATATTCTCAGAAACCACGCCCCTGGAACACGAAATCGTCAGTGTCAGGACCGAGGTCTTGAGACACAAAGAGGACGAACCAGTTGCAGCCAGTTTAGCTTGCTCCGTTGGTATTCTGAATGCATATAGATATTGAAAAATACACATCAGTCTGGATGTCTCGGCTTAGGATAGAGTTGGCTGCCTATCCAGAGGCGTTGGTGTCAATTGAAGGCTTGCTTATCAAGAAACAATACAAAGAAGCATTCATGAAGGCTGATGAAGTTGTGGCCAGGTTTGGCTTGCAAACCAGTGAAGAGTTTAAGAAAGCTGATTCTGATTTTTATTGGCTCTTGCGTTGAATAAAGCAAGTATTGCTAACCATAAAATTATGCGTCCTATAAACCACGACTCTGATACTGTTTTTGCGGTGTGTCAGGACCGAGGTGCTTAGGACGAATCATATAGTAGACAAATAGCTAGCAAAAAAACCTTGCAATATTCGCGATTCGCGAATAGCATATGGGCATGATTCTCAAACCCCAAGATATAGTTGTCCTTCTCAAACTTGTCGCGATCGGTGATAGCCGTTGGTCTTACAATTCGTTAGCGAACGAATTGGCTATGAGTCCGGCGGAAGTTCATGCAGGAATCAAGCGGTGCATAGCCGCTAAACTGTTCGACCGACAGCGAAAAGTTCCGATCAAGAGTGCTCTGCAAGAGTTTCTGGCTCACGGCATCAAATATGCTTTTCCTCCGGACCGTGGCACTATGACCCGTGGCATTCCGACTGGGTTCGCGGCACCACCATTGAACCTGCGAATCGCCCAGCCTTCTGATGACCCTCCAGTCTGGCCATACCCAGAAGGAAACGTTAAAGGTTATTCGTTTTCGCCATTGTACAAATCAGTTCCTAAGGCGGTGGCGACTGATCATGCTCTCTATGAGTTGCTCGCTCTCGTTGATGCTATCCGGGACGGTCGGGCTAGGGAACGTGAATTGGCTGTGAAGGAACTTGCTGACAGGCTAGGAGTTACATCGTGACGGACAATGCCATAATCAACCTTGCTATGGTCAGAGATGTCGCGACACGATTAGGAGACCTTGTCGAGCATGTAGTTTTCCTGGGTGGTGCTGCAACGGCACTCCTGATCACAGATTCTGCCGCGAGTGATGTTCGGCCAACTATGGATGTCGACGTCATCGTTGAGGTGACCACAACGGCTGAATATCACCGCCTCGCAGAACAACTTCGTGAGCGAGGCTTTCGAGAGGATACAAGCGAAGATGCGCCATTGTGCCGTTGGCGGATAGGAAAAATGATTGTTGACATCATGCCGATCGACGAGGCCTCCCTCGGCTTCAGCAATCGCTGGTATAGAGCGGCGTATGAACAAGCCATGTCGATGGAGGTCGACGGTTTGCTCATTCGAGTTGTCACGGGGCCATACTTTCTGGCGACGAAACTCGATGCTTTCCATGGGCGAGGCAATGGTGATTTTATGGCGAGCCATGACATGGAGGATATCATCGCTCTCATCGATGGACGATCGGATCTTGTCGACGAAATTGCACAAGGTCCAGAGGATCTGCGGAAACATTTGACTGAAACATTCCGTGAGTTGCTGAGAAATGAGCGGTTCCTTGAAGCACTCCCTGGCCATCTTGCCGGTGACACTGCGAGCCAGCAGCGTCTTCCGATTCTCGATGCACGTTTGAACAGGATAGCCGAAATGGTCTGATCCAACGTAGGGTGAGTGTGTCAGGACCACGCCGTTGAATCACAAAACAGGGTGTGTCAGCGACGAGGTCTTGAAACATAGGTGAACAGGCGAGGATGGATACCAAGTTCATAATTATGTGTGTTGTTTGGCTTGGCGGCGGTAACTTGATAGTGATCTTGTCGCTAAAAAGACAGGGTTTACCATGGTATCAAATGTTCTCCCCAAACGTACTGACCAAAATTCAGGGGCGAGACTGGGGGGCAATATTAGCTCTTGCGGTATTGACGATGTCGCTTGCAGCTTATCT
Organism: uncultured Geobacteraceae bacterium; assembly: GCA_964638305.1. Classification (GTDB taxonomy): domain Bacteria; phylum Desulfobacterota; class Desulfuromonadia; order Desulfuromonadales; family BM103; genus M0040. Next base: position 4,233 of record CAZXBD010000040.1, on the reverse strand, counting down.
GCCTAGATAGTGTGTCAGTTGCACGCCTCTGACACATGAATTTGAGTGTGTCAGGACCAAGCGACTGACACATTGGCAGAAAATTCTCCAGCCTGTGACCATTTGTCGAGAGACTGTGTCAACACCTTGGTGGATAAGACACTTTCCCTCCAATGTCTCGGCAGTTATTCCAGCAGCAATTCCTATATTACCTTAGGACTTCTGAGATACTCTTTTTCCTCTCATAGGTCACAGGAGACAGGACATTCTGACGCTTCAGAGAAACGCTTACTATAAATCCTCTCGAATCTATTTCTTACATTACCTAAGGATATTTTGGACAACCAGATCAAGGGTATTCTCTGGAGGCGACTGTTCAATCTGAAACCGACATGAGCGGTCCTATGGCGTCGTAGCTGTAAAGCTCAGACGATTGTCATTCTGGTAAGCTCCGCAGAAAAACCACCAGGGCCCCACTTCCGCCGTAACGCTGCGGCGCGTGTCCCCACTCAAGCACTTGTTCCTTCTGTTGGCTCAACAGCTTTTCAACCGCAGTGCGCAACACGGGGCCTTCTTTAGAGTGCAACCCTTTGCCTGTAATGATCAGGACCGTCTGGAAACCCTGGAAGACGGAGTCCTGCAGGAAGAATTTAACTTTTCCTGAAGCCTCGTCGATGGTCAAGCCGTGCAGGTCAAGTTCAGTTTCCGGTTTGAGCTGGCCGCGCTCCACCTGCTTCATGCGCCGGGGAACAGCTTGCTTTTCCGGCTCCTCCTCAGACCATTCATCCTTGAAGGTTGTTTCCATTGACCCCAGTGCGTCAAGAAAGGCCGCTTTATCCCGTTCTTCACGAGAGGATTCCGGCAATGGGTCGGATTTCACCTTAAGCACATCCTCAACAACCGGCTCTTGTGCCACCTCCCCGGACAGCGGCTTGACGCCGAGGAAATCCATTTCATCGGCAAAGGAGCAGTGCTCTTCTGAAGATGATGAGGGTTTGGTCGTTTCAACGACTTTACTCTCATCAGTTTTATCTTTCGGCTGCGACACTGGCTCCTGGAACGCAGACAGCCCCTTCAACTTTTTGAAGGGGCTGCTGGAAAATTCTTTTTGTTCAGGATTTTTCTGTTTAGAGGATTTCTTCTTGGCCATGATTGATGCATTCAAAAAAGATTGTCTTGTTAACCACTTATCTAAACGAACTCAGAATAAAACCTTTTTACCTCTACCTATCAAGAGACTTCAAGGTCGAAAGAAACTTTAACAGGGATGATCAGGATGAACAGGATAAAGTCAAAATCTTCGGAGTCTGGATTAACCAACAAACGTCTGGTTTTAATGGTTACATCCTGCATATCCTGTATATCCCTGTTAAAAAAGGGCTAAGACCTCTGGCTATTGATTGAAGCGAAGGAGATTACCTTCTGACGACCTTGCGCCGGCCCTGTATGGCCTTGGTCTGCTTGCGGATCATGGCCCCCTGTTTCTCCAGCTGGAACTGCATCCAGAGGTCACCGTAGCTCTGCAACTTCATTTTTCCGCCAGACTTGAGAGCCTCGAGATTGGCGGCCATCAGTTCGTCGTTACCGACCTTTTTCAGCCCTTTTTCCATAACGCTGACTGCCTTGTTGCGGTCACCGACCTTTTCCAGGCAGAAGGCGTAAAGACTCCAGAGCAGCGGCTCCTTGCGGGTCACGGTCAAAGCCTTATCGAAGGTGGAGATCATGTTTTTCGGCTGGTTGCGCTTCATCTGGATGATGGCCAGCATGCCCATGGCGACCCAATGCCGTACGAAACCCTCTTTAAGGTATTCATAAGCCTTGCTGAAATCCCGGCGCAGGTAGAAGACCATGCCGATCTGGGCGTTCATCTGCTTTTTGATGAAGAACTGCCAGTAGGCATATTTCTTCTGCACGGTCTCCAGTCGATGAATAGCCGCTTCCGGACGGTTGGCCATGATATCTTTCTGCACACCCTCCATCGCGTCGTTAATGCGTTTCATGACCTGCTTCAACAGGAGGATATAGATAAGCGTAAAAACGACCAGGCCGGCAATCACCGGGACAACCGGATGCAGGCTGGTGGTAAAGAACAGTGCAGCGCCAAAAGCGGCGGCAACAACAAGGGAAATCAATACGGAAAACATAGGGGACAACGTCCTTTCGAGTAGTTTGAAGCGGCGTATTCTATCAGCCTGCACCGACGTTGTCAAAGCAAACTAAGGGCTTTATCAGAGGCGCGTTGCGAGTGGCGCGTAGGGAGAAGAATCTTTAAAAATGCTGTTGTTGAATATCTTCTTGTGGATTCGATAAATAGTGTGATCACAGACGTGTGGCAACGATCAGCAGCTTAAAGCTTAAGTCTCGCCGCTCGCCGTGCGCTACTGAACCGCTTTAATGCATTCAATCGCCTACTTGGGGGTGCTTGACAATCCGGTCGATGCCAAGTTCTTCGAGGTTGTCGGGCAACTTCTCATTGTGCAGAAACTGGCTATTGCCGTCCTGATAGAGCAGGGTCTGCGTCTCATTTGACTTCAGGGTAAAAACCTCCCCGCAGTACACCGGACACGGTCCGGATTCTCCGGTCGGTCGAAAAGAACAGTTGCGGCTGGAAGTGACCATGGCATAAGGAAGATGCAAAGAGCCATTCAGGCCGCCGGGCAATGGTGCCAGACCTTGCAGGAGGTTGTCCTGATCGATGCGCTTGATTCCTTGCTCCGCAAGAATTTCCACGGCACCGTGATGGTGCCAGGAGCCCTTTTGAAAATAGTCACTTTGCTCCGGCGTCAGGGACATATCAAGGATGCGTGGCCCGCGCTTCTGCCCCGAGAGGGCCCGGCCCAGGATAATGGTCAGATCATCGCGAACGGCTCGCACCAGTTCAAGCGCCCCCCAGTCGGAGATCAGGACCTCATCACCACCATCAAGCGCCGGCAGAGTTTTTTGCAGGAGTTTGGCAAGACGCAAACGTTCGTCTTCACCGAGGACCGGAGTGACCAGCGTAAAACTCCAGCATGTATCACGCGCCCACGCTCTGGCAGCAAGGATCTTTTCGATAGGAGGCAGGCGCCAGAAACAGAATTCGGCGCCATAATAAAGACGGGTACAACCGGCAGGCGGCTGCGTGGGGAGATCGTTCAGGAAACAGGCATATTCCGGCTCAGCCACGACTCTTGCTGCCCACATGCAGTGTCAGGCTTTCACCCGGTTGCAGTACATGGTTTTCAGCCAGGTTGTTCCAGGTGCGGATCTGACCTGTTTCAACCGCAAACTCGCGCCCTATGGCCCACAGGGTATCACCGGGACGCACGTTGTAGACCACTTTTGTTAACGGTCCGGTAGTCTTTTTGACAGCCACAGCTCTTCTTTTAGAGGTTTTGACCGAAGCTGCTTTCGAAGAAACGATCAGGCGCTGACCGGGCCGTATCGTATTACTCCACCCAAGCCGGTTCCAGACACGCAGCTGCTTTTCTGTCACGTTGAATTTCCGCGAAATTTTCCAGAGGGAATCACCGGAGCGGACGGTGTAGGAAGAACGCCGCGAGCGCTTGTAATCATCCTTAAGTTCAGCCAGCGGCTTCGACCCGTTCGAGTCGGGGTTCAGAGGCACGATCAGGTTGGTGCCGATTTGTATCGCCCGTGTATTACGGATACTGTTAAGGCTCTTAATGTCCTGGACACGCACCCCGTAACGATGTGACAGGGCCAGCAGGGTGTCCCCGGATTTAACCTTGTGGCGCACGTAATTGGCCCGCTCACGCTTGGGCAACTGCGCATATTTTTCGCTGAAGAGTTCACCGGCACCCTGGGGCAGACGAACCTGGAACTCTTTTGCCGCCGGCGGTGTACACCAGCGTTTCAGCTCCGGGTTGAGTTTCTTGATCTCTGCATAGTCTGAGCCGCTCAGGCGGGCGACAACTTCCAGATCGGTGCTGCTCGGCAACGCCACCGTGTCGTAAGCAATCGGCTCTTGGTATTCGAGATCGGTAAAGCCGTACTTCTCCGGCTGCTTGGCAATCAACAGAACAGCAAGGAGCTTGGGCAGATAGTTTTTGGTCTCGGTCCTCAGGTATTTGCCGCGGCTGAGCTCCCAGAAATCTCTGGTCTTGTAGCGCTTGACCGCCTGCCGCAACTTGCCGGGGCCGGCATTATAAGACGGTACCGCCAGATACCAGTCGCCGTCAAAGCTCTTGTACAGGTCACCCAGGAACCTGGCTGCCGCACGCGTTGCTTTCTCCGGATCGCGGCGCTCGTCGT
>CAZXBD010000039.1:0-2035 GCA_964638305.1 uncultured Geobacteraceae bacterium | reverse complement strand
TGGAAGAGGGCGAGCCATCGTACGCGGCCGAATGGCTGTTGGACAACTTCCACGTGGTGCGACGCACCCTGCGCCAGATTCGCCAAGGTATACCGAAGGGTTACTACCGCCGGTTGCCAAAGCTCAACAGATCCGCGCTCGAGGGGTATCCGCGCGTTTACGCCGTAGCCGTGGATATTATCCAGTACGGCGGAGGACGACTGGACCTAGACCGGATCGAACGGTATGTCGATGCCTATCAGAATGTAGCTGTGCTGACCACGGGCGAATTGTGGGCCTTACCTACCATGCTGCGTGTGGGCACTCTTGACTGTTTAACCCGCGCAGTTTGCCGCGTTGCACAGATTCCTCGGCCGGAAGGTGATGGTACGCCGACCATTGGTGTCAACTTAAGCAAACTGCTCGTTGAGTTCAACGATTTTGGACTTAGTGGCAGCCACCCCCATAGCCGCCACCATGTCAATGAGATGTTGAAAAATAGGTTCGACGGCGAGTAAAGAGGGCTGCAAGAACTGATGAAAATGAGAGAGCATGAAGCCGCGAATCAGTTTGTGAGCGCGCTCAAAGCTGAACTCATGGATAGAGCGACCTGTTTTCTTGGCAGCCAGGGCAATGACGATACGAGTGAGTAGATAGAAAATGAGAGCCGAGTAGATTTCGATCATGATGCCGTTCTTGGTGCGGGAAATGATGTTGTCCAAGGAGAGGACATGTTTGATCAGGTTGAAGAAAATCTCTACTTGCCAACGCTGGGTATACAAGTCGTAGATCAGTTGAGGGGTGAAGCGCGCCTCAAAGATATTGGTGACGTAGAAACGCCACTGTTCTTCATGAAACAAGCCGACCAGACGTACATCGTTCTTGAAGGCAGGGTTCTTGGCCTTGGAGAGGTGCACGGTCAGATCGATTGCGCCAACAGTGACCTGTGTCGCCAAGAAATCATCGAGTTCAGAAAGGCGTCGCCCCACCAAATGCTGGAGTTCAAGGTTGGCCACCTGGACGATGAGCGGGTCACAATTGCCCTTTAGCCGCATGACAAAGAAACTGCCTGCGTCGATGATTTTCTTCATCAAGCGGAAAGACCAATAACCCAAATCGACGAGGTAGAGGCAGTTGGCCTCTTTGGTCACGAAGGAGAAACGGCTGTCATGTCGCTTGCCATCGCTCACTTGCAGTTTGGTGACTGCGGCTGTCTTCAAGGAGTATTTGGTGTTTAGCTTGAGGCTGGACCGCCCCTGGTGGACACTGTCGAAGACGCCCTCCATTCTCTTGCAGAGCGCTATCACACTGCCATCGACAGCAAAGGCATCCTTGAATTGGCCCAAGTATTTCATCTCTCGGACATCCAGTTTCTCCTGGTACTGCTCTAGCAAGTGGTTGTACACTCCCCGAAACAAGTACCAGCTGATCTCTTTGAGTCGCTTGCTCACCGCACTCTTCGTCAATGTGGTCACGTTTGATTCGGGAAAGAGCAGGGCAATGGCTCCCAGAAAAAAGCCGATCAACTGCAGCAACGAACCCCGATGCGATGATTCACCTGCAGAAAAGACCATGAGCCAGAAAAAACAGCGCACGAACAACTTCCGTTTTCTTTCGTCTTGGACATGGAATTTGGCAAAGAGCGCCGCCAACTCTTCGTCCGATAGGATCTCTTGGAACGCAATATGGTCTTTCTTGACTGATTCTTGTATGCTTGATGCTTGGGCTGTCATTTTTACCCCTTTGCGTCTGATTGGTCTCAGTGCACCGGAGTGAAATGATAGCCCTTCTTTGTCGAAATTACCTCATGGCACGCAGTACTATTCGTCAAATCAGCTTAAGTTGACACCTATGAGTGGTGCATATTGCCGGCTATGGGTGGGCTGCTAGAGGCTTGCAGGCCGTCTCTAGGTAGGTGCCTGGTTCGCCGTGTTAGGACGACCGAAGTGGCATTGTGTAGCACAGAGCATTGCCGTCAACAGCGATCTGCCAGCAGCCCCCTCAGCGGGATTCACCGACACAGTCGGAACAACATTCGAAAAGGACATCGACAAGC
>CAZXBD010000038.1:0-2121 GCA_964638305.1 uncultured Geobacteraceae bacterium | reverse complement strand
ACCTGGGCCGTATCTACCTGTTGGTCAATAAGCGCGGACCAGCCTTACAGACACTTCGTAAAGGCCTCAAGCTCGGACCGAACCCGCAGTTGATGCAGGAAATGAGGAAGTTTGAAATGCGCAAACCAGCGATTATTTCTTCCCTGCATCGCGATCATATTCTCAATCGTAAACTTGGTAGATTGTTATCACGCTTAGGACTACGCTAGTCGTAACAAAGAAGAGAAGACAATTGCCCCGTCTCAAATGTCCTTACTTTTGAGGCATAAAAATCAGGGGCAATTTTCAGCCCAAATCCGGCCTATCTGAAAATCAGCCAAAAACTGTCCATCATCGCGGCGGGTGTCAAGGTAGTTGTCGCGTCAAGCCGCACTATGCGACTATCTTTAACGGAACCTCTTCTGGGGGTTCCACTTTTTCCGGGTTGAGCCGAACAACGGCAATGGGCTCCCAGTTGCGAGCTTTACCCGACCACCGATCCGGGTTCTTCTGCCGGGCTTCAGCGTAAACCCTGCTCCGTTTTTCCAAGATTGTCTTTTCACGCCCATAGTGCCGATCATCCGGAGTTACAAAGCGGATCTGGCTATGCAGATGCTTGGTGTTGTACCACTGCACAAAAGTATCAACCCAGCTCTGGGCAGCACTCAGGCTTGCGAACGGCCCGGAAGGATATTCAGGGCGATACTTCATGGTCCGGAATAGCGACTCGGAAAACGGATTATCGTCGCTGACTCCGGGACGACTAAATGAAGGAACGACGCCCAGCCGCTGGAGAGTGGACAGCATAGTGGATGCTTTCATCGGGCTGCCATTGTCGGAGTGCAGCACCAATCCCTCTGAATCGCCCTTATGCTGATGGCAGGTGTCTACCAACATCAGTGCGCTGTTTTGGCCACATTCCTTATCGAACACGCGGGCAGCAACAATCTTGCGGCTCCAGACATCAATGGTCAGATACAGGTAGTAAAATTGCCCACGGACTTGAGTCTTCAGGTAGGTGATATCCCAGGACCACACCTGACAAGGTCCGTTAGCCACCTTTTCCAGTGGACGTCTATGTGTGGCTGGCCGGGAACGTTCCCGGTGAGCCAGTAGGTTCTCCTCACGCAGAATGCGATAGAAGGTGGATTCAGAGGCAACATACCTGCCTTCATCGGCCATGCGGGGCACGATCTGCTTAGGCGACATATCCCGATACTTTGGCGAATTGGCCACCATCAAGACCTGTTGCCGCTCGTACGGTGTCAGCTTGTTTGCAGGTGCTGCCGCAGGGTCTGAGCGGCGGTCATCGCTTTCATTCTGCTGTTTCCAGCGCTGAACGGTGCGGGAAGTCAAACCTAACACTTTGGCTGCTGGAGCCAATCTGGCTCCCAGAGCAACAGCCTCATCGAGGAGTTCGAGGATCTTCTGCCGCACTAATTGTCCGTGTCGTCGTCCTCGTCCCCCCACAGTTCCTGGGCTTTTTTTTTGAGAACCAGCAGGGTAGCCGTTTCGGCCAGAGCTTTGTCTTTGCGCCTGAGTTCCTTTTCCAGCTCCCGGACACGTTTGGCCTCAGGGGCCTTCTTCCCACGCTGTAACGTTATCGGTTCCAGACCGGCAAGCATCTGATCGCGCCACTGTTGCAATTGCGCTTCGTGAAGACCTTTGCTGCGCAGAAAAGCGCCGAGGTCTTCATCCGATAAAGAAGTGGCTTCAAGTACGGCAGCCAGCTTCTCTTTGGCACTCCAATCCTGTGGTCGTTTCATCGTGGCAGACCTCGGCGGGGAAGTTAACGGTTCATTTGATTCAATGGTTTGATGCTCAACAATAGCAGCATCTCTCAGCCATCGATAGAGCGAGGCACGAGAGACACCTATCTCACCGGCGAGGGTATCTGGACTGCGACCGGGCGGATCCGTCATCTTCTGAACCATCACTGACCGGAATGCTTTGGAATACATGCGCCACCTTACTGCCCCCAATTCTTATTGATATTTTAAGATCAGTTAGAGGCGACAACTATCCTGACACGGGGGGATCGTTCAAGTTTTGAGAAAGGTTCACGATGCTAGTTTGTGCGGTCCTGTACAAACACATCCTTGCTAGGTTGAGGTGTCAACTATAGCGGGGGAAGGTCCCTTT
>CAZXBD010000037.1:0-10079 GCA_964638305.1 uncultured Geobacteraceae bacterium | reverse complement strand
AGCCGTTTTACACCACGAAAGACAAGGGCACGGGGCTGGGGCTGGCCAATGTCTATGCGAATATAGAGGCACACAAAGGACGAATATACGTTGAACCAGGCAGCCTGGGTGGCGCCAGATTCATCATCGAACTTCCGGAGCAATGTAGGGCTTAGGGCTTGCCCACGAGAGGAAATCTTTCTTTCGAAGCGTGGAATGTGAAAAAGATCGTCACTTTTTGTTAGTGCTTAGCGTGTGGCACAAAACCTTCGAAAAGGTGCACTAATGGGTTTGAATCATAGGTTTTGTTTCGCCTATCCTGTATCCTCTGTAAAGACAGGCTCTGATATTAATGCCTTTGATTTAACAAGGAAGGCAGGACTAACAGGATGCTTGAATCGAAGATAAACTAAATGTTCTGAATCAGGTCATATGAATTTAAACTCTGTTTACTGCGAAGGAGCTGTTTCACATGAGTGCTGAGTCAAATAAACACCGTATCCTGATCGTCGACGACGAAGAGAGCATGCGCGATTTCCTGAGTATCATGCTGCATCGTGAGGGCTATCAGGTCGATACTGCAATTGACGGTGCACAGGCGGTTAGCCATTTACGTGATCATGGCTATGACCTGGTTATTTCGGACATCAAGATGCCGCGCATGACCGGCCTGGAGCTTCTGGCGCATATCAAGGAACGTACGCCGGAGACAGTGGTGTTGATGGTGACCGCTTTTTCGTCAACGGATGAGGCCGTCGAGGCGATGAGACAAGGTGCCTACGATTACATTACCAAGCCGTTCAAGAATGAAGAGATTCGTCTGATTGTCAAGAATGCCCTCGAACGGCGCGAACTGCGACAGGAGAACCTGGCCCTCAAGGAGGAGCTCGGCAAACGTTTTTCTTTTGATGGACTGATTGGCAAGTCGAAAGCAATGCAGGACGTCTTCACACTGGTCAAGAAGGTTGCGACCAGCCCGGTCAAGGTCCTGGTGACCGGCGAATCAGGAACGGGTAAAGAGCTGGTGGCCAAAGCAATTCATTACAACAGCGATCGTCGCGACGGCCCGTTCGTGCCAATCAACTGTGGAGCGATTCCGGAAAATCTTCTCGAGAGTGAACTCTTTGGCCATGAGAAGGGTTCCTTTACCGGCGCTATCAGACAGAAACAAGGGCTTTTCGAGACGGCAGCCAATGGCACAATTTTTCTCGATGAGATCGGCGAACTGCCGGCCATGATGCAGGTCAAGCTGCTGCGCGTACTGCAGGAAAACGAGTTTCGCCGCGTCGGCGGGAACAAGGATATCAAGACCAATGTGCGCGTCCTTGCCGCGACAAACCGTCATCTTGAGGAGGCCGTCGCCGAAGGCAGCTTCCGTGAAGACCTCTATTATCGCTTCAATGTCATCCGGGTCGACTTGCCGCCGCTGCGCCAGAGACGTGAAGATATCCCGGTAATGATCGACTTCTTTTGGGAGCGCTTCACTGGGAAAATCGGTGTCAGTGTGACTGAGGACGCCATGCGTCGATTGATTGATTACCAGTGGCCCGGCAATGTCCGTGAACTGGAAAATGTTATTGAGCGCGCCACTGTGCTGGGCCGTGAGAATGAAATTACCTTAGATTGTCTGCCGCCGAACCTGGTGACCGGCATGTCGTCTTCCGTCACACCCCTGACCGATATTCCGGACAGCGGAATGGATCTCGACGCCTACCTCGGCGAGATTGAGAAAGAGATTTTGATCAAGGCGCTCGCCAAAACCGATGGCGTCCGCAAGAGCGCTGCGGGGCTTTTAGGGATAACCTTCCGCTCTATCCGTTATCGGCTCTCCAAATACGATCTTGGGGACGATGAAGCGGAAGAGTGACACGGAATGACCAATTTTGTCACCCGTACTGCCACACTCTGACTGTGTTGGCGGTCAATTTAAAATCTTATTTTTGTAAATATTGCGCAATTAGCTGATTTTATAGCTGTTTTGCGTTTTCTGTTTTGTTGGCATAGGGATTGCTCTGTTCTGTGTTCAGCATTTAAAGGTTTATGACCAATATTCACGGACATGTTGTCCACATTCGAAAGGAGCAAGATTATGCTTAAAAAGTTTCGTAAGTCCCAAAAGGGTTTCACCCTGATCGAGTTGCTGATCGTTGTTGCGATCATCGGTATCCTCGCTGCTATCGCGATCCCTCAGTTCGCCGCTTATCGTCAGAAGGCGTATAACTCTGCTGCTCAGAGCGATCTGAAGAATACCAAGACCGGTTTTGAAGCTTTCATGGCTGACAACCAGCAGTACCCGACGGCACTCAGTTACCAATAAATCACTAAGAGACATTCTAAGGAGACACTTATGAAAAAAATAATGATCGTAACAATGATTCTGGCCTTTTGTATGTTGAGTAGCAACGCCTTTGCGGCGACTCTGTCTTCTGGTGATGTGACCACGGGTGGTGGTATTGAATTGACAGCAACCGCACCTGCAACGTCCTCCATCGCCAGACTGTCGAACAATGTAAATATGGGTGCGCAATTTTCTGGTACTGGCTACGCCCTTACCACTTATCACACAAGCGGCACCAAAATGTACGGTACTGCGTATGACTCCACGGCGCTGTTTTTCCTGGATATTGGTGTCGGAGGTACTTTCGTTGCCCCAACAAGCTCCGCTTCTGATGAAGCTTTTGAATTCTCTGGTACCACCTGGACCAAAATGTAAACGGTTTGAAGTTTAATTGAAAAGGGCCGGTAAGGTGATTGACACCTGCCGGCCCTTTTTTTATTATGATTTCATTATGTTCACTCAATTTATTGCACTTATTCTTGTCAATCTTAAAGCCTTGTTGCGCGATCGCATCCTGCACGCGATTTTCGCTGTTTCATTTGTTATTCTGCTGTTGGTGCCGACTCTGAGTACCTTCTCCATGCGGCAAGTTCAGGAGTTGTCGATTACTTTGACGCTCTCCGCTACCTCCATGGCCTTGTTGGTTTCTGCCTTGCTGCTGGGTGCCTCGGCAATCTGGCGCGACATAGAGCGGCGATATACAGCCTCTGTGCTCCCGTTACCCATCACACGTTCGTGTTACTTGCTGTCTAAGTTTTCCAGTTGCGTGATTTTCCTGCTCCTCTGTGCCCTTGTCCTGGGGATTGCAAGCGCTGTCGTGATTTACCTGTCCTCCCTTCAATACCCTTCAACAGTCCCGATTTGTTGGCTCAACATATTCCTGGCGATTACTTTTGATGTCCTCAAGTATATACTTTTAGCAGCCATTGCGGTGACGCTGTCTGCCGTCAGCACTTCTTTTGCCTTGCCGTTTTTTGGCACCTTAGCCATTTATTTCGCTGGGAGTGCCGCCCAGGAGGTCTTTGAATACATCTCCGGTCAATATGGCGAGCAGATAAGCCCTCTCGCTCTGTCAGCTATCAAGGCGGTATATTATATCTTGCCCAATTTTGCCGGTTACGATTTTAAGGTGCACGCCGTTTATGCCCTACCCATTACTCTTGATGCTGTTCTGTTCCCGGTTTTTTATTCTGTGTTCTATGTCAGCATCGTCCTTGGCCTTGGTGTCTGGTTGCTTAACCGGAGACAACTTCCTTGATCAGTCGTGCCCTTTTTATCGCTTTTCTATCCGGGTATTTTCTGTTCCTGCCTGGGTATGTTGATTTTCTTCGCGATCGTCCGGTTGAAATCAAGCTTGGCTACGTTCCACATCCCCAGGTCTTACGTGCAGTTCTGGCTGACCAACGTTTATCGTTTTCCAGTTGGGTGGTTATAAAAACCCTCTTTTACTATGGGTCGTTGATTGAAAAGTTTCACCAGAATGTTATCATCCGGCCTGAATTTGCCAATATGTATCAGACTCTGCAGACGGCAATCAAGATTGATCCCTACAACAGTGACGCCTACTATTTTTCCCAGGCTTCTTTTACCTGGGAACTCGGCAGGATTGAAGAAGTTAACCACTTGTTGGAGATAGGTATGGAAAACCGAACCTGGGATGAAAGCATACCTTTTTATCTCGGCTTCAATCATGCTTATTTTCTCAAGGACTATAAGCGCGCCGCTGAATATATGAGCCGTGCGGCAGAAGTATCCGGGAACCCTCTTTATGCTTCGCTTGCCGCCCGCTATTTTTATGAATCGGCCCAAACAAATTTTGCCCTGGTGTTTCTGGACGTTATGATAGAAGAGGCCACGGATGAGAATGTAAGGTTAATGTATCGTTTACGTCGGGACGCACTGAAGGCAATCCTTTTTCTGGAATCTAAGCTGGAGGAGTTTAAAGAGAAGACCGGGCGAGAGGCAGTTTCTCTGTTAGAACTTCTCCGCACAGGTTTTGTTCCGGAAATACCAGAAGATCCATATGGTGGCAAATTTTATATTGATGACAATGGTAAGGTCAGAACAACCAGCAAGCTGGCGATGCCAGACTGGGAAAAAGTGATGAATCCATCATGAACGCAATCGCAATTGAAGCTTTAGTGAAAATATATCGCGATCGGCGGCGTCGGGAAGTTATTGCTCTTAGCAGCCTGAACCTTATCGTTGAGAGAGGCGAAATTTTTGGTTTTCTCGGGCCGAACGGTGCAGGGAAAAGCACCACGATAAAGGCACTGGTTGGTTTGATTAAGCCGTCATCGGGAAATGTTCATCTGTTTGGTGAACCGGTAACCTCATCAGAAGGCCGTCGGCAAGTTGGTTACCTCCCGGAGAATCCGGCTTTTTACGATTTCCTGACTGCACGTGAGTATCTGGTTATGGTCGGCCGGGTTTTCGGTATGGGCAAGAAGGCTATCGAAAGGGAAGTGGACCGCGTGCTTGATCTTCTTGATCTCCGTCTTGCAGAGCGACGACAGATTCGAACTTACAGCAAGGGGATGGTGCAGCGTTTGGGAATTGCCCAGACCTTGTTGCATGACCCTGACCTGTATATTCTGGACGAGCCTATGAGCGGCCTCGACCCGGTTGGACGTGCTCTGGTAAAGGATATCCTCCGTGATCTCAAGTGTCGTGGGAAGACAGTTTTTTTCAGTACTCATGTGACTGCTGATGTTGAAGCTGTCTGCGATCGAGTAGCAATTATCGCCTCTGGGAAATTACAGTCCGTCAGCTTAGTCTGTGAGCTTTTGGAAAAGGGCATTGAGGGCTATGCGGTGCAGTTCAGCGGTTCTTTAACCGTCGAGGATGGGTTTGAGGTTCTTGGCCTCAATGATAATTTTTCTGAAGTGTTTGTTCCGCGCCATGAAATGAACTCCTTCATGTCAATTCTTGCCGAACGGGGTGGTGCGGTGCAATTGATTGAACCCATTCGGCACGATCTTGAGAAGTTTTTCCTGGATACGATTCATTCGGAAAAAAGATGAATATTCGCTCCGGATACCTATTGGTTCTTTTGATAGCGATAACACTTGGAGTGTATTATCCAACGGTATTTGCGCCTTTCAACAGCCTGGATGACCAGGTTTACGTCACCACCCTTCTGAACCAAACCTCTTTTTCATTTGCAGACCATTTCAACCCCGGCGGTGGTGGCAACTATTTTCGACCGTTGATATCGCTTAGCTTCCAGGCCGACAAGTACTTTGGTGGTTTGGAAGAAAGCATTATGCACTTTTTTAACATCCTGATTCATACTGTTAATGCAGTTCTTATATATTTTCTTGCCCGCAATTTCTCTTTTTTTGTCGGGTATTCGGAGAGGCTTCTCCCATGGATCACTGCACTGCTCTTTGCCCTTCACCCGTTAAACTCTGAGGCGGTCAACTGGATTCTCGCCCGCACCGACCTGCTGGCTGGACTGTTTGTTTTTGCCTCGTTGATCTGTCTGCTCAAATCGGTTCAAAAACATAATCTGCTCTGGGGAGTCGTCGGCGCGATACTGTATTTGTGTGGCGCCCTGTGCAAGGAAACGGCACTCTTTGCTTTGCCTGGGATATTGCTTGTCATGGTTTGGAAACCCGCAATTTCTTCGAAAAAATGGAATGCACGTTGGTTTGTTCCCGGCTTTTATCTGGTTGCTGCTTCCGGTTATTTCCTGATGCGCATGGGAGCTTTTACCACTGACCGAGGGCTTGGACATACAAAACATTTTTTAACTCAGGCCGCAGGGAGCTCATCCACTCAAGTGGCTTCGGCTTTCTCCTTCTTTGACGCTGTCGGCGCAATTTTCAAGGCCAGCGGCTTTTACGCCGTTAAACTCTTTCAACCCTTTCCTTTGAATTATGCAATCACCCAAATACACTGGACCTATATACCGATAGGGTGCGCTTTACTTGTTGCTTTGCTGGTTCTTGTTGTTAGAAGACAGCCTGTCGGGGTGTTTTTTGTCACAAGCGCAGGAATCGGTATTTCTGCCCTGTTCGTTATGTTTATCGGCCTGGCCTGGACTCCAATTGCAGAACGTTACATGTATGTGCCCAGTGGCCCTTTTGCTATTGCCTTGATTTATGGCGGATATTATTGGGTCAGAAGGCGCTCCCTGCAAAAGGTAGCCGGAGTAACTGCGTTCATGGTCCTTGTCTCTTCTGCATGGGCAACTGCGCAGAGGAATATTATATGGCAAGACAACTTGACCCTTTACCAGGACACTGTGGAAAAGTCCCCTGATTTCCCGCGGGCAAAGAATGAACTTGCTATTGCACTCTATGCAAAAGGGAGAGACCTGGAAGCAGAGGCTCTGGTCAGGACCACTCAGTTTCAGACCAGCCAGTTAGCCTCGTTAAATCTGGCTGCATTGTATATTGAGCAGGGAGATTACCAGGCGGCAAGAACAACTCTTGTCGATAAACTGGAGAATGAAAACGTCATAAAGACGCGTGTTCTTGAGATGTTGATAAGAAATGCCTCTGAAAAAGCTGAAAAGACCACGGATGAATCGCAAAAACGGTTTTATTACAACGAGATGCTTGATTGGTTAAACCAGTTAGAGCACAGAACTGGAAACCCGTTCGTCAGTTATCGTAAAGGACGTGTTTATCTGATATTAGATGATCGGGGAGCAGCACAGGCCAGCTTTGCAATCGCTGCCAGGGGGTTGCCTGAGGACTCTGTTTATAAAGCACCTGCGACCAGGCTGGCGAGGACCCTGATCGCCTTTGAAGGACAGTAGCTATGCACCTTAAGGCATACATTGCAAGCATTCGCATGAAACAATGGCTAAAGAACCTCATGGTTTTTTTCCCGCCTCTGTTGAGTGGTGCTTTTTTACCTATGGCCATGATGTCACGTGGCTTTCTGCCGTTTCTGGCCTTCTGCTTTGCCTCCAGTTCGACCTACCTCTTCAATGACATTATCGATCGAAGACGGGATGCGGCACACCCTGTTAAGTCACTTCGACCAATTGCTGCTGGACGTGTTCCTGTGGTCGGAGCAGTTGTCCTTGCCCTGCTGCTTGCGGTTTTTTCTGTGTTGCTGAGCTTGAAGGTTTCCTCAACCTTTCTCTTGTATGTAGCCGTTTATATGGTTGTATCTGTAGCATACACTCTTCTTTTTAAGGACATGCCGATTATCGATGTTTTTTGTATTGCCCTTGGATTTGTTCTGCGCCTGTATGGTGGAGGAGAAGCTTTCAATGTCCAGATCTCTGACTGGTTGTTTCTGTCCGTTTTCCTTCTGGCAATTTTTTTAAGCTTTGGCAAACGTTTTAGCGAACAACGTATATTGGGTGAAGTGGCAGGATCCCATCGCAAAACTCTTGAAGAGTACCCTGAGAAATTCCTCGAAAGTGCACTTTACTTGTCAGGAGCAACGGTTCTCGTCACCTACTCGATGTACGCAATAACCAGGCCTGTGATGGTTTACACAGTGCCTCTCTGCATGTTCGGTCTTTTACGCTATCTTATGCGGATTCAGCGAGGGGATAATGGAGATCCCACCGAATCTCTCCTGAAAGATTTCCCTCTCCTGGTGACGGGGGTTATTTGGCTTTTCTTGGTGACCTGGAGCATATACCAGTGAAGCGAGTATATATTGTCCTGGTCAACTGGAATGGCTGGGCTGACACTTTGGAGTGCCTTGAGAGTCTTCTGCAGCTCGATTACCCTGATTATAGAGTTGTGATCGTTGATAATGACTCCAGCGATTCTTCTGTTGCGCGTATCAGAGCATGGGCCTGCGATGATTTGGATTTGCTCTCTGTTGGCCCTGAAGGCAGCAACATCAAGCCTTCGACATCGCGCAGCCTGCGATTTCTCGAGTATGATCAGTCGAGAGATGCAGATAGTCATCCGGTCGCTTCCGAGGCTGACATCGTCCTTATTCGTTCTCATGCAAACCTGGGCTTTGCTGCTGGCAACAACCTTGGGCTGAATTATGTCCAGATGCATAATGATGCTGCATATGTCTGGCTTCTCAATAACGATACCTTTGTTGATCCTGCTTCTTTATCTGCCCTTGTATCGCGGATCAAGTCAAAGCCTCTGGCGGGGATATGCGGCTCAACTTTACTACGGTACGATGACCCTGGTCGTGTCCAGGCTTTGGGTGGGGCGTATTACTGTCGCTTGCTGGCGTTAGCATGGCATCTTGGCCAGTGGCGGCGTCTTCCTGCCAATGTAGATGCTGAGCGTGTGGAAAGATGGATGAGCTACGTAGTGGGCGCATCAATGCTGGTTTCCCGGGAATTCCTCGAACAGGTAGGCCTTATGTCGGAAGATTATTTCCTCTATTATGAGGAGATCGACTGGGTGACGCGTGCCCGTGGCCGTTTCACACTGGGTTACGCTACTGACAGCCTGATTTATCATAAAGTCGGCGGTTCGATCGGGACACGGAGTCATCCTGGCCGAAAAAGCTTGATATGTGACTACTACAGCCTGAGGAGCCGGATTCTCTTTACGCGTCGTTATTTTCCGAAGGTCATGCCGATAGTTCGCCTCGGCCTCTGTGTTGAGTTTCTGACTCGCTTGCTTTTCGGCAAGTGGCAACGTGCCGGGATGGTTCTGTCACTTATGACGTCAGGGCGACAACTGCCACCGGTCACCGATTTCATGACGGACGAAACATGAACTTTATTCAGCGGAGCAATATTACGGTTATTACTGTTGTTCGCAATAAAGCTCCGTTGTTGGAAGCAACCATTAAAAGTGTCCTCGAACAAAGGCCAAAACCGGATTACATTATCGTAGATGGGGCTTCAACGGATGGAACCTTAGATGTCATCAGAAGATACGAGGATAGCCTGACTAGATGGGCCAGTGAAGCTGACAATGGAGTATATGACGCTATGAACAAGGGTTGGGTTATGGCGAACCCGGAGAGTCGGATTCTCTTTCTGGGCGCCGGAGATCGTTTGCTCTCGTTGCCGGAGGCCCAACCCGATGACAATAAACACAGTGTGCTATATGGGCATGTAGAGTTGGATAACCATCTGCATTTTCATGCTTGTGTCGGGCTCAGATTGAAACTTTACAACACCCTGCATCATCAGGCTCTGCTGGTACCAAAAAAAATTCACCCTGAGCCACCGTTTGACCTGGCCTTCCCGAATTATGCAGACTTTGACTTTAATCAGAGGTTGCAGAAGTCAGGTGCTTTTTTTGCGTTTTGCCCTGAGTTGAGTGCTTATGCTGCACCCGGTGGTTTGACAGATGAGTTACATCTTGAGGAATTAATGGGAATTGTTCACAAGAATTTTGGCCCGGTTTGGGAAGGTTTATCTCGATTTTGTTTTGCTGTGGCAAAACGAATTCCGATTCTACGTAAATTGAAGCCGATCTACTGAGACGGAGGGATTTTATGCCATGGAGATTTACAATGGTTATTCCTGCCGTCACCAATTTATTGTGACAATCCGCGTGGCCTGATATCCTGAGCCGGCGCTTTGAAGAATATGATGAGTTATTAAAGCCTCCTGAGCTATGAATACATTGCCTAATACTAAAGAAACACCACAACAGTGGACGAAAATTATCAAACCGGTCAGCGGGTGGTTTGATATTTCATTGGGGGATCTTTGGCGTTATCGTGACCTGATTATGTTGTTTGTAAGGCGTGATTTTGTCTCGATATACAAGCAAACTATCCTGGGCCCGCTTTGGTACCTGATACAGCCGATAACGACCACTCTGGTCTTTACTGTAATTTTTGGCAAAATTGCCCAAAT
>CAZXBD010000036.1:0-2283 GCA_964638305.1 uncultured Geobacteraceae bacterium | reverse complement strand
ACCGCTGACGTAAAAGGTGACTTGTCCGGTCTTGCTGGAAGCGGCCGATCGAGTCCAAAAATTAGCCAGCGTCTAGAGTACATGGGCGTCACGCAACATCCGTTCGAGGCTTGTCCGACACTTTTTTGGGATGTTTTCGGCAAGAAGGGGCACCCGGTACGCACTACGATATCCGACATGGGCCCGACACTTCTATCCAACTTGTTGCAGCTCAACGAGACTCAGGAAGGGGTGTTGCAGATCAGCTTCAGCGTCGCGGATGACGAGGGTCTGCTGTTGCTAGACCTGAAGGATCTGCGCGCTATGCTCAACTGGGTGGCAGACAATGCCAACGCGTTAGGGCGCGAGTACGGGCGGGTTTCGAAACAAAGCGTCAGCGCGATTCTACGTCGTTTGCTCGTGCTCCAGGAGGCGGGTGGAGATATCTTCTTTGGCGAGCCGGCGATTCGCATCGAGCATCTGATGCAGACCGATTTCTCCGGTCGCGGTGTGATCAACATCCTCGATGCTACCACTCTATATCACTCTCCACGCATTTATGCGACGTTTCTGCTGTGGCTATTGTCGGAGTTGATGGAGGATCTGCCCGAGCAGGGTGATGCCGACCGACCCAGGCTCGTATTTTTTTTCGACGAGGCCCATCTACTGTTCAGCACGGCGCCCAAGGCGTTATTGGAAAAGATCACCCAGGTGGTGCGTCTGATTCGTTCCAAGGGCGTCAGCGTGTTTTTTATCACCCAGTACCCCAATGACGTACCAGATGAGGTCATCGGCCAACTGGGTAACCGCGTTCAGCATGCTCTACGGGCGTTTACGCCAAAGGACAAGAGGGCGGTCAAGGCCGCTGCAGAGACCTTTCGTCAGAATCCTGCCTTCGACACCGAAGAAGTCATCGGTCAACTGGGCGTTGGCGAGGCCCTGGTTTCGACCCTGAACCACAAGGGGGTACCAACCGTCGTGGAGCGTACAGAGATGGCGCCGCCGCGTTCCCAGCTCGGTCCTCTGGCTGTCAAGACACAACAGACTCTTATCGATCGCTCACCACTCAAAGGCGTATACGAGCAGGCAGTGGACAGAGAGTCAGCCTATGAGTTGTTAAAAAAGCGAGAAAAAGCGCTGATCGAGCAGCGAGAGAAACAAGCCCGGAAGGCAGAGCAAGAGAAGCACGTAACCCGCTTGCAACGAAGGAGCGCAGGCAGCCGGCGCCAGAGCGCGGGCGAAGCCTTTGCAAAATCGGTGGCACGTGCCATCGGCTCCGGCTTGGGACGACAGATCGTTCGCGGCATCCTCGGATCCATCATCGGTGGACGACGCTAGCGTCGGAAAGAACCGCTAAAGATTTACAAATCGCGCGCAGGGTACCATGGATATCCCTGTCCACCATCACGGTAAACAGCCGGCCCCTGGGATGAGTTGTCACACCCCTATTCGCGTTGTCCGGCAAAACCTTATGATTTTCGCGCGACTGGCAGCTAGAGAACCGCATGCAATGTGAATTTCGGAGATAACTATCGTGACAATCGACAGAACAATCAACTTCCTAGAAATTGCCGTGCTATGTATTTGTTTCCTCTTTCCTGCGCCGATGCAGGCCGCGAGGCTAAAAATCCTGGTTGTCATGAGCTATGAGGAAGACAATCTATGGTCCATGGAGATCAGGGAGGGTGTTGAGTCCGTATTGGCGGAAGTGAGTGAGACAACATACTTCTACATGGACACAAAGATAGATATTGACGGCGGAAAGAAGAAAGCCGAAGAGGCATATGTCATTTTTCAGAAAATTAGACCTGACGGTGTCATAGCCGCAGATGACAACGCTCAGTGGTTGTTCGTTGTTCCCTATCTGAAAGACAAAGTCGAAGCGCCAGTTATGTTTTGTGGAGTGAATGCTGAGGCTGGACAATATGGTTACCCTGCGTCGAACGTGTCTGGTATCCTGGAGCGTGGGCACATACGGGAATCTATCGCTCTCGCAAAGCAACTTGTCCCCTCAATTAAAACCGTAGCCTTTCTCACGAGGAAGAGCCCATCTGGAAGTGCGATTATTCAGCAGATAAAAGGGGAATCAGCAATATATCCAATAGTCAGTACGACATTTAATTTGTTCGAAAACACGGATGACTTACTTGCCTTCGGAAAAAAGTCGAAATTGCAAGATGACGCATTCTATGTGGACGGATTGGAAGGAATGCAGGATAGCAAAGGCAGTGTTCTAGGACATGGGGATATCATGAGTATTTTGACCTCTGCATTCGGTAAGCCAATAATTGGTGCTAATCAGTA
>CAZXBD010000035.1:0-2261 GCA_964638305.1 uncultured Geobacteraceae bacterium | reverse complement strand
CCAAAGCGATAGCCGGAAGGCTGGCCAATACGGATGGGAGACGACCGCTAAACTCGGATTCTCCAAATATTCCGATACTTGCCCTGGTTATCAAATACAATAATGGTGGATGGTCTCCCACATTCAAAATTGCTTGAATATCTGTGTGAGAAGTCCGTACTGTAAGGATCTCATCTATCCAGAAACTATCCAGACTCAACTGGTGAAGGCGAATGCCAAAACCAAATAGAGTCAAGAGCACAGTCGCAACGACTATCCATGAACGCCGTAGTCGCCGATCGAAAATGTTGGTCGCTACTCGGTCCGATATTTGCCTGTTTGTGTATCTTAGCACTTGGTCTAACATATTTGTAGTAGTGAACCCCAAAACCTGCACCTATTTTTCAGGTTTTAGTGTGGCCCTCAAGGACGGTTCTGACAGTAATTGTTCCTTTTCAACGTCATTCAGCCAGCACTCCAGCCATTTACCCGGCGGCTGATTGTCCAGCGCAGAGTGCCGACGGACCTCGTTATAGTAACGCATTCGCACATTAACAACCCGTTCCAGCGCTTCGATTGTCGGCGCATCGAGCAGCAGCGAGCGGTTCTCGTTTTTGAAACGACTGATGAATGCCTCCATCTCGGTGTTACCCCTGGCGCCGTCTAGCGAGTAGGAGACCTGCAGATGGTCACGCAGCAGCAACTGACCTGTCCAGGCGTAGCTGGTGTAAACCGGGTCCTGGTCGTGATGCATCACCATTCTCGCTGGTTTGATGCCGAGCTGTCGCATCGTCTCTTTGGCCTGGTGCCAGGCTTGTAGTGCCAGTGTGCGATTGGCGCTCTTGCCGATGGCCCAACCGAAGGCGAGCTTGCTGACATGACCGATGATCGGCATCAGATAGGCTTTCTGTGTACCACCAGCAAAGCGCAGTTCGGTGAAATCGGTATGGAGTACATCCAGCGGCTCAATGTCCCCCATCTGAGCGAGGACGTTGACACGATAACCAGCAGCAACAATGACCTGACGGATGCCACTCGGCTTCGGCGCTCGGGTCGTTCTCAGCAGGGCTAGTCCCCAGAGCTGGTGGAGCCGCTGCACAACCTTGTGGTTGACGCGCTCCTGGTAGGTCTCGTGTAGCTCTGTCGTTGTGCGACGATAGCCATATTCGGGATGCTGACGCGCGATTTCTTCGAGCGTCGGCTGCAGGTGAGCATACTTCTCGCCGTAATCGACTTTATGCCGCTGATGATAGTACCAGGTCGACTTCGGCAGTTCGACGACGGCCAGCGCAGGGGAAAGAGAATATTCGCCTACGATAGAGGCGACCAACGTAACCTTCTGGCTGGCAGTCATCTTGTTGGTCCCAAGAAATTTTTTAAAAGGGCGATTTCAACCTCCTTCTTGCCAAGAAGTTGCTCCAATTGGGCGATCCGCTGCTCGTATTCTGCAGCACTGTTATCTTGAGCGAAAACTTCCGACCCTTTTTTTAGCAATTCTTTTTTCCACTTCAGAATGGAGTTGGGATGGACATTGTAGCTCTTGGCCAGTTGGCCGACGCTCTGCTCACCTTGCAATAGTTCGAGTACGATCTGGAACTTGAACTTCGGTGGATATCTCTTGGTCATGGTTCTCTCCTTGATATATCTTGAACCATGTCCTTGAGGAATTCAACTCACCACATACCCTATTGGTGCAGCTTTTTGGGGTCAGCACCTCTACGAACAAGGCAGTTAGACTCATGGTGGACACCTCTTTCCTTTGCTGAGTGCTTTATGCAAAACACATTCTAACAAAGGGAGGGTGTCCAAGCTTTTCTTATGGAAACTTCGAACTCGGGTTAATTTGGTCAGGACCATATACCTGTCTCCCTCTCTTGCCGAAAGGAATCGATCCGGCAATAATCACGATTGAATGCCAGTCCTAGATTTGGTTAAGCTTCCAGGAGGTTGAAAGATGGCAATTCGCGAGGGTCGGTGGGATTGCACTTATTGTGGAGCACTTGGCAATTTAGGCCGTGACCGGTCATGTAACAATTGCGGATCTTCGAGGCCGGAGGGAACCAAGTTCTATCTGGCTGATGATTCCGAAATAGTAGATAAAAAGCTCGAGCGCCAGGCCGCAATCGGACCAGACTGGATTTGCGCCTTTTGCGGAACCAGCAATGCGGCCGACATCGTAACTGTTTGTGGCTCTTGTGGCTCACCCCGTACGGAATCAACTTCTGTTCAAGCAACCAAGGACTTTGAACTAGGTGAGGCTCCGACAAGCGGCGATATGGCCG
>CAZXBD010000034.1:0-25307 GCA_964638305.1 uncultured Geobacteraceae bacterium | reverse complement strand
GGTGAAACGGCAGCAACGGTCGCACTAAAGAGTCGCTGACCAAACGCATGCCAACCAACCCGGCCGTCCCACTACCACGCAACAGACGCATCAGAAAAGTTTCAGCCTGATCATCGGCATGGTGCCCTAGAGCAATCAGCTGGCAGTTCCGGGTTTGTGCTGTTGTTGCCAGAAACTCCCGCCGCACATCCCTTGCGACCTCCTCAAGGTTGCCTTTTCGTTGCCGGGCAATTTCTGCCACGTCCTGTCGTTCTAAGGTCAAAGGGATATCGAGATCAAGACACAAACGTACAACAAAATTGGCATCAGCACTACTTGACTCGCGTAAAGCATGGTCAAGGTGGGCAGCTTCCAAATGGAGATCCATGGTGATAGCGACTTGATGCAACAGAGAGACAAGAGCAACCGAGTCAGCACCACCGGACACAGCAACAAGCACACGACTGCCGGCCGGGATACAGCCGGAGTTCAGTAGGGATTTGTGAAAGTGATTCAGTAGATGCATTCGTCAACTACCAGAAAGCGCAGAACCCTCTTCCGAGGCTGGAAGAGGGTTCTATCAGTGTGGTGGCGGTGCAGAGATTCGAACTCCGGACACTGCGGATATGAGCCGCATGCTCTAACCAACTGAGCTACACCGCCTAAAACCAGCCGACCGCCATAAGGGCGGCCGTGTATTTTCTTGGTAGCGGGGGGAGGATTTGAACCTCCGACCTTCGGGTTATGAGCCCGACGAGCTACCTGACTGCTCCACCCCGCAACAGGGATTTTGGAATTTACCCGTAGACCCTCACTAGTGTCAAGAAAAAACGATCGATTCAGCGTTGCCTGACAAGGGTTGACAGGCGTTCTTTCTCACGCAACAGCGCGGCCGCTTGACCGGCGACTTCACGATCGGCATAAGGGCCGGAAAGGACCCTGTGCCAAACACCTTTTTTGCCGAGGTCCACAGATTCGACAAAGGTTGCCAGCTGATAAATTTTGAGACGGGAGGCTAACTTTTCAGCATCTCCGCCGGTGCGGAAAGATGCAATTTGCACGACAAAAGCTCCCTCGGCCGAGGCAAGCGGTGCGGCTGACAATTTTGACGGTTGCTTCGAGGGCACGTGACCTTGTTTGGCCACCTTCTTCACCTTTGTTTGTGGCTTTACCTCGGCCTTTTCAGGGGGCAGGTTAATTCCGCTTCCAAGAGGGGCCTGGTTGCCCTTGGGCAGGTTATCATAAAAAGTCAGCTTCTCCGGCTTCGCTGGGACTTCTTTGGGTGATGGTGGTGGAGGTGGCGTAACCTTGGTCACCATCGGCAGTTTTGGTTTGCCAACGTCAGCGGCAAGTCCGGGCAAAGCATCCTGCCGGCCGAACATGACACCGAGCGCGAAGCTGATGCCAGCAACAGCAACAACCAACACTGCAATCAGGACGACCTGTTTACGCTCGAGACGTCTCTGCGAACGCGACACAACCGGCTGAACCATCATTCCTGTCTCCTGCGTATCACGATTACATGCGCTCCGGGGCATCAACTCCGAGCAGGTTTAAAGCATTCGCCAACACCGTTCGGACTCCATTAACCAGGTAAAGTCGCGCCCTTGTTGCAGCCAGGTCATCTACCAGGACTTTCTGTCGGTTATAGTAACTGTGAAACTGAGCGGCAAGCTCCTGCAAGTAATAAACGATGCGATGTGGCTCGCAGTTCTGGGCTGCCCCAATAACCGTCTCCGTATAACGGGCCAGCATTTTGGCGAGCGCCAGCTCCTCGGACAGGGTCAAACACGACAGGTCCACAGCCCCCGGGGCAGGCAATTCTACACCCTGTTCCGCTGCATTGCGGTTGATACTGCAAACCCGTGCATGGGCGTATTGAACGTAATAGACAGGATTGTCATTGCTCTGGCGCTTTGCCAGTTCCAGGTCGAAATCGAGCTGACTATCGGATCGCCGCATCAGAAAAAAGAAGCGACAGGCATCCCTGCCAACTTCGTCAACGACCTCGCGCAATGCAATGAAATTGCCGGATCGCTTACCCATGGTATAGGGCTGGCCGTCACGCAGGAGATTAACCATCTGAATCAACAGCACTTCGAGATCTTCCGGTGGATGGCCAAGACCGGCCACAACGGCCTTCATTCTTGGCACATAGCCGTGATGATCAGCACCCCAGACATCGATCACACGTTTGAACCCACGATCAAACTTTTCCATGTGATACGCAACATCGGAAGCAAAATAGGTTGGGCTGCCGTCAGATTTGATCAGGACCCGATCCTTGTCATCACCATAGTCCGTGGTGCGCAGCCAGAGGGCATCGTCCTGTTGGTATGAAAGGCCCTTCTCTGCCAACTTGTCGAGTTCGGTCTTCACCATATTGCTATCGTAAAGACTCTGTTCGCTGAACCAGTTGTCAAAGGTGATACCGAAGGCTTCAAGATCTTCAGATATCCAGCCAAGGATTTTTTTCATACCAAACTGGGCACAATGCTGGATTGCTTCGTCTTCTTCGAACCCAACAACCGCAGGCGTTAAAGCATTCAACTGGCTGGCCAGATCTCTGACATACTCACCCTGGTAACCGTCCTCGGGAAAGTCAACATTCTCTCCGTTCAACTCACGGAGCCGCATCCAAATTGAACGGCCAAGAATCGCAACCTGGTTCCCTGCGTCGTTGACATAATATTCTCTCTGAACGTCAAAGCCCGCCGCCTGCAGCAAAGAGGCAACGGCATCACCTACTGCAGCTCCGCGGCCGTGGCCGATATGCAATGGCCCGGTCGGATTGGCGCTAACAAACTCGACCTGGACTTTCTGGCCACCCCCGAACCGAGAAAGACCGTAGCCTTTTTTCTTTTCGGCAATTTCATCCAACACCTCATACCAACAGACCGGCGCCAGAGTGAAGTTAATAAATCCCGGGCCGGCGATCTCAACCTTGTCAAGAAAATCACTCTCACCAAGGGCCTCAACCAGGGACTCCGCGATTTTCCTGGGCGTTTTCTTTTCGTCCCTGGCCATGGTCATCGCCAGATTGGTTGCAAAATCACCATGTTCCGGACTTCCCGGAACCTCAATCTGGATCTCGGGGACAACTCCGGAATGGAGGGCGTTATTATCAAAACAGGCTTGCAGGGCAATCGCTATCTGCTGCCTCAGACGGTCCTTCATGATTTAGTCAATCCTCCTCAGCCTGCAGTTTTGCGTAAGACAACATTTTTGGAGTAATCAGGACAGTACAGTGTCGTACTGTCAGACAAAGAGAGCCGTTTGGCACAATTAGCACGCCAGGCACAGTTCAGGCTGAGTTTACGCGTGTCTTCTGTCATTGTCGAGATTAACCGGAGAGTTAAAATGAAGAGCATGTTAGCTTTGCCCAAAGAGAGTGTCAAGCACTCGTAAAAGGGGTCCTCAGTTGAGCTGTACTGGTGGAAGAATCTTGTCCCGGGCACACTAAAGGCCCATTTCGCAGTGGCGGAATGAGCCTGACATTCAGTCTAACCGTCGACAGGATTAGCGCCGGTCGTTGAACTGAAAAACCAGTTCGTCATCACGAACCATCCCCAGTTCAGTGCGTGCAATCCGTTCTATATAACGCCGATCTCCTCGCAACGCCTTAATCTCTTCCCGCAACCCTTCATTCTGGGCTTCGATATCAGCAAGCTTCAGCGTCAAAGTCGTCTTCTGACCGGAAAGTTTCAACATGTGAAGGATCCCGCGGTCACCAAATAGAGCGAAACCAAGAATCAGCACAACCAATGCCAATGGCCAGAGATTGAGTCGCCCACCACCAGGGCGTGAAGTTTGAGTGGGGCTTCCCACCATATCACAACTCTTCGTAGAAAATTTATTGACTCGAAAAAACCCTTCAACTTCGAGATTGTTCAACAAATCACATTAAAAATCAAGGCTTTTTGCACAGACATTAAACTAGACGTTGAACATCTATACCAACTGTCAAGGAAACCCGAGAGACAATACAATAAAAGGCCTGCCTTTCGGCAGGCCTTTTGTGACTTGTTAATCAACAGTCAGACGTTCTTTGAATTTTGCCAGTTTAGCGTGACCCACCCCTTTGACATCTGTCAACTGATCTACGCTACGGAAAGGCCCATGCTCAGTTCGATAAAGCACGATTCTTTCAGAAAGCGCAGGGCCAACACCAGGCAACGCCTGTAAATCTTCAGCAGTCGCCCGATTGAGGTGGATTGTTTCTACGATTGCATTTGCGGCAGGATTATCAGCCGCGAGAATGGAAGTCGGCAGCAAACCGGTCATGCCGACAGCAACAAGAAGAGCGATCATCAACAGATAACGTTTCATAACATTTCCCTCCAAAATAAAAATATAAATATAAATAAACCCGATGTAGGCATAACATCCTGCAATCCCTCCTGAATAGCACCTCCCTCCCGGACAAGTATCACCGCCCAACCCGGCTCACCACGAGCCTCATCGGATGGCTGGCAAAGTCAGATCAAGATATCAAACATTTCACCGTTGTCAAATTTTCCCAACAATTACTTCGGTCTCGCACCGAGAGTATTGCCAAAGCCCTGGCTCGCCCCAAGACCCGCCAGAACAAAGGAAAACATGAATTCCTGATCATTGTCACCGTTCTCACGATATCGATCACGGTAGGTTAACATGACACTCCAGCATTTTGCCCGGTACTCCACGCCAACGACCTTTTCAAGCTCCCTGTGTTCCTGAAAATCGTAGCGCTCCTCATACCGGACATAGACCGGCTTCAGAATAGAAGTATCCATCTGCACCTTGATATAATCAGTAGCGACCGCAAAAAAATCAATATCCCTGTAGACGTAATCAATATCGACGGCATTGCCCGCATCATCCCTGATAGTTGAGCCGACACTCAATCTGTTAAACCCTGAGTCACCATAGACAGGAATCAAACTTTCCGCATCGAAAGAAACATTCCGGGTCGGATTAAAATCCATCTCGACTCGCACGTCCGAGAACGGCTCGTTCTCCCCCGATCGGTCATTCCTGGCCTCATCAACATCATATCTCTGGGAAAGGCGCAGGTAGAAAAGTTCGCGATAAGAGCGAGAGCCATCCTCAGCCAGATCACGCGCAGTCAGACGATTAATCAGAGAGTAAACAACATCATTCCGGGACAGGATACGGTCATTGAGGTCAAACAAAGGTAAATCGCCCTGGGGTTCGTCTGGCACATAAGTATAAGTCACCGCCGGCTCGATGCTGTGCTGGATACGGTCCGCGCCCCATAGTGTGGCATCAAAACTCTTCACGAGCCGGGTAGACAGCGCCAGTGAAAACTCAGGGATAAAGTCGTCCTCATCCGTTGAGTCCGTGTTATACAGACGCTCATATAGAGCGACTTCCGGAGTGACTTCAAGCCATGAACCAGGCTTGAGCACAGCGGATAGCGAAGGTCTTAAGTAAAGCCGCTCACCATCATTTCCTTTATCACGCCAAAAACGCGTCGCGTAACTCTCCAGGCCAACATAAAAAGGTGTATCTCCAAGGCGATATCTGGAGAGCCCGAGACCCAGTTCCGGAAGCTTCTGGAGGGTTTCATCGTTGTCCGTCTCCAGGTCTCTGATGTAGCGTGCAAAACCTGTAAGATTGAGCTTTTGCCAGTTCCGGCGCAGCATCAACGTTGAGACGGTCTTGTCGCGTTCGTAATCCTCAGCGACATCGCCAAATTCTTCAAAAAAGAGCTTACTGTCGGTATATTCAATGTCAGCCGTCAGCTGCCAATTGCCGGGCAACTCACCGCGATGTTCCCACAGATAGTAATCAACGTCAGGGAAATCTTCCTTATCCTCCTCGCCGTCAACTTCACCTGTTCCGGTCACATGATAATAGAGCGCCCTTCCGTTATTCTGGTTCGAGAGGGCATACCGATATTCAAGCCCCTTCCCAAGGCCAATATCAGAGAGATAATCAAGATAGACAGTCGCATCCATATGGCGGTCTATAACCTGGTACCAGGCCACAGACGCCCGGGTTCCCTTGTTATTTGAATAACCGAATGACGGCGTGAGGAAACCTGAATCCCGCTCTGTCTTCACCGGGAAGGACAGGTAGGGAGAGTAGAGAACCGGAATATCCTTCACATGGAACCAGACATTCTTGGCACTGGCGTAGCCACCCAGAGTTACGTCAACCTCGCTTGCAGAGAATTTCCAGTCAGGGATTTCTCCATCACAGGTTGTAAAACTACCATTATTAACAAAATATTCGTTCTCTCCACGTTTTTCTATCTGCTCTCCTGCCAGGTGAAAGTTACCTTCGCGAACGAAGACCCGGCCGCCGTGGATCTGGCCCTGACCGGTCGCCATATTGTATTGCAGTCGCTCTCCGAACACCTCGGTGTCGTCCTCGTTAAGATGGACAGCCCCTTGTGCCGCAGCGTCCTGGGTAACTGCCTGCCAGAGCAATTCCCCGGACTTCAACTCGACACCGGGTTTACGCAGGATAACGTCTCCCTTGGCCTCGTAGCTGTCTTCTTCGGAGTTGTAAGCAAGGTAATCCGCAACCAGTGCAATCGACTCCTGCTGGCCAGCTTCTTCTGGGGCAACAGGAGCGGAAGCCTCGGCACTCTCTTCGTTGCTCCCACCAGGAGGCGGCTCTGCAACGAGATCATCGATTTGAGCCGGAGCCGTCGTCTCTAACGTTGCAACCGGCGTTTCAAGTGCTTTGTCTTCTGGCTGAACCGGCGTCGGCTCTAAAACAGGACTTTCTACAGGGGAAAGAGTTTCCTGACTTCTCGACTCTTCCATTTCCACCGTTTCTTGCGGAGGGGCTGTGAACACCTGGCCAGCTGCAGCAGTAGCACTCAGGGAAGAATCTTCCTCCCGGACAGCAGAAGGATCGGAGACAGGTGGTACTGTCGAAGCAACTTTCCACTCAGAGGTTTTCCCGCTGTTTTCGTCAGGTTCGTGAGAAGGACCTGTGGCGAGTTGCGGTGTCGCAACAGCCTTCCATTCAGGAGTTTTCCAAGGTGAGGGAGAGACAAAACGACTGACTCCGAGTTTTGACAACAGCACCTGCCCTGTAGGGTCTTCGTACATTCCGATGAAGGCTGCCTGCACCTGTTGGCGCAAGACATCATTCATTCCTTGTCGGGCGACGACTTCACCACGTAGAAGACCTGGTGCATGGTCAAGGTTTTTGGCCAGGAGATAAAGTTGACCAACAGTGACCCCCTCCAGAAAATCTTCACTGAGCCAGGCGAAATCGACTTCGTTAAAACGTGTCAGCCAGTTAAAAAGCTGGTCTTCTGCAGCAAAGCTGCGCACTTTAACCGGTATAGAAAGCTTATTCCCCAGATAGCGACCAATCTCTTCGCCCTCTGCAGAAGAAGCGACCAGTCCTGAGCCATCAATGGAAAAACCAATTGTGACTCCGGAGTTGGCAACCGCAGCCTGGCTTAAAGGACCCCATAAAAACACTGCAACGATAAGCAAAACGTAGAGCATTGCCCCCACAGATATACTTCGCATCACTTTGTCCGTCATAAGAGAAAAAGGAATCTCACCAAATTATGCACTACAGGAGTCTTCCCTCCAGCAATTCCTGTCGAAGCTCTGCAACCAGGTAAAGAGAACCACACACGACAACCGGTTCCATGTCGCCGGCAGACTCAAGCGCTGCAGCCAACCCCTTGCTGGCCGAAGCATATTCAGACGCCGGCACCCCTTGCATCCCCGCCCAGTCGGTTAACCGGGTTGGAGACACAGACTGTTCGTAAGAAACCGGTACAGCATATACTGCAGCGGAAAATTTTGCCAGTGGCATCAGGACGTCCACCGGGTTACGTTTACCGGTTAACCCGACCACTAAGTGTATTCGGGGCACTTCCTGCGCTTCGAGATAATCAGCCAGACAAGTTGCCCCTGCCGAGTTGTGCGCCACATCCAACAAAATCCGGCGAGTCTCGCCAAACCACTCCAAACGTCCCGGCCAGATGGTGGTCCTGCCCGCCTTGCGTATTGCCGCGTTCGTTATCGCAACCCCCTGCTCACGCAGGCACAGAGCTCCGGTCACCGCCTGGGCAAAATTATCAAGTTGATGGCTTCCGGCCAAAGTACAACTCAGGTCGCCGATATGCTCATCGTTGACATCAATCGACAATTTGTCATGGTCTCCCTGCCAGAAGTAATCACGACCGGCAAGAAGGACAGGAGCCGCGCAATCAGCAGAAGCAGCCATGATGACCTCTGTCGCATCAGGGCTTTGTTTACCCACCACAACCGGGATACCGGGCTTTATGATACCTGCCTTCTCGGCAGCAATCTCGGCCAGGCTGTCGCCCAAATGTTCACTGTGGTCCAGGCCAACAGGAGTAATCAGACAAAGCTGTGGGTCAATGATATTGGTTGCATCAAGGCGCCCCCCCAACCCGACTTCAACGACAGCGATATCAACCTGGTGTTGTCTGAACGCCAGGAGAGCCATGGTCGTGGTTGCCTCAAAAAAAGTTACCGGGATGCCCTCGGCAGAGCTACTTATAATCTCGGCAAACTGCGCTATTTCACGAGGATCAATTGGCGCACCATCAATGCGAATACGCTCTGAGAAACAGTGCAGATGGGGGGAAGTATAGAGTCCTACCCGTAACCCGGAATGTTTGAGTATTTCAGCCAGAAACGCGCTGACCGAACCTTTGCCGTTGGTTCCCGCAACATGAACACAGGGTAAAGGCTCCTGCAGAAGTGGCAAGCGCTCTTGAAGAGCCCACATATTGTCCAGGCCCAGTTTGACGCCAAAGAGCTGCAGACCGTACAGGTAGTTAAGGCTTGCCTGAAAATCCACGACCTAGCGCCCTGTTTGATCAGTCGCGTGAAACACTAGGAAGCAGACGCTTGACGGGTAAAGATACGCAAAGCCTGCGACAGTTTTCCCTTCATCTCCTGACGGGAAACAATCATATCGACCATTCCATGTTCAAGGAGGTATTCCGAGCGCTGGAAACCTTCGGGGAGTTGCTGGCGAATGGTTTGTTCTATGACGCGTGGACCGGCAAAACCAATCAACGCTTTAGGTTCGGCAACATTGATATCACCGAGCATGGCAAAACTGGCGGTTACCCCGCCTGTCGTCGGGTCCGTAAGCACAGACACAAATGGAATCCCGGCTTTTTTAAGTTTGGCTAATGCAGCACTGCTTTTCGCCATCTGCATCAGAGAAAGGATACTCTCCTGCATACGTGCTCCGCCAGAAGAAGAAAAAACCATGACCGGTGCCTTCTTCTCAAGGCCCAGCTCAATAGCCCTTGTTACCTTCTCACCAACAACCGAGCCCATACTGCCGCCAAGAAAACTAAAGTCAAAGACCGCGACAACGACTTCCTGGCCATTCATCATGCCGGAACCGGTAATAATGGCATCGCCCGCTCCGTTCTTCTTCACAGCAGCCTTGAGGCGGTCAACGTATTTCTTTGAATCTTTGAATTTCAGGAAATCTACAGAGCTCATCTCGGCATCGGTCTCTGAAAATGTCCCCTCATCGATAACCAGAGAGATTCGCTCCCGGGCACTGATGCGAAAATGGTATTCGCACTTGGGACATACATTGAGATTTCGCTCAATCTCCTTGGAATAGATAATCTCTTCGCAATTCTTGCACTTCGTCCAGAGACCCTCGGGCATCTGAACTTTTTTGCTTGCTACCGGCGCAATCGGCGCCTTCGACTTTTTAAACCAGGCCATGACTTACCTCGCGATCCAGACGATGCTGTTTTTAGAAAACGAACCGTTCATTGCCGTTCAATATCCGACAACGCTCCTGACGGGATGCCAGTTCCGCGCTGATCTCTTCAAGATATTGAGGCTTCATATGAAATATTTTGACCGGTACTTCGGGTTTGTCCAGCTTTGCAAGCTCCAGGTCCAGCAAAGCCGGCGTCAGATGCCCTGTTTCAAAAGCCAGGGTCTCGAGGCGATTTGGGAAAGAGGTCTCGACAAATACGGCCGCAAGCGACTCGGCAACCTTCCCTAACGCCCAAAGTTCATCCGTTGTTGTGGTATCTCCAGAATAGAGAATCGACGTTTTTTCCCCTGTCAGCAAGTAGCCTGCGGCAAAAACCGTATGACTGGTCGGTACCCAACGAACGGCCAGGGGGCCAACCAGGGTCGTCACACCTTCTGGCAGGCAACAGAACTCGAGGACCGGGAAGCCACCCAAACGAAGCCGGGTCAGGTCCGGCCAGATCTGGTCGTTAAAGAGATTCCTTCTTAGAACATCCAGGACCTCTTCGGGGGCCCAGACCCTTAATGGGCTACTACGCCTGGCCATAACATTATCGGCGAGGAATGCCAGGTCATAGACATGGTCCAAGTGAGCGTGACTGATCAGGACATGGTCGATACCGGCCTGTTCGTCAACACTCAACTTTGCCGTGATGCCTCCGGCATCAACAACAATCTGTTCGTCAATCAGCAAGCAGCTGGTTTGATGACCAGGCACCCGTGATCCGCAACTGCCCAAAACCCTGACCTTCACGGTTTGGTCCTCTCTCGTGACAAATAACGAATCAGATAGCCGCCTTTAATTGCCGCACAAAACTTTTCACCTCATCCTGCAATCGCGACGAACCGCTGAACTCGGCAATCAATTTAACCAGGGCGCTACCGACAACAACAGCATCGGCAATCTCGGCAACGGCTGTGGCATCTGCTGGCGTAGAAACGCCAAACCCTACTGCCACGGGAACCGGGCTCTGGACTTTAAGCTGATCGACAGCCGCGGAGATCGCCCCGGCGTTCACTTGTTGGCTGCCGGTCACGCCGGTCATCGACACATAATAGAGAAACCCTTCTCCGTCAGCGGCAAGTCGGGCGCTACGCTCCCCGCCTGTGGTCGGCGCCAACAGAGTAATCAGGTCAATTCCGACATCATTGAGAAACGGATGCAGTTCCTCAGCCTCTTCAGGGGGTAGATCAACCAGCAACAAACCATCGACGCCAGCAGTTGCCGCATCGCGAGCGAACTGTTCAGGGCCATAGCAGAAGACAGGGTTATAATAACCCATCAAGACAATCGGCACATTACTGTGTTGGCGAACCCTTGCAACCATATCGAGCACGCCACGCAATGTCGTCCCTGACTTCAGGGCTCTCTCCGAAGCCAGCTGAATCGTCGGGCCATCAGCCATTGGATCTGAGAAAGGGAATCCGAGCTCAATCAGATCGACACCGTACTCGATGAGTGTGTGAACAATCTGCTCACTCGTCTCCAGGTCCGGGTCGCCTGCAGTAATAAAGGTAATGAGCGCTTTCTTGTTTTGCTCTTTAAGAGCGCTCAATGTAGCAGTGATGTTTGACATGAGCTGTATGTTTCCCTCAAATGTCTGATTTTATCGGAACAAACCGAACGATATCAACCGTTTTTTCCCTGCACCAGCGACTTAACCTGTTCCAGCAGATCAAGAAACATCCTGTCATTCATTCGCCCAGTCTGAACATTATAACGACTGGTATGGTAACAGTCGACCAACCAGAGGTCATTGGGCAGTAAAAAGCTGTTGGCATGACCGAAAGGGACGTCGGACATTCGCTTAATCAATCCTTGAGACTGAAAGAGCCTCAGCAGACTGTTATGAGCACCATGACCGAGGGCAATGATCACGCGCAGGTTCTTCAATACCTGTAGCTCTGCTTCAAGATAAGGCCGACACTCGGTGAATTCATCAGCATTCGGACGATTCTCCGGAGGCAGGCATTTGACCGCATTGGTGATGTAGAGATCGTGCAATTCCAGCCCGTCATCAGCAGAAACAACTTCTGACTGGTTGGAGAACCCCGCCTGACGCAACAAAGGGTACATGAAATCACCAGCGCCATCTCCGGTGAAGGGGCGGCCGGTGCGGTTTGCACCATGGGCTCCCGGAGCCAGACCAACCAGGCAGATACGTGCTTGCAGATCACCGAAGCCGTTTACCGGTGCGTTTTGATAATCGGTACGCACGCGCCCTTTGGAGGGGGCAAGTTGGGCCATAAAGGCCACTAAACGCTCACAGCGCGTGCAGCCATCCAGACCTTCCAGATAAACACTGGTCACGATGCGGTTCCTATCTCGGCCTCGGTTTACCACCATGACGCCGCCGCGGTGGCCTCGACGTGCCGCCACCACTTTTTTTCTCGGTCATATGAACCTTCTTGTGTGGCACACCGCGTTTATAATCGTGACAAAGATCTTCGTCACGGGGGACGGTACTTGGAATTTTCATACCGATATATTCTTCAATATCGGGAAGAAAATAGGCCAGGTCTTCATCGGCAAAGCTGATTGACTTGCCACGGGCTCCCGCACGAGCGGTTCTGCCGATCCGGTGGACATAGTCCTCTGCATCCTGAGGCAGGTCATAGTTGATCACGTGCGTTACCGCGTCGATGTGCAAACCACGTGAAGCGACATCGGTGGCAACCAGGAAGTTCAACTTGCCGGCTTTGAAATCTTCAAGGATTCGCAAACGTTTTTTCTGGGGAATGTCACCTGAGAGCACGGCCACTCGGAAATCGTTCCTTTGCAGGCGCCCGGAGAGATGTTCCCCTTCCCTCTTGGTGTTAACAAAGAGTAGAACTCTGACCTCTTCCATCTCTTTCTTGAGGAGTCCGAGCAGTAACGGGAACTTTTCCCGTCGTGAGACATGATAAACAATCTGCTCTACCCGCTCAGCTGTCACCTGCTCAGGCTCGATCCGTACTTTTTCAGCGATATTCATGAATTCGTAGGCCAGTTCCATGACCCGTTGCGACAAGGTCGCTGAAAAAAGCATCGTCTGACGCTTTTCAAAGGGCGGCAGTTTACGTAGGATGTAGCGCAAATCCTTAATAAACCCCATATCAAACATCCGATCGGCTTCATCAATGACCAGAGATTCGACATTCTTCAGGGTAAAAACATTCTGTTTTGCATAATCGATCAATCGACCAGGGGTGGCGACGATAATATCGACACCGTCCTGCAGCGCCTTGCGCTGCTTTTCGTAGTCCACGCCGCCAAAAATCGGTTGTACCTTGAAGTGGCAACCGGCGCCCAGACCATCGGCATCAGCACAAATCTGTACAACCAGTTCACGGGTAGGAGCCAGAATCAACGCGCGTGGCCCTTTCTTCGATGCGGACTCGTTTTTCAGTAGCCGGGTAAAGAGAGCGATGAGAAATGCAGCTGTTTTACCTGTGCCGGTCTGAGCCTGTGCAGCCACATCACTGCCTTGCAGGGCCAAGGGGATAGATTCTTCTTGAACTGGAGTCAGGTCAACAAAACCGACCTGCTCTAAACCACGCATGATCTCTGAGGGGAGATCAAGTTCCGTAAATTTCATAAAGTATGGTGCGATCAGCATGCGCCCGGGCAAGCAGAGCTTATTCCCCGCTCGACCCGTGTTCTGCTTTTCGTGCTCCTGATTTTACAACTCTACACCCATTGCTTCTGCAACAGTGTGAATGTCTTTGTCTCCACGTCCGGAAAGGCAAACGAGGATACTCTGCTCCGGCGACAGCTCCGGGGCGAGCTTGAGAAGATGGGCAATAGCATGGGCACTTTCCAACGCCGGAATAATTCCTTCCATTTCCGTCAACATCTGGAAAGCGGCCAGGGCTTCACCATCGGTAACCGAGACGTACTCAGCACGACCGAGATCATTGAGAAGAGCATGTTCCGGGCCGACACCAGGATAGTCAAGACCTGCAGAGACAGAATGAGCATGCTGTATCTGGCCATCGTCATCCTGCAGAAGATAGGTCTTGTTGCCATGCAGAACACCGACCCGACCAGCAGAAATACTGGCAGCATGCTTGTCCGTTTTCACACCAAGACCAGCGGCCTCGACGCCAACCAACCGCACTGAGGCGTCATCAATAAATGGGTGAAAGAGGCCCATGGCATTTGAACCGCCACCAATACAGGCCACAGCCACATCTGGCAGGTGGCCTTCAGCGGCAAGCATCTGTTCCTTGGACTCATGGCCAATTACCGACTGAAAATCCCGAACCATCTGTGGGTAAGGATGCGGACCGGCGACTGTACCAATAACATAAAAGGTATCGCGTACATGAGTCACCCAGTACCGCAGGGCATCATTCATGGCATCTTTGAGGGTGGCGGTACCGCTCGTTACTTCATGAACACGGGCACCGAGCAGTTTCATGCGAAAGACATTTAGAGACTGGCGCCGGATATCCTCTGTCCCCATGAAAACATCGCATTCCATGCCGAAGAGTGCAGCGACGGTTGCCGTTGCGACGCCATGCTGTCCGGCACCGGTTTCGGCAATCACCTTGCGTTTGCCCATTCGCCGGGCCAACAGGATTTGTCCAACCGTGTTGTTGACCTTGTGGGCACCGGTATGATTCAGGTCCTCACGCTTCAGGTAAATTTTAGCACCACCCAGATGTTCCGTGAGCCTCTGTGCAAAATATAGAGGGCTTGGTCGACCGACATAATCTTTAAGATAAGTCTTGAATTCAGACTGAAACTCAGGGTCAGTCTGACATTCATTATAGCTCTTTTCCAACTCCAGCAAGGCCGGCATCAGGGTTTCAGCGACGTAACGTCCACCGAACTGGCCGAAATGCCCACGGGAATCAGGTTCTTGATAGCTCACTTAACAGGCCTCCTTGGCCATACGGACAAACCGTGCAACTTTTTCCGGGTCTTTCTGCCCAGGCTCTTTTTCAACCCCGCTGGAAACATCTACTCCGTAGGGACGAACCTGGTGTACTGCCTCGGCAACATTCTCCGGGCTGAGCCCGCCAGCCAGAATGACCCGATACTGTGCAGCAACAGCCGCGGCCTGCTCCCAATCGCAACAGTGACCGGTACCACCAAACTGGTTCGCAACATACGCATCGAGCAACAAAGCAGAGACCCTATACGAAGTTAACAGGGAGTCCGCGACCTGCCCCTTCAAGCGTAAGGCCTTGATCACTCGACAGGGAGGATAGTCGCACTGACTCGGTTCTTCATCACCATGTAATTGTACCGTGTTTAGACCACAAAATTCTACCATCTCACGGATACGGGCCGGGGGCTCATTAACAAACAGGCCTACGGTCGTCACCAAAGGCGGCAAGTCAGCGATAATGCGCCTGGCCGTATCCGGATCAACGAACCGGGGGCTGCCCGGGTAGAAGACAAAACCGAGAGCATCCGCCCCACACGCCGAGGCGTGACGCGCATCTTCAAGATTAGTGATGCCGCAGATTTTCACCCGCGGCACCCCGTAGCCTGTCATTAATCAGTCAACCTTTGGCAAATGCGACAACGATTCTTTGATCGCCGCTTCCGGATATTCATAATCTTCCAATTCGTTATTGAAGTAGGCATCGTACGCTGCCATATCAACGTGACCGTGCCCGGAGAGGTTAAAGAGAATGGTCTTCTCCTTGCCTTCTTCCTTGGCCTGCAGAGCCTCGTCAATCGCACCACGAATGGCGTGAGACGATTCGGGCGCAGGGATAATTGACTCGGTACGAGCGAAGAGCACTGCAGCCTCAAAGCAGGCCGTCTGCGGGACCGCTTTGGTTTCAACAACGCCTTCGTGCACCAATTGCGAGACCAGTGGAGAGGCGCCGTGGTAGCGCAAACCACCTGCATGGATACCAGGCGGCATGAAATCATGGCCGAGAGTGTACATCCTGGAAATCGGTGCCATCTTCGCTGTGTCGCCATAATCAAAAGCGTAAACGCCTTTGGTCAGCGTCGGGCAACTGGCTGGTTCTACCGCCAGGAGGCGAACATCTTTGCCGTTTGCCTTGTCTGAAACAAAGGGGAAAGCCAGGCCGGCAAAGTTCGAACCACCGCCATGGCAACCGATGACCACATCAGGGTAATCGCCGGCAATCTTCATCTGCTCCTTGGCTTCAAGACCAATAATCGTCTGGTGCATACAAACATGGTTCAGTACGCTGCCAAGCGAGTAGCGGGTATCTTCATGGGTCGCTGCATCTTCCACCGCTTCGCTGATGGCGATCCCCAGGGAGCCCTGGTTATTCGGGTCCTTGGCCAGAATAGCCCGCCCGGCATTGGTTTTGTCTGATGGAGAGGGGAACACTTCTGCGCCCCACAACTGCATCATGCTTTTACGATAAGGTTTCTGACCGTAAGAGACCTTGACCATGTAAACGGTACATTCAAGACCAAAGTGCTGGCAAGCCAGGGCAATTGAGGAGCCCCACTGACCGGCTCCTGTTTCAGAAGCGATCCGCTTGGTCCCTGCAATCTTGTTGTAGTAGGCCTGGGGGACCGCTGTATTTGGCTTATGCGAACCCGCAGGCGAAACACCCTCATATTTGTAATAAATCTTCGCAGGGGTACCGAGGGCCTTTTCCAGCTGATGAGCCCGAAACATGGGGGAGGGCCGCCACAGTTTGTAAATATCGCGGACTTCATCCGGAATATCAATCCAGCGCTCCTGCGAGACTTCCTGTTCAATGAGCCCCATAGGGAAGAGAGGGAGAAGATCATCCGGGGTTACCGGCTGCAAAGTCCCGGGGTGGATAACCGGAGCCATCTGCCCGGGCATATCCGGAATGATATTGTACCACTGCTTCGGAAGCTGGTCTTCGCTGAGAAGAATTTTACTCTGCATGAGGCATCTCCTTGACGTTAAGAGTTATAGGATCAGAAGGACTTCTTCACTTAATTCGTTTCGCCCTGTAGTTCACGTAGCTTACTGCCAATATCGTCTTCACGCATCAACGATTCTCCAACCAGGAAACCTTTAGCGCCAGCTTGCTGTAAACGCAAGACATCGCCGCGACAGGCGATACCACTCTCTGCAACAACAAAATGGCTGGCAGGGATCAGTGGCAGCAAGCGTTCGGTTGTCGCAAGATCTGTTTCAAAGGTCTGCAGGTTGCGATTATTGATGCCGATCAGTTCGCAGTCAGTGGTGAGTGCCATCTCCAACTCCGACTCATCGTGGACTTCCAACAGCACATCGAGGTGCAGCTCTGAAGCGAGTTCATTGTACTCTGCCAATTGCCCGACATCAAGCATAGCGGCAATCAGCAGAATTGCGTCGGCACCGGCAGCCCGAGCTTCATAAATCTGATAAGGATCACAGATAAAATCCTTGCGCAGTAGCGGCAGGTTTACGACTTCCCTGATTTTACCGAGG
This sequence comes from uncultured Geobacteraceae bacterium, assembly GCA_964638305.1. Lineage (GTDB taxonomy): Bacteria > Desulfobacterota > Desulfuromonadia > Desulfuromonadales > BM103 > M0040. Next base: position 8,203 of record CAZXBD010000034.1, on the reverse strand, counting down.
TAGGACAAGTGGCCCATGAAAAAGTGCTCGTCAGTCAACACCGACAGACAGGTGGCACCGTTCTCCTGATAAGTTTCCGCAATTGTCAGAGGATCGAAATCTTCACGAATCACCCCTTTACTGGGAGAACCTTTTTTAACCTCTGTAATCACCGCAGTCCAACCCGAGTCGGATGCTGCACGCAGTGCTCGCAGAAAACCTCTTGGCTGGTCTTCAAGTTCGCTGACACCGCTCTGCAGAGAGGCAAGGGACCGACGTCTCTTGGCCTGGGCGACTTCCTCGCGTTTATGTTCGGCAATCTTATCGAGAATCATATCAAGCGTTCGTCAAGGCAACGAGCCCTTCCAGTTTGGCCATGGCCAGACCGTCATCAATCGCGGCGCGGGCTCTTTCAAGCCCAGCCTCGACATTTTCAACTAACCCCGCAGCGACCAGTGCATAAGCAGCGTTCAACAAAACAATCTCCCGCTTCGATCCTGCATCGCCTGCCAGGACACCCGTGACAATGGCAGCATTCGCGACGGCATCTCCTCCTTGGAGGTCAGTCAGATGACAGCGGCGCAGGCCGAAGTCCTCCGGTTCAATCGTCGAAAGGCTCACTGCGCCATCTCGAATCTCACCAATGCGCGTCGGACCAGTCAGGGTTACTTCATCCATGCCGTCCAGGCCATGTACGACAAAGCCACACTTACAACCCAGTTTGACCAAGACCCTGGCCAGGACCTCAACCAAACCCTCATCATAAACACCGAGCACCTGGCGGTCAGCTCCTGCAGGATTAGTTAAAGGACCCAGGATGTTAAAAATCGTACGGATACCGATTTCCCGGCGCGAACCGATCGCATGCTTCATCGCTCCATGCAGAGCCGGTGCAAACAGAAATCCGACGCCAATTTCGTTAATGCAGGATTCAACCTGTTGTGGGGTCACATTCAGATTGACACCCAGGGCTTCCAGAACATCGGCGCTACCACATGCCGAGGAGATACTGCGGTTGCCGTGTTTGGCCACCTTGACGCCGCAGGCAGACACGACGAAAGCAACGGTCGTAGAAATATTAAAGCTTCTCGTGCCACTGCCGCCCGTTCCGCAGGTGTCCAGGATCGTTTCACGATCAAGATTGATCTCTTCCCGATCTATATCAAGGGCCTTGCCAACATGAATGGGTGTGGCATGGTCGCGCATAACCCGGGCAGCACCAGTAATCTCTTCAATGGTTTCACCCTTCATGCGCAGAGAAGTTATAAACGCACCAACCTGGGCTGAAGTCGCCTCTCCTCCCATAACCTGATTCATCACCTCAACCATCTCGGCTTCAGACAGATCCTGCTGCAAAACAATTTTAGCAATCGCTTCCTTGATCATTTTTCCCTCCAGGGACAGCTCTTATCATACCGGTTTTCTCGTCCCTGATTAAGACGTCATCTCCAGGAAATTCTTCAGCATATCCATACCGACTAAGGTCAGGATCGACTCCGGGTGGAACTGCATACCCCAAACAGGCAGTTCACGGTGACGCATACCCATGATCTCGCCCTCTTCTGTCCACGCTGTTACTTCCAGACTCTCCGGCAGCGTACTCCGCTCGACCAGTAAAGAATGGTAACGGGTCGCATCAAAAGGATCAGGAAGTCCGACAAAGAGCTCACGCCCATCATGAAAAATCGGACTGGTCTTGCCGTGCATCAACCGTTCGGCGCGCACGATCCGACCACCATAAGCCTGCCCGATTGACTGATGGCCAAGACAGACACCAAGGATAGGCAGTTTGCCTGCAAAGTGGTTAATTGCTGACACTGAAATTCCGGCCTCATTCGGGGTGCACGGCCCAGGTGAGACAACCAGTCGTTCCGGTTGCAGCTTTTCGATCTCGGCAAGGGTAATCTTGTCGTTACGATAAACCACAACCTCTTCACCCAGCTCGCGCAGGTATTGCACCAGGTTATACGTAAATGAGTCGTAATTGTCGATCATCAGCAGCATTTCAGTCTAGTCCCTGCCGTGCCAATTCTATAGCCAATTTGACGCCCATTGCCTTGTTGACGGTTTCATCATATTCAGCAGCCGGATTTGAATCAGCGACAATACCGGCACCGGCCTGAAGATGGATCCGATTCTCATGGGCCACCAGGGTTCTGATTGCGATAGCCAGGTCCATATTACCATCAAAAGAGATGTAACCTACCGCCCCGCCATAGATCTCACGGCGCACCGGCTCAAGCTCCTCGATAATCTCCATGGCGCGAATTTTCGGAGCACCACTCAAGGTTCCTGCCGGAAAGGTCGCGGAGAAGACATCCAGGGCGTCTTGCCCGGGCAGAAGTTGTCCACTGACGTTGGAGACGATATGCATAACATGCGAGTAGCGTTCTATGACCATCAATTCGTCGACCTGCACGGAACTGGTGGCACAGACCCGGCCCAGATCGTTGCGTCCGAGATCAACCAGCATAATATGCTCAGCCACCTCTTTGGGGTCAGCCAAAAGTTCTTTTTCGAGGCGCTGGTCTTCATCAACGTTGCAGCCTCGTGGTCGGGTTCCGGCAATCGGACGAACCTCAACATGATTGCCCTCCTTACGCACAAGGACTTCAGGAGAGGAACCGATAACACGGGTCTCGTTGAACTGCAGGTAAAACATATAGGGAGAGGGGTTGATTGTCCGCAGGGCACGATAAACATCAAAAGGGTCGGCATCAAGGTCACCGGAGAACCTCTGCGAAAGAACCACCTGGATAACATCACCGGAGCGAACATAATCTTTACAGCGTTCAACGGCTGATTCAAAATCAGGGCGACTAAAGTTGGATTGCAATTCTGCCGTCTTCGCAGTTCCGGTTCTGGCCGTACGTGCGGGCAAAGGTTTGCGTAACTTGGCAACCATGCCATCGATACGTTTTACGGCCTCATCATACAAGGCCTCGGGATCATCACCTTCACGCAAATGAACATTACTCAAGACCTTGATCTTCTGCTGCATATTATCAAAAATCAGCAATGTCTCGGTAATCAGGAACCAGCTGTCATAGGCACCAATCTCAGGCTCATTGAGGTTGGGCAGTTCCTCAATGTGACGAACCATGTCATAGCCGAGGTAGCCAACCGCGCCACCGAAAAAACGCGGTAACTCCGGCAAAACTACAGGCTGATAGGGAGAGAGGAATTCTTTTAATTCAACCAGGGGGTTCCTGGTTACACCGGCCTCGACTGGTTCACCATTTTCGAGAATTTCAAAATGATCGCCACGGCACCTGAAAGCACGACCGGAGCCAACACCGAGGAAGGAATAGCGCGCCCACTTCTCGCCGCCAGCGATACTTTCCAGCAGAAAGGCACTTTTCCGGTCATCGATCTTACAGAAAGCCGAAACCGGGGTTTCCATATCTGCCAGGATTTCCCGATAAACAGGAATCAGGTTGCCTTGGCGGGTCAGATTTAAGAACTCTTCACGAGATGGCGAATACATGCTGTTTCCTTATGGGTTTAAGCGCGGTAAGTTAGCATGAAGGCTGAAAAATAACAAGAGAGCCAGCACTCTCTTAATCAATAAATGATTGACCAAAAAGTGCTGACTTGGTATGCATTCAAATCTTGATTGAGAGCATCAGCAGGTCACAACAGTCGGACTTAAGGAGAGCACATGATACCCGCAAAAAAACAGGACACAGCAACCGTTCACTACACAGGCACCTTAAGTGACGGAACAGTTTTCGACCAATCCCCAGAGGATCGGCCCTTGCAGTTCATTATAGGCAAACAGGAAGTAATCCCTGGCTTTGAAGATGCTGTTGAGGGTATGTGCAAGGGCGAAAGCAAAACAGTTACGATCCCCTACGATAAAGCTTATGGACAAAGCAAGCCAGAGCTTCTCGAACAGGTTGACCGCAGCCTTCTCAATGAGGATGTGGAACTTCATTTAGGCGGGCAACTGCAAATAACCAACGAAGACGGCAGCCTTCTGTGTGTCATGGTCCGGGAGATTACGGATGACTCCGTAACCCTTGATGCGAACCACCCGCTAGCGGACAAAGATCTTATATTCGAGATTGAATTACTCGATGTACAGAATCCACCAGACGGCCCACCGATCCCCCCGGAAGCTAACTGACCAGAATTCTGCAATAGGATCAGTAAGGACGGGAATCACCCCCAACTTAGGAACACCTTCCCTATATCGGTTCACAATATGTACGATGTATATGTAGAAGCCCAACCGCGTTGCAGTTGGGCTTTTCTTTTGGTGGGAGTGACGGGAATCGAATAGAGATCTGAGTTATCAACTATTTCAGCAAATACCCTTAAAACTTCTTCTAAAAATCTCTAGGTAATCTGAGAATGAGTTGCGGGAGGATTAATAGTAATCCATTCCGGTAGCTGTTGGTTGTTACTGTTAATCGTGACTTATAAGACACCTTTACGCTCCGACAAAACATCTGTAAGCCAGAAAGAAGAAAAATATTGCGAAAGGAAAACCTGAAAAACCTACGACATAGCAAAACAGCTTCGACTCAGATATTTGTTTCCTTTTTTTGAAGCCACTGATTGTCGGGGCGGCCCAGTAGATTCGCCTTTTGAATGCAATTTGGTGCGATATAAAGGCGACAAGAGCGCCGAAAGTGATTAGAACCAGTCCTATTGAAATCATTGTTCACATTGCTCTTACCCACGAAAAGTGGACACGGTTAACTGTTATAAAAACTGTCCTATTCACCTCGGTCCTGACACACTCGTTTTCATGTCCCAGTGGTGTTGGCACAATCACTTCACTGCATAAGTTGGGTAATTTCTTTCATCGCCATGAAATAGTCGGAAGCAAATTGATACTTAAAATCTTCATTCGGGTATGTATCTTTGTGTTCGTCTAAATATTCATCTACCCAGAGCGATAAGTTGATAACCAGCGACGTTATCTTTTCCGCTTGTTGAGTCGACTGAGGTGGTAAGTCAAAGAGAAGGTTCCATGAATTTTCAACTTTAGTTACTCGTAACACAGACCCTTCAATATGATAATCAGAGCAAAAGCTATTATCCTCTAAACATGCCTGAAATCTACGAACAACGTCACACTCTTGTTCCCAAGCAAAGTATGCATTGATATTGAAGTAGAATGGCCCATCGGGATAGGTATTAACCATTTCATCCCACTGTGGCCCAAAAACGTTTGCCCATCTATAATCTTGCCCAGATATTGGAATCTGTATGCCTGTTTTATTCTTTATGACTCCATCTCCAAACATGTTGACGCTTTTTGTATAAATAGAATCCCTGATGTTGCGAATTTTCTCCATTTTGTTTGCTGCATTTACAACCTTTATGCGTGTTTCGTCCGGCATATAGTTTGAGAACGCTTCAACCTCACAATTCAAAGATGCAGCTTTTAAAGAGTTTATCTCATCCTTTGTCATCTCAGCGAGACCAGAAAATGGAACCAAGATGATTAATAAACATGTACAGACAATCCCCCTACACATAACATTCAAAGCCATAATACCTCCTATGTAATTGTCCTATTCACCAAGCTCCTGACACACCCGATTTCACGTCCCAGGGGCGTGGTGTTGACACACTTCTCCAACGTTTAAGTTCATCACCGACCAAGACTCTTGTTGCCTGGTGGGCAACAGCTTAGACGGTCTTCAATTTAATCTCCGTTTTATATCCTTCTCTTTCTTCTTCTGTTAAGCATTGGCTTGTTTTGAGAATTGGATCTTTTCTGATGTGTTGTTGATACCCTGTTGCAGTTAGCCGGATATCCCCTTCCTGAGTCTCGATATGATATTCATATTCTTTGTTTTCAAGTTCCTTCTGGTACAAATAAGCAATTTCCAACCCATTGACAAACTCTAGATCTATATCAATTTTGAGGTTTCGTGGTTGCTTAAAAATAAGTGTAGCTGGGGATATCCAGAACTTATAAGTATTGCTGTTTTCGTCCAAAACCCATTTAAAAATATAGTCAATATCAAGTGCAATATTGTCGTCAAATTGAATGCCGTAAATAACGCAGTCATGCCACCCCATGACTTCAAAGTCAGATTCAGACCAAACTATTTTTTCTGGCTTATACATATTTATATTTCCATGCCTGTCTCAACACCTCGGTCCTAACACACCCAGTTTTTAGTCTCAGGAGCGTGGTTTATAGGACAGTTAACGGTTCATGATAACCGGCGGCGACGCGAACTTGCGTGACCCACCGAAATTTTAGATTTTTCTTTTCAAATTTGCACAGACGTATTTTCCGTCCGGTTGATTAAATTGTTATATGCTTTTTTCTGAAGACAGCTATTCCGATTAACCCAGCGGTGAGCAGAAGAATTGTCGCTGGCTCTGGTACTGGGGTTGATGAGTTGTAGGTGATGTCGTCCGTTGCATACCAACCACCATTTATTTCTGTTCCGGAAAAAGTGAGGATTGGTTCAATAAAGATTTTCGTTGAGTTTAAAAAGTCTGCGGCTAGAAATTGGGGGGTATCTAGAAGGCCGAGCCACTGGGATGTCTGTCCCAGGTTGTCTACGAAGCGAACTTTTTCTGCTGCATACCCGTTATTGAGGGGAGATGAAAACCACGCGCCTTGGAAAGTTACTGGCGATGAAAATTCGAACCAAAGATCTGGCACACCATAACCATTAATTACGAAATTTGGTGACGAGTTTGGTGTGGCGTATGTTGGGTCGTTCATTACAACGAATGAGGTTGAATCTGCGTATGGCTGGGAAAGGGTAGATGTTCCCCATGTGATACCAGCATAACTATCGGGAACCAAACCTTGCCCTAAGTCGTCAAAGCTGATGACTGTAGAGTTTGCAAGGCTGAAGAATGCTAGTACGAAGATAAGGCTGAGAAGCAAGTTTTTGAGAATGTATTTATGCATTTTTCCCTCCATTTATTCTCTGCATATAACATTGATTCTACTAGCGGGCACGCTTGATATCGCTCCGCAGGTAGACGGTTTAAGTTAATGCACCAAGCCTTTGTCAAAAAAGACTTATCAGGCCGAAGTCGTCTAATTACTGAAGAACAAATACCGAGTTAAGGGCCACAAGCCATAAATACAAAAAACCATCCCCTTTTCTGGTAGATGGCCTATGGTCATTTCTTGTCGTACCCCCTGATTCCTATTCACCAAGCAACTGACATACTTGGCAATATACGCTGATTGAGCTTAAACGTCAAAAATCAGGGTGTTTGAAAGTTGTGTCAGGAGGTTTCAAGGCTTCAAAGTCGGCCATTGTGGACAATTCTCAAAAACCCTAACTTGTGGGATATATTTCACGCCACTTTGCAATCAATTGGCTAGAAACAGCACTTTGCGAACTTGTGTGATCAACAAGTGTGCTGCATAGATATAGTCTTTATTTGGGCTACAGCCCCACAGAAAAGCCGGGTGAGAGATAAGGTCTCACCCGGCTTAAAAGTTTACTATTTTCTGCGAACTTACTTTTCTTTTTTAGTCTCTTCAGCCGGTGCCTCTTCAGCAGGTGCTTCTTCGACTGGTGCCTCTTCAGCAGGTGCTTCTTCGACTGGTGCTTCTTCAGCCGGTGCTCCTTCGACTGGTGCTTCTTCAGCCGGTGCTTCTTCGACTGGTGCAACTACCTTCTTTGCAGCTTTTTTGGCAGGTGCCTTTTTCTTCTTCGGCCTGGTAACGAGTTCTTCTTCGACAAGTTCGATCATTGAAAGAGCTGCGTTATCACCAGCACGGTGGCCCAGCTTGATGATTCTTGTATAACCACCAGGACGATCAGTATAGCGAGGCGCAATCGTTTCAAACAGTTTGGCAACCGTTTTCTTGTCACGAATAACTTGCATCGCCAAACGACGGGAATGCAAATCACCGCGTCTTGCCATGGTGATCAGCTTCTCGGCCAACTTGCGTAATTCCTTGGCGCGTGCATCGGTAGTGGTAATTTTCTCGTGTTCAAAGAACGAGGTCACCATATTGCGCAGCATGGCTCGCCGATGCGATGTGGTCCTGCCGAGCTTACGCACTGCAACCTGGTGTCTCATCTACCTATCCTTCCACGTGAACCTGTTCTTCGGGTTCCTGCATGTAGGACGTGATGTCGCTACCAAACTGCAAACCCATTCCCTCGAGAATCTCGGAGATTTCGCGCAGGCTCTTGCGCCCGAAATTCTTGTACTTCAGCATCTCTGCCTCACTGCGCCGCACCAGATCGCCGAGCGTCTTGATGTTGGCCATCTT
>CAZXBD010000033.1:0-11104 GCA_964638305.1 uncultured Geobacteraceae bacterium | reverse complement strand
CCGCCAGGAGCAAGGCCTTTTTTGCATCCTTTTTGTGGCCGCTTGGACAAAAAGGATGGCGTCTGGCGGGACGCGACCCGCCGGTCCTTCTTTAGCCTTAAAAAACTGAGAGCAACAGATTAACAATCTGCTGCTCCCTTTCAAACTTCAATTATTGACACAACACAGAACTTTATCAGCAGCCCGAGAAAAGTCCGAAGGGAAACCCCTTCGGACTTTTTACTTTCAACATAATCTCTATCTCTTAAGTGTGGCGAACTGCTATTCCTACTTATCCAGGGCCTGCTGCATGGCGGGTAAAGCGACACCGCACTTGATGTCAGCTCCCATCTCTCCCAGCACCGATTCAAGCGCACCCACACAAAGGAGGATATTCTCGGCACGGCTGGAATGACCCATCAGGCCGATCCGCCATACCTTCCCGGCCAGGGCGCCGAGCCCGGCACCAATTTCTAAGTTGTACTCGTTGAGCAGGCGACTGCGAACGACAGCATCTTCAACCCCGGCGGGAATGCTGACGGCATTCAGCTGCGGTAGACGATCAGCCTCCTTGACAATGAATGTCAATCCCATGGCCTCAAGTCCAGCTTTGAGTGCCAGATGGTTCTTCTGGTGACGGGCCCAGGCAGCTTCCAGGCCTTCTTCTCTTAACATCAACAGTGCTTCATGCAGAGAGTAGAGAGCGTTGATCGGAGCCGTGTGGTGGTAGGCTCGTTTGGCGCCTTCGCCCCAGTAGCCCATAACCAGGTTCAGGTCCATAAACCAGCTTTGCACCTTGGTCTTACGATTACGTATTTTCTCCAGGGCACGTTCATTGAAACTGACTGGAGAGAGACCGGGGGTGCAGGAAAGGCATTTCTGGGAACCGGAATAAATAGCGTCGATTCCCCAGGCATCCACCTTAACCGGTGTCCCTCCCAGAGAGGTTACCGTGTCGACTATGGTCAGGCAGTCATGTGCATGGGCTAGCTTAACCAGGGCTTCGACATCAGACTGCACGCCTGTGGAAGTCTCGGCATGGACCATGGCTACGATATTGGCATCGCTATTGGCTTTCAGTGCCTCTTCAAGTTTATCGGCATCAATGGCTTCGCCCCAGGTATCTTCAACCATCACCGCAATGCCGCCACAGCGTTCGACGTTCTCCTTCATGCGCCCGCCAAAGACACCATTTTGACAGACGATGACCTTGTCGCCCGGTTCAACCAGGTTGGCAAAGCAAGTCTCCATGCCGGCTGAGCCCGGAGCAGAGACCGGCATGGTCATGGCATTTTCAGTCTGGAAGGCGTACTGCATAAGTTCTTTCAGCTCATCCATCATGGTAATAAAGGCCGGGTCTAAATGACCGATAGTCGGTCGGGAAAGGGCCTCAAGAATACGTGGGTGAACATCAGAGGGGCCGGGGCCCATCAGGGTGCGGACGGGGGGATTGAAAGAGCGAATTATCATTTGCGAGTCCTTTTGTGTTTGGAGGTTTTGTCGAAACTATGAAGAATAATACCTGTTCTTTTATACGGGTCAAGAAATTCACTGTTGCTTTGTGACGATTGCTTAGCAAAATTTAGCGGCCCAGTTGTTTGACATCATTAACGTTTTGGTGTTTTATGGGCCTCTGCTCAGGGGGTGGGGATGAGAACATACGCGATTGCTGATTGTCTGGAAACCTGGTGCTGGGGGCGAAGCACATTAAGACTTGTCATTACATTGTCCTTTATGATTTGCACTCTTCTCACCATACCAACAGTCAGTACAGCACAAAAATTCAAGTCATCCGACAACAGCGGCCAGATCCAGGAAGTTATGGCTCTACGAACCGGCATGGCGGCATTGGTCCAACAGCTCGATCTGCGCGAAGAGCTGTTCCCTGTTGACAAAGATCACAAGCCGCAACAGCTGTCACGTGCGGGTCGTATGGAGTTGTGGGGGAACTGGCAGAGATTTCTTGACCACGTTCTGGCCTTTGACACTCTAACAGAAACGACCTTCACTCGTTACCGGCGCAGTGACGACCCTCAGGACTTTCGCCTTGCCTACGCGGCATTTCTCAGCCAATACCGGTTTTCTCTCGAATACATCACTTTGATCGAACGTAACCCGGCCATGCATATTATGCTCAATGAGCCAGTTCCCGAGATCGGTTTGCCTGAACAGACTTACACTCGTCTCAAATTCCGTTTTCTTAATGTGCTGCGTGGTGCCGACTTTGCTCGCCTCGATCTGCTCTACAAATACTATGGTGAGGATTCTCGTCTGTCGTTTACTGTCGGATTGGAAGAGGATCGGCAGCAGCTCTGGCAAGCCGGTCGCTGGCAAGGACCTAAGCATACCGCTGAGAATGCTCTGCAAATCGTTCAGGATCTGACCAAAACAGGTTGGATGCCGGTACAAAAGGGCGTAGCGGAATGGATGGGTGACACCAAAGTTTGGCGACCGACAACGGCCCTGATCAGTCAGGCTCAGATTGTTGAATTACAATCTGTTCTCGAACCGGGCGATGTGCTGCTGGTTCGTCGTGAATGGTATTTATCGAACATAGGTCTGCCCGGTTTTTGGCCGCATGCTGCGCTTTACGTTGGTACCGCAGAGGAACGCAGTCGTTACTTCGATGATTTGCCTACTAAAGAATGGGTTGCCTCCCAAGGGGAAGTGAGTGGGGCGTTTGAAGAACTGTTGAAAAGCCAGGAGCCAGCGACCTACCAGGCCGGACAGAAACCCCAAGAAAATGGACATGCACCGCGCGTTATTGAAGCGATCAGCGAAGGGGTCTCATGGACAACACTGGAACACTCCGCCGAAGGTGACTCTCTGGTCGTATTGAGACCAATCTTACCGAAGAGAGCAAAGGCCCGCGCGATTCTACGTGCCCTCCATTACACAGGTCGACCCTATGATTTCGACTTCGATTTCCGTACCGACTCAGCCCTGGTTTGCACCGAGTTGATTGTCAAGGCCTATGAAGATGATGGGAGAGTCCCTGGCTTGAAGCTGCCGCTGATCGAAGTCATGAACCGCCCGGTCACACCGGCCAACGAATTTGCCCGTCACTTTGATATGACTTACGCTACTGACGATCAGCAGTTTGAGATGATTCGCTTTCTCGATGGTCAGGAAGCCTCAGGGCTGGCGAGAGAGTCTGACCTGGATGTCTTCCGGCAGAGCTGGCAACGACCCAAGTGGCATATCCTGACCCAGCGTCTTGAGCAGGGCAGTCAATAGGAAAGGTAACAATTCCGAGCTTGGACACCAAATTAAGAACAAAAAATGCCCTGCCGATCATCCCGGCAGGGCATTTTACATAAATATTTTGTTCAATCTCAACCCCAGTGTTTTACAACCCCAGATTCAAGGGCCGCGCGTTCCACCGCAGCCGTAACTTCCTTGTGAACATCGGGGTGTAGGAGGGATGGAACCAGTTCATTCTCTTCCGCATGTCGGGCGATGCACTGGGCTGCGGCAATCTTCATCTTGTTGTTGATTGTTGTTGCTCGAACGTTCAGTGCGCCCCGGAACAATCCAGGGAAGGCGAGAGCGTTGTTGACGCTTTTGCCGTCGGCAGCAAACGATGCTCCTGCGCGTATGGCAGCATCCGGTTCGATCTCGGGGTTTGGATTGGAAAGAGCAAGAATGACCGATCCTTTGCGTACCATGTCCGGTTTGATCAGACCCTGGCAGCCGGTCGTAGCGATGACAACATGTGCTTTTTTCAGGACATCGTCCAGAGTCTCCGCTTCCCCCCCTGCGGCAACCAGCCGTTCACAGGCGGTCTCGTCGAGATCGGTGCCGATCAGGTTTTTGACCCCGTAGGAGAGCAGGAGCTTGCTGATTCCCATCCCGGCCGCTCCCAGACCGATTATGCCGACCACTGATTTTCTCAGCATCAGACCTGAGAAGCGGGTGGCGTTAAGTAAGGCGGCCAGCACCACGACTGCTGTGCCGTGCTGGTCGTCGTGCATCACCGGGATGTTGAGCTCTGCATCAAGAACGTCTTCGATTTCGAAACATTCAGGAGCCTTGATGTCCTCGAGTTTGATGGCGCCAAAAGTCGGCGCAATGTTGCGCACTGTTTCAATGATCACCTGTGGGTCACGGTTCTGAATCAGAATCGGGACCCCGCTAACGCCGACCAGGTGGTCGAAAAGCACCGACTTCCCTTCCATGACCGGCATGCCGGCGACCGCCCCGATGTCACCGAGGCCAAGGATCGCCGTGCCGTTGGTGACGATGGCGACCTGGTTCGGGATGGCGGTGTATTTGTAGGCAAGTTCAGGAGATCGTTGAATATCCTTGCAGATGGCTGCGACTCCCGGCGTGTAGATCTGGCGCACATCCGTGATGGTCTCGATCCTCACTCGGCTTCGAGTGGATATCTTTCCCCCTTCGTGCACCTGATGGACCAGATCGATCACATCCTCAACGATGATGCCTTCGAGGCTCGCGATGGCATCAATCACATCCTCAAACTGTTGATCAGAGTCTACGTAGACAACGATCTCGCGTGTGTTGTGTGTCCGTCCCACACGGACCAGGTGGATGTCGCCGACACTGGCACTCTGCTTTGCAATAGCCGCTGTCACGCTTGCCAGATGCCCCGGCTTGTCATTGAGCATCAAGCGCAAACACTTGGCGATTTTTCCCGCGCCTCTTTCCGCTTCCATAGATTCCCTCAGTTGATGACCTGCACATCAGTGCCGGTTAATAAAATTGCCCCGTATTATAGCCTTTCACGCGCCCCGCGCAACGGGAAAGCGCATAATGTATTCGATAGAGTTTCCAACGATGAGACTCTGGGCTGTGGGGATTATGGTGTGACAGCAAAAATAAAGGGCACTGAAAGCCTGGTTGGCGTCTTTTTATCTGTTTGACCTTATTGATGTTTTAGCGCTATACGAAGGTATGGGTCAGGGTGGGGGCGATGAACGTGATTGAACCCTTAACTTAAACCCTTGTACCGAAGTGCGGTTTTTTGTTTTCGATTTGACTAACGGTTGTCGTGTGTTATTTGGTTTCTATTGAACGTTTTCATTCTGACGAAAAAACTTTATGTAACATCCGGACTTTTTTCTGATATTTTGCAATGTCAAGGGTTTGTCGCTTCCCTGATAAACTGCCAGTGCTTTGATTAAGTCGATTTGTAGGTTGGTCATCATTCTCCCCAGTGGAGTGACCAAGTCTCTTTCGGTTCTTCCATATACAGTGTTGACGCAACATGGGTTTCTAACGACTGAATCCGATAGCTCCTTATATATGGATCCAGACAAAAGCAAGGGAGGTTGCATATGCAAAAATTAATTCGCATCGAACCAGCCAAATGTGTTGGCTGCAAAACCTGCGAGCTGGCCTGTTCTTTCAAGAACGTCGGTGAGTTCGCCCCCAGCCGTACCCGTATCTACAACGAAGTTTTCATCGAGGAAGCCAAGTTCATCACGGTAACCTGTATGCAGTGTGATGAACCATGGTGCGAGAAGTCCTGTCCGAAGAATGCCATTACTAAAGACATGTCCAGTGGCGTTGTCACCGTCGACGATGTCAAATGCGTCGGCTGTCGAACCTGTGTCAGCGCCTGCCCATTCGGTATGATCAAGTATGTCGACAGTACAGGCAAGGCGGACAAGTGCAACCTCTGCGCAGGGGACACGCCAGAGTGCGTGGCTTTCTGCCCGACTCAGTGTTTGACTCTGGGTGAGGAGGATAAGCCGCTGCGGCAGAAGGTGCTGCGTTTTGTCAACACGATGAAAGATGGGCAAATGGAGGTCTGATATGGATAAGGCATGGAAAGGTAAATTGCTGCGTGTTGACTTGAAGGCTGGGACTTGCAAGGTCGAAGCTCTCAACGAAGGATGGGCCAACGACTACATTGGTGGCCGCGGGCTCGGTTCAAAATATTTTACAGAAGAGGTCTCTCCGGATGTAGAGCCGATGAGTCCGGAGAACAAATTGATCATGGCCACCGGGCCTCTGACTGGCACTTACGGTGCCGCCAATGGTCGTTACATGGTCATAACCAAGTCGCCCCTCACCGGCACAATCGCCTGTTCCAACTCTGGCGGTTACTTCCCCAGTGAGCTAAAGTATGCCGGCTTCGATATGATCATCTTCGAAGGCAAGTCGGAACACCCGGTTTACCTGCAGGTTCGCGACGGCAAGGCCGAACTGGTTGGCGCTGTCCACCTGTGGGGCAAGTCGACCAATGATACGGAAGATGCAATCTTAAGCGAGTTCCACGGGGATGCCAAGGTCGCCAGTATCGGCCCGGCCGGAGAGATCGGTGTGCATTTCGCTTGTGTCATGAACGACAAGCACCGCGCTGCCGGGCGTAGCGGCGTCGGTATGGTCATGGGCAGCAAGAACCTCAAGGCTGTTGCTGTACGTGGGACCGGCGGTGTTCAGGTTGCAGATCCGAAAGCTTTTCGTGAGGCAGCGCTCGACTCCTATAGCGTGCTCAAGGAAAACCCGGTCACCAGTGAGGGCCTGCCTGCGCTGGGAACAGCAGTCCTGGTCAACGTCATGAATCAGAATGGCGGACTACCGACCCGCAATGCGCAGAGCGGCACCTTTGAAGGGGCTGAGGATATCTCAGGTGAAGCTCTGGCTTCCGGTGAACTGAGGCGCATCAAGAGCTGCATGGGGTGCATCATCAGTTGTGGCCGGGTCACCAAACTCGTTGACACCAGGTATGCTGGTGAAGGTGAAGGCCCGGAATACGAAACGCTCTGGGCACTCGGCGCGGCCTGCGGCATTTCTGACATGCCGGCGATCATCAAGGCGAACTACTTCTGCAATGAGTATGGTATGGATCCCATCACCTTAGGTTCGACGATCGGTTGTGCGATGGAACTGTTTGAGAAGGGCCTGGTCAGCGAAGAAGAGATCGGCATGCCTCTGAATTTTGGTGATGGCGACGCCATGGTCAAGTTGACCGAGATGACCGGCAAAGGCGAAGGCTTCGGCAAAAAGATCGGCCTCGGTTCTTACCGCCTGGCTGAGAGCTACGGTGTTCCCGAGCTGTCGATGACTTCCAAGAAACTGGAGTTCCCCGCCTACGATCCACGCCATGTGCAGGGCATGGGCCTGGGTTACGCAACCAGCAACCGTGGCGCCTGTCATGTGCGCGGTTACATCAACTCTGCAGAGACTCTTGGTCTGCCTGAGAAGCTTGATCCAACAGCTACAGAGGGCAAAGCTGCCGTGCTGAAAGTTTTCCAGGACTTCACTGCCGTGGTCGATTCAGCCGGCGTTTGCCTGTTCACCACCTTTGGCATCGGCGTGCCACACTTTGTCAATTTCTGCAATGCGGCGAACGGGACCAAACTGACCGATGAGAGCATCCTCGAAACCGGTGAACGCATCTACAACATGGAACGCGTGTTCAACCTTGCTGCAGGGATTGATCCCTCTCAGGACAAACTGCCGAAACGGATGCTTGAAGAGCCTCTTCCTGATGGCCCGACCAAGGGCGAGGTGTGCAAGCTGTCAGCCATGCTTCCAGATTATTATGACGTCCGTGGTTGGGGTAGCGACGGCATTCCGACCGGGGCAAAACTACAATCTCTCGGACTTGCCTGAGTCTGCAATGATGTGACTGTGGGAGGGGTGCGTTAATGTTAAGTACCCCTCCCTACTATTAGTCTGCAACCGTAGAATTGGACGGGGACAGATTGGAATGGGGTATGTCATGGCGGAAAGATTTGATTACGTCATTGTTGGTAATAGTGCCGCAGGCTTGCAGGCGCTTCGCACCTTGCGCAAATATGCCGCGGACGCTTCCGTGGCGATCATAGACCGCGAGGATTGCCCGGCCTACTCACGGGTTCTGACACCCTACTTTGTGGGCGGCAAAACTGAGCGCGACAATCTGTTTATTGTCGATCATGACTATTACAATCAGGCGGGGCTCACAACCCTGTTCGGCCGTAACGTGGTTGCTCTAGATGCTGCCGACCGGCAGCTGGAGCTGGATAACGGCAGTCGTGTTTCCTTCGGCAAACTGTTGCTGGCAACCGGTGCCGAAGCACGTCAATTGAAAGTTGCATCCGATCGGTCCAGCGTGCTGCGGCACATGGCTGATGCTGAAAAACTGGTAGAGATGATGCGAGGAGCCAAAAGCATTACCGCGATCGGCGCCGGCCTGGTCAGCCTGCCGCTCCTCTCCCATGCCCCTGCGTCCGCTGAAAAGCACCTGGTGGTTGGCTCCAATCGTATATTGAGCCGGATGGTCGATGCCGAGACTTCGGCAATTCTCGAAAAACGTTTTGCAGAGAACGGTCTGCAATTGCACAAACAGAATGATATCGTGGTGATCGAAGAAGGTGACCGGTTGCAATTACAGTTGGCCTCCGGTGATTGCCTGGTCAGTGACATGCTGATCGTTGGCAAAGGTGTGGAACCGAACAGCGCTCTGGCCAGGGCCGCTGGTTTGCAGGTCAATTATGGTGTTCTTGTTGATGACTTCTGCCGTACCAGTCACGCTGACATTTATGCCGCCGGCGACGCTGCGGAAGGCAAGGATTTCGTTACTGGCGAACCAATCGTTCAGGGGAACTGGATGACTGCTGTTGAACAGGGCGAGAACGCTGCTTTGAACATGATGGATATGACTTGTGCCTATGCCGGAAGTCTGAAAAACAACATTACCGAGGTGTTCGGCGTGGATGTCGCCGCTATCGGTGAGAGCCTGGATGACACCATACCAAGTGTCAGTGTCCATGATCAGAAAACCGGTCGTTTCCGCAAAGTCTTCCTCAATGAAAAGCAGCAGGTGATCGGAGCGAACTTGATTGGTGAGACCAATGATGCTGGTCTCTATTATCATTGGATTCGTACGCGAGCACATTTCCCCGGCAAGCAGGTTCTGAACGGCACCAACAGCTATGCGGGTTTCCAACAGAGAATGGCTTGATTTACCTCTGTTTCCAGGAAGGTTAACGATGCTAAAAATCCAATTCTTCAGCCTGATCAGGATGCTTTTGAAGCGGGATGCCATAGAACTATCCTGGACTGAAGGCGATACCGTACAGAGTGTTTTGGACAAAACACAAACACAAATTGCGACACCTTTTTTACACAAACTACTCGACGAAAACGGTGAGCCTCACGCCGGCACCATCATCCTGGTCAATCGCAAAAATATCCTGCATCTGCAGGGTCTGCAGACTTCGGTCGAAGATGGTGATGTTCTTGCTTTTTTCCCGCCAGGAGCCGGAGGCTGATTGTGACGAAGGCGGATCGTTATTCTCGTCAAATTCTCCACTGGGGGGCTGCAAAGCAACGATTCATAGAAGAATCTTCACTCTTGATCGCCGGTGTTGGTGGCTTGGGTGCTACAGTCAGTCAGCTTCTGGTCCGCGCCGGTATCGGTCGACTCTACCTGGTCGATGATGGTCACCTCGACTGGCCCGATCTGAACCGACAGATGCTCTATGGTGAAAAAGATATCGGTCGAGCCAAGTTGCCTCTTGCCAAAGAACGTCTGAATCAAATCAATTCCGCAGCCGAGATCATCGAATTGCCGGGCAGAATAGATGATACTTTCCAAGTCCCCGCTGGCGTGGATGGCGTGGCGGATTGCCTCGATAACTACAAAAGCCGATTTACCCTTTACCGTGCGCTTTCAAGCGGAACCTATTTCGTGCACGGTGGCCTCAATGGTGATCACGGCCAGGTTCTGACCTTGCTGGCGGGGAAATCGCAGTCGTTCGATCATGTTTTTGCCGGAGCTGTGCAACCACAAGAGACTATTCCAGTGACTCCGGACAATGTAGCCATTATTGCCGGACTGATGGTCAACGAGCTTTTCCATGTCATTTGGGCAGCACCAAAATTGCTTGACCGCTGCCTTGTCGTCGGCCTGGATGATTTCGACATGTCCTTCCTTGATATCTGATTGTTTCCCTTCTTGTTTTTGCCTGTCAGCAAAGGCATAATGTTGCTCTGTTTTCTTCTTTCAACGAGACAAATCAAATAGAAAAGTTTAAGAGCTTAAATATGGGTTGCAGCGACGATATGGAAAGGTCTCCCTGGATTTGCCACGTCTGTGATTACAAGTCTGACGACACCGAGAGCAGGGCGTGTGATCTCTGCTTTCGTGTGGCCTGTTCGCTGCATCTACGGCCAGCTTCTATTCTCAACAAGGAAAACGGCCTTTATGAAACGGCAGCGGTCTGCGTTTCCTGCGCGGTTGATAATGCTCAAAAACAACAATGACCCTTGCACGACACGTGATTTACAGGCGAACCCTCCGGTTCGCCTTTTCTGTTGCAGTTCAATGAATATATGATTTGAAGGATGGTAAAGTCTGATAAATGCAGGTAACGTCGAGGAAAGACTCTTTAATAATTGTCTGCGTGATTGAAATTCCGGAGGAAAAGGCTAATATCTCTGAGTGCTTAAACAAAGGGAATACCTGATATGAGTTTTGTTGACGAAAAAATCCTGTTGTTCGACGGTGCCTGTGGCACCAACCTTCAGGAGATGACGATACCGGATTCAGCCTGGCAAGGATGTGAGGGCTGTAACGAGCTGTTGAACATCACCGCCCCAGAGACGATCGTTGCCCTGCACAGGTCGTTTATCGCTGCCGGTTCCAAGGTCCTTGAAACCAATACTTTTGGTGCGAGTTCGATTGTGTTGGCCGAGTACGATCTGGCTGATAAAACAGTAGAGATCAACCAGGCAGCTGTAGCTAATGCCCGGACGGCGATTGGAGATCAAGCCGGTTGCTACGTAGCCGGATCGGTCGGCCCGACCACCAAGCTCCCTTCATTAAACCATATCTCTGTCGAAGAGTTGTCAGCTTCGTTCGCTGAACAGATTCGTGCCCTGGTCGAGGCCGGAGTCGATGCCCTCGCAATCGAAACCTGTCAGGACCTGTTGCAGGTCAAGGTTGCTTTAATCGCCTGCTTTGAGGTGTTCGAAGAACTTGGCTGTGAATTGCCGGTGCTGGTCTCTGTCACCATGGAACAGCAGGGAACCATGCTGGTCGGCAGCGACATCGCTGCAATCTGCGCCACGCTGGAACCCTTTCCGATCTTTTCCCTTGGCCTTAATTGTGCCACCGGGCCGAGTGACATGGCCTCGCACATTCGCTATCTCAGCCACAATTGGCCTT
>CAZXBD010000032.1:0-1543 GCA_964638305.1 uncultured Geobacteraceae bacterium | reverse complement strand
TGGGATTGTGTGATCAAAGATGACTATGCCAGTCTGATCGAAAAACTGGACGAGGCCGATGCCGTCATCCTGGCTTCGCCGACCTACTGGTACACGGTGACCTCCGACATGAAGCGCTTTATCGATCGCAGTTACAGCCTGATCCAATACCCGAATAGCCGCCAGGAATGGGTCGGCAAATACCAACAAAAAGGCAAGCTCTGTGTTACTGCTGCGGTCTGCGAACAGTTTGAAGAGGCGATGATGGGCAATACCCTGACCCTGCTCAGTGATTTCTCCCGCGACATCGGTCTGAAGCTGGTCGATTCGGTTTGTGCGCTCGGCTGTTTCGAGGCCGGAAGCATCAAGGCTGAAGAGAACGTTCTACGACAAGCAGAGCTGGCGGGACAGAAGCTGAATCGATAAGGGTTTAACACCCAACGTTTACGAGTCCCTGGGCAAACTGTTGGTATTCAACAGGTGAACCGTGGAAGCCGAAACCGCTCTGCATGCTCCGACCCAGAGATTCACCCTTCTCCCCAACTGTCTGCCTTATCCGTCCGCGGCCTAAAGACAACTTTAAAACTGGCAAGCTAAAATCTCGAATCAATTTTGTGAGATTTTGCCTTTACGTTAACCGTGGCCGGTACTATTTCGGAGCATGCATTTTGTCGACTTCTGCTTTAAAATCCTCATAATCATAGCCCATTCCGTTTAACACCGTGCTCCAATGTCGCACGTGGGCAGCGGTCGCAACAGCTTCGCGTATTTCAGCTTCGGAAGCACCTTCGGCGCGCGCGTTTTTGTCGTGAGCATAGACGCAATACTCGCAGGGAATCTGCGCTGAAACGGCCAGGGCAATCAGTTCGCGGGTTTTTGCATCAAGTTTGGCACCTTTTCCCACCAGTGCACCTTCAGCGTCCAGCCTGGATTTAAGGGCATGCTCAGGATAAGTGTCCTTGTAGAATTTTGGCGGCTCTTGCGCCAAAGAGGGGATGACTAAAAGAGAGAGGGCGATGACGAGAATCATTATCTTTGCCTGTTTCATAGCCTGTTCCTCCGCCAGAGGTTGGTTTGTCCCAAATACTTAGCGGGGTCTTTTTGTGGCCATTGCCTCAAAGAAATGGAACTCTTAACATCGCTCCATGGCCCCCATTCTTGAAGAAATCAATGACGAAAAATCTCTCGTTAGACGGGCGGATGAAAATATTGATTTTTCTCCATTGATGCCACAGCGAGCAGTCAATATTCTTGTCTTCTCCAGTAACTATTTCTGCTTAATATAATTAGACGGGAAATGGTTGTTTGATGTCAATGTCGGGCCCCAATTGGGGGGATCATCTGGGCGCACTGGTTCGGATTGCTGAAGTGGTGAAATCGGCAGTTTGAGCAAGCGGCGAATTATCACAACTCACTATGAATTGAGCGGCCTCTTTATTGCGATTTACTATGCTTTTCTTCTTTAACAAGCGGTTCGACCGGCCAGAGCTCTTGCCCCGTTCGAAAGCTTCCTTCCTGGATCTCGGCAACAGAGTATTTATCTTGGACCTCGGTCACCAAAATG
>CAZXBD010000031.1:0-2780 GCA_964638305.1 uncultured Geobacteraceae bacterium | reverse complement strand
TTCGCGAATGTCATTCTGCAGGAAAAATGCCCTACCGCTTCATCAGATACGGCGACGACTCAGGCGCCCTGAATAAATTAACAAAAGACTGTCAATTTCGGAAGTGAGGAATCTCGACTGAGCGGTGACATTGAGGCATTCCTTGTTCTCATGTAACCATTCAGCACATTCTGCCACGACTAGCCAAATCAGGCCTCATCTATTTTCATGAAATCTGGATACTTACCCTGAAAAAGCAGTGTCAAGGCTTGCGTAGCCGTCATGCCCTGCTTGCGACACGTTGACAGGTAACTGCGAACCCGGCAGAAGATCTTGGCGCCGTCCATCGAGCGGAAGCAACCCGAGATCTTCTGCTGTACTTTGGTCATACGCAGATCGTTCTCACCCTGATTGTTGGTGAAGGGAACGCTCTCCACTTCCATGAAGCGCAGGACATCTTGCTCGAAGTCGCGCAATCGCTCCAGCAGGTTTCTGGATTTTGATCGTTTGAGCCGACCCCGTTTTCCCTTTCGCTGGCTTTCGTCGGGCGGTGGACATTCGGCCTCTGCCTTTTTGAGTAGCCGTCGATATCGCTGGCGCCACCGTTTAGCCTCATCCGGCGGCAAACAACCTCCGGCATCTTCTACTGCTGTTCTGATATCGATCAGCAAAGCCTGCATCTCCCTGGCCCACTGCTGATGATCTTGTTCCCAGGCCCTCTCCAGTTCTCTGAGATGATGGGCATTGCACAGGGCATGGGTGCATTCGTAATGGTAGTACGGCTTCCAGTGATCATGGCACAACACGCCCTTGAAGAAGGGCAGGATACCTATCTCATCCATAGCCACGGTGCCCCGCTTTGCATGGGGAGAAAACCAGGTCAGTGTGGCATTGGAGGCGCAGTGCAGCCAGTGACGTTTTCCGCCAATATTGATGCCGGTCTCATCTGCATGCATAAGCATAGCTTTGGCAAGCTCGGTTTTTGCCCACCGCTCAAAAGGCGCCAGCCGTTCATGGGCTTCTTTGTTGAAATTGAAGACAGAGCCCGCACTGACCGGAATGTGCATCTGGTCCTGGAAGTGATCTCGTATCCGATCATAAGGAATTAATTGGTACTGTGACATATAGACTGCATTGGCCTTCAGTTTTAGACCATACTGAACCGGTCGACTCACACCTTCCGGGAAAGCGGCCACAAATCGATTCCCCTGATCATCTTCCAGAATCTGCGCCCGGTATTCGATTACAAACCGTGAGATGTCGATATCAATGACCTGGCGACATTCATGACCGACCTCCTGGTACTGCGCCCCCTTGGGCAGGGTGCGACGATCGATCAGTATCTCGGACACATCATCCGGGTCATCCACCGGCTCAAGTGTCGTTCCGTTATGTCCTTTCTGGCCACCTGGCTTTCTATTGCTTTTTCCCTTTTTGCTGGACTTTTTCCGGTTGGGGTCCGTGGATGGTGGCTTGCTACTGTTCTTGCTGTTGAGGGTCATGCGGTTAAGCAGTAGGGCTACCAGGAGAAGCAATACTTCCAGTGCCGACCGCAGTGCAGGTGACAGATCCTTTTCCTTGCCGAGAAGTTCTTTGACCGAGTTGATAGCCGAATCAACGTCAATGTCTTCTATCTTCAATTGCCCGCACTCAAATGACCTTGAATGAGTGCATTATCGCACGGGTTTTCAGGGCGAAATTTTAGCGCCTGTCAGCGAGTCTGAGGCGTTTAAAAGAACCATTCGGCTCTATGATTGTTGTGTGCGTATAAAACCTTTAACGGGCTTCTTGCGGCTTATGTGAATGGCTATATTGGCAGGTATGTCATTGTCGCTGAAACAGAAGAAATCGTGGTAAAACCTTGTCAAGTACTTTCTTCAGTTTTTTGCTGAATAGTTACCCTAGTTTTAGTATTTACACTGCTGGCTGTTGAAGCGAACGCGGATAGTTCCACACTGGATGCGGCAATTGGTGGTGGCATCGGTGGTGCTGCTGGCGCGGCAATTGGCAACGAGGTCGGTGGGCGAGATGGAGTAATTGTCGGTGGTGCGCTAGGCGGGGCGATTGGCGCTGCTGTTAACACAGACGACGAGCCGCGACATACTACGCATAGAAAAACATACTATAAAACAAGCCACCCTTCTGACGGGAATTCTGGTTCAAGATTTTGTCCTCCCGGCCAGGCAAAGAAGGGACGTTGCTGATTCACTATTCGTTTGACACCTAATATGGGAAGGTTTGGCGCGGTTACCTGATCGGCAACGAGTGCCTGACTGGAAGAGAATGAAAACGTGTCACCCGTATCGGAACCTTGAGTCGAAAACGACCAGGTATCGCTTTGGATATCAGTTCAGATGGTGAACACGCCGGCTCCCTCTATCAGTCGGAAAGCTGCTATTCAGGCGCAGCCTCAGTCTCGGGCCGCTAAATACCAACCCTGATACGGCGATAAGCAGTATGTGGCAATTGGCAGTAAGGGGCCCTGGCAATCAGGGTTGTTTATAACTGGTTAATATACAGTGGATAGGATGAATATGCGTGCTGCGAAAAAGGCAATAGTTGATAAAAATCTCCTCCAGGACTTCGTTCCCCTGAATGCGCTCTCTTCGGAACGTTTCAGGGAACTGTCGGAAAAAATCATTATCGAAGATGTACAGGAGGGACGTTTCCTGTTCCACGAAGGTGACAAGGACAACCATTCCATCTTTTTGCTTGAAGGCAAGATCAACCTGATTGACAGCGCCGGCAAGGTCACTAGCGAGGTCGAGGCCGGCACGGACGTGAGCCGTCACGCCCTGTCC
>CAZXBD010000030.1:0-4372 GCA_964638305.1 uncultured Geobacteraceae bacterium | reverse complement strand
TGGGTTTTCCGCGCAGCCTTCCTCGACCCCTTCCAGGGTCCGGTCGTTGCTGACTTTGCGGCCAAGAAGTTCGGTGCCAAAACTGCAGCGGTTCTCTTCGACGTTGCCAACGACTATTCTGTCGGTTTGGCAGAAGTATTTAAATCTGCCTGGGAAGCCAAGGGACTCGGCCCGGTCGTTGCCTACGAGTCGAATGGCACCAAGGACCAGGATTTCTCAGCCCAGCTGACCACCATCATCGCTGCCAAGCCGGACTTCATCTTTGTGCCGGAAAATTACAACCAGGTCGCCCTGATTATCCCGCAGGCACGTGACCTCGGCTACAAGGGTCCCTTCATGGGTTCCGACTCCTGGGGCACCCCGGACCTGGTCAAACTCTGCGGCGAGCAGTGCAACGGCCAGTACTTCTCAACCCATTACGCTGCAGCAGGAGCCAAGGGCGCGACCAAGGTCTTTATCGACCGCTACATGGAAAAGTACGGTGAAGAACCAGCGGACTACGCTGCCCTGACCTGGGATTCCATTGGTCTGATGATCGAAGGGATCAAGAACGCCGGTATGGTCGACTCCAACCCGCGCAAGATGCGCAAAGCCATCCGTGACGGTCTGGCCGCCATCAAGTCTTTTGACGGCGTCACCGGCTCGTCCAAGTTTAATGAGCAGGGCGACCCGATCAAGTGCGCTGTTGTGGTTAAAGTTTCCGACGAAGGAACCTTTGTCTTCGAGGAATCAGTTTGCCCATAACAAGCAAAACTCATTGAGCAGGAAAAAGGACGGGGGTCCACGGACCCCCGTCCTTTTTTGTCCAATCCAGAGTTGACAATCAAAGACCAGAAAATCAACGATTGATGCATTCACAAAAAAAGATTAAAGTGGAGCGCCGAATAAAAACAACTGCGTAGCGCAGCCTTGCAACACCCACAATAATTATTTCAAGGAAGTAGTATCTAGTGGATTTCATTATTCAAAATGTTTTGAACGCCCTGCAGTGGGGAAGCTTTTATGCCCTCATTGCCTTGGGTTACACCCTGGTCTACGGGGTGCTGCGTCTGATCAACTTCGCCCATGGCGATATCTTCATGGTCGGAGCCTACATCTCCTTTTTCTTGGCCAGTTTCCTTATCGGCCCAATCGTCGGGCTTTCCCCGGCGGTGGCCTTCGTCATCATTGTACCCCTGACCATGGTTTTGACCTCACTGGTCGGCGTGACCCTGGAGCGGATTGCCTACCGACCCCTGCGGCGCAAAGGCGCACACCGGCTCTATGTGGTCATCACTGCGCTGATGTGCGGCCTGGTCCTCGAGTACTCGAACCTGGCCTTGCTCGGCGCCAGCCGCTTGAAGTTCCCCGAACTAATCGAAAAACAGATCTGGCATCTGGGCGGCGTCACCCTGACCAACCTCAAGGTCATGGTTATCGTGGCCGCCATTCTGGTCTTTTTGTTTCTGCAGTGGGTGGTGACTCGCACCCGGGTCGGGATGGCGATGCGGGCCATCTCTTATGATAAATTCGCAATCCCGCTGATGGGTATCCCCATCGACAACATCATCGTCGTCACCTTTGTTCTCGGCTCAGGGTTTGCCGGCCTGGCCGGGCTGCTGTTCGCCATGAGCTATCCGGTCCTGGAACCGTTCATGGGGATGCTGATCGGCTGGAAGGCTTTTATCGCCGCAGTGGTTGGCGGCATCGGTGACATCAAGGGGGCGTTTGTCGGCGGCTTCCTGCTCGGCTTCATCGAGGTGGGCGTGGTCTCGGTCTTCCCCTCGACCTACCGAGACCTGTTCGCCTTCACCATCCTGCTGCTGATTCTGTGGATGAAGCCCTCCGGGCTGTTCGGCATTCCCCAGTCGACCAAGATATAGGTTGGGAGATAAAGATATGAAAAAATACTCTCTCAACATGCTGCTGGTTGTCTTCGCCATTGGGCTGCTCTTCGCGGCCCACTTCCGCATCATCGACGGCTACATCCAGATTGTCTTCATGACTATCGGCATCAACATCATGATGTCCACCAGCTTGAACCTGGTCAACGGCAACATGGGCGAATTCACCTGTGGCCACGCGGCCTTCATGTGCGTGGGCGCCTATATCTCGTCAATCCTCTCAGTTTTCTGTTTCGGTACCAAGTTTGGCGCCCCGCTTCTGCCCGCTGCCTCAGTGGTGATTGTTTTCCCCATCATCGTGCTGATCGGCGGGGCTGTGGCTGCCGTCTCCTCGCTGCTGGTGTCAGTTCCTTCGTTCAAAACCCGTGACGACTATCTGGCGATCATTTCCATCGCCGTCAACTACATGATCATCTCGGCCATAGAGAACATGGACTTCGTCGGCGGATCGCGCGGTTTTCAGGGAATGAAAGATACTGTCTGGGCAATGGTCGATATCTTTGATGGGCCCTGGATGCTTTTCTGGGTAATCAACTTCACCGTCTTTACGGTCTGGGTAATCCGACGCTTCATCTCCTCCACCTATGGCAAGGGCGTCAACGCCATCTGTCAGGACGAGGTGGCGGCCGAGATCATGAGCGTCAACACCAACAAGATCAAGATCATCAACTTCATGGTCGCCGCCGGTCTGGCGGGGTGCGCGGGCGGACTTTACGCCCACATCATCGGCTACGTGAACCCGCAGTCCTTCAATATCCTCAAATCGACTGAGGCTCTGGTCATGGTTTATCTCGGCGGCATGGGCTCTCTGTCCGGCGCTATCATTTCCGCTATTCTCTTCACCGGGCTGTTGGAAGTGCTCCGCTCCCAGTCGATCGTCGATGGCCTGCTCTCACCGATCACCTTTATGTTTCCCGACTGGGAACCCTCAGCAGGCGTCATC
The DNA here is from genome assembly GCA_964638305.1 of uncultured Geobacteraceae bacterium. Classification (GTDB taxonomy): domain Bacteria; phylum Desulfobacterota; class Desulfuromonadia; order Desulfuromonadales; family BM103; genus M0040. The sequence goes on along the minus strand of CAZXBD010000030.1, from coordinate 1,546 downwards.
AAGTGGGTTATGATCCCGCTGCTACTGGTCATTGTGATGCAGTTCCGCTCCGAAGGAATCATGGGCAATCGGGAATTGGGAGATGTCTTCCCCAAACTGAAGAAATTTTACAGGTTTAAATGATGGCACAGACACAAATACAAACAGAATCGACGCCAGTCCTTGAAGTACGCGGCTTGACCCAGCGCTTCGGCGGTCTGACAGCGGTCAACGACTTCAATGTCACACTGATGCCGGGAGAGCTCTCAGGACTGATCGGTCCCAACGGCGCTGGCAAAACGACGGTCTTTAACCTGGTCAGTGGCTTCTATCAGCCGACCGAAGGCGAAATCCTGATCTGTGGTGTCAAAACCGCCGGGCTCAAGCCGCACAAAGTCACCGCTCTCGGTGTCGCCCGAACCTTCCAGAACATCCGTCTTTGGAACGACATGACCGTATTGGATAACATCAAGGTCGCCCAGCACTCGCAACTCGGCTACGGCTTCTTCCATAGCGTCACCCGCAGCAAAACCTATATGAAGCGCGAAGCGGAGATTGAGCAGGAAGCATTCGAACTTCTCGAGGTGTTTGATCTCAAGGATTTCGCTTATGATTTTCCGAGCAATCTGCCGTACGGAACCCAACGTAAGCTGGAGATCGCCCGCGCCCTGTCGGTCCATCCGCAACTCTTGCTCCTCGATGAGCCGGCCGCCGGTCTCAACTCCAACGACGCGAAAGATCTGATTCGTCTGATACGCTGGATCCACGATACCTTTGACGTGACCATTTGGATGATCGAGCACCACATGGACGTTATGATGGAACTCGCCACGCAGATCAAGGTGATCGACTTCGGTGAGACCATAGCCGATGGCAACCCGGAACATATCCGCAACCATCCCGCGGTCATCACCGCCTACCTGGGAGATGATAATATCTGATGCTTCTGCAAGTCGAAAATCTCGAAGTTAAATACGGCAATATCCAGGCTTTGCACGGGATCAGTTTTCATGTAAATGAGGGCGAAATAGTGACCCTGATCGGTGCCAACGGTGCCGGAAAGACCACCAGTCTTCACACCATTACCCGCTTGCCTCCGCCTGAAGCTCCGCGTGTTATTGCCGGTGATATCAAGTTTCAGGGTGAGTCGATCCTCAAGACCAAGCCAAGCGATGTGGTCAAAGAACTGCACCTGGCTCTCTCTCCTGAAGGGCGGCGGATTTTCGGTAACCTGACGGTTATGGAAAATTTAAAGATAGCAACTTATGCCCGCGAGAAGGATGCCGATCTCGATGCAGAATATGAGAGGATTTTTGATCTATTTCCGCGCTTGAAGGAACGTCGTAAACAGCGGAGTGAATCACTCTCTGGTGGTGAACAGCAGATGCTGGCGGTCGGGCGTGCACTGATGACCGGCTGTAAGATCCTGCTCCTCGATGAACCCTCGATGGGCCTGGCGCCAGTGCTAAAGTACGAGTTGTTCCGTAAGCTCAAGCAGTTGAATGAAGAAGGGATGACCATTCTTCTAGTTGAGCAAAATGCAAACCTGGCCCTCCACTTAGCCCAC
>CAZXBD010000029.1:0-2673 GCA_964638305.1 uncultured Geobacteraceae bacterium | reverse complement strand
TCGGTTTTATGTGTGCAGAAACGCCATCGACAGCATGCACCGTCTGGCCGCGCCCGACAAATGTCTTTTTCAGATCAACGGTCTTAATCACTGACTGCAAGCCTCCGTTCCACCCAGGCAATCACCTGGGACAACACCATTGTCAGCATCAGATAGAGGAAGGCGACGACGAACCAGATCTCGAATGTGGCGAATGTCGAGGTGATGACTTCGCGGCCGCTCTTGGTGAGGTCGGTAATGGCGATAATTGAGACCAGCGACGAATCCTTGATCAGGCTGATGAACTGGCCGGCCAGGGGCGGCAGGGTGCGTTTGAAGGCCTGTGGCAGGATGATGTAGATCATCGCCTGCGGGACATTCATGCCGAGGGAGCGGGCGGCTTCCATTTGGCCCTTGGGGATCGACTGTATGCCGGCCCTGATGATTTCAGCCACATAAGCGCCGGCAAAAATGGCCAGGGCGCTGATGCCGGCGATGATGCGGCTGATATCGAGGACGGTGCCGAGGAAAAAATAGAAAATGAATATCTGCACCAACAGGGGGGTGCCGCGAATCAGCTCTATATAGGTGATCGAAAGACTACGCAGGGTCGGATTGTTGGAGACCCTGCACAGGCCGGTGACCAGGCCTATGATCATACCGAAAATACTTGCTACCGCAGAAATCCACAAGGTGTTCCAGAGCCCGACCAGAAGTGGTCCGGCTCGCCATTCGAAGGTCGAACCGAGGTAGTCACCCTCAAAGAGATCATCACCTTCGTAGACCTGGATGGCGTTGGTGTCGACCGTGAACGTCTTCTTTTCATCCTGTTCACTGATGACATTAATCTGTGTTGTATCGCCAAGCTTTGATAATGAGACAACTTGTCCATCGAAGGGGACCGGGACCAGGGTTTCGCTATGGTAGACGAAATATTGCGGGACGCGGTTCCAGCGCCACGTATAGTCGATTTTTTTGGTGGCAACCCAGAGACCGGCACCCATCATGAAGAGAATGGCGACCGTGAGCAGATGCCAGGGCCAGGTGTTTTTGTTCATATCCAAAGGATCAATTCCTACCTTTTACGACAGACAAAAAGATGGCGAAAGCTTCCTGAACAGGCTGCTTCCGCCATTTGTTAACGCTGTTACTGGAGGTCTTTAAGCCAGGCATCACTGAGGAACCACTTCTTGTAGATCTTGTCATAAGTTCCGTCGTTTTTGGCCTGTATCAGGAAGTTGTCCAACCAGTTGATGAAATCAGCATTTCCCTTGTTGACGGCCCAGGCGAGCGGCTCATAGGTGAAGGGGTCATCGAGAAGAACCAGTTTTTTCTGGCCTTTTTCTGCAAATGCGATGGCGTTGAAGGGCAGGTCATAGACGAAAGCGTCGATCTTGCCGTTCAGCAGGTCCATGACACCTTCCTGCTCGGTTTCAAAAGAGATGTAGTTGCAGTTCGGGATCATGCGTTTGGTGGCCTGCTCGCCGGTGGTGCCGAGTTTTGAGGCCACTTTATATTTCTTGTTGTTGAGGTCTTTATAGGATTTGATCTCACCAGCGAGCTTCTTGTCGACCAGGATGCTCTGACCGATGACGATGTAGGGGGCGGCGAAGTTGATCTTCAGGTTGCGTTCCTGGGTCAGCGTCATGCCGCTCATGATGATGTCGAACTTCTTGGTGATCAGGGCCGGAATGATGCCATCCCAGGCTGTGCTGACCAGCTCCAGTTTGACGCCCATGGCTTTGGCCATGCGCTTGGCCATATCAACGTCAAAGCCAACAATGTCGCCTCTTTTGTTAGTCATTTCAAAAGGCATGTAGCCTGGTTCCATGCCAACGCGTAAGGTGCCGCGATCCAGGATGTCGTCGAGCGTGTCAGCCGCGGCAATGCCCGGAAGGACCATGCAAAGTGCCAATAGACCGGCGACCAGAAGCTTGATTGGTTTCATGATAGTTTCTCCTTGTTAGATGAGATTCCGTGGGAAGGATAGAAGCATTCGGCCATAAACAATTAATACGATTTTCCTTCATCGAGTAGTTCGGAAATAGACATCTGGATGTTGCATTGAGGACAGTAGGGCAGGTCTTCGACCGGCAGATAAATGATCTCCGTGAAGCGACATTTCGGACAGATGACTTCGACAGGTTCACGTTTGCCACGCTTCATCCATAACTCCTGCGCTACATGCGCTGAAAAAACAATTGAATTCAACGAACTCTGCTTATACCATAGCGCCTTCGCCTCAAACAAGACTCTAACATGTTTTCAATGATTTCAAATGGATCCCAAGAATAAACATCAGCTTTTTGCTGAATTCATGCTGGCTACCGTCACTCTTTTCTGGGGTGCGACCTTTCCTATTGTCAAAGAGGCGATCAGTGAAATGCCGGTCATGGCATTCCTCTGGGTGCGTTTTGCCATGGCGGCCATACTTCTGGCCCTGATTACCGGTCGACGTGGCTTTGCTTCCCTTGATCGGCGAGGTTGGCGGCTTGGCATACTCCTGGGGACGCTTCTCTTCCTCTCTTACCTCTTCCAGACCTTCGGTCTGGAACGTACCTCGTCTGCCAATGCCGGTTTCCTGACCGGGCTCGGCGTAGTCTGGGTGCCGCTGATGGCAGGACCGATTTTGAAAAAGCCGGCAGCCCTTGGTTCGAAAATCGGTGTCGTTCTGGCGTTGATCGGTCTTTTCAT
>CAZXBD010000028.1:0-36747 GCA_964638305.1 uncultured Geobacteraceae bacterium | reverse complement strand
GCTGCCCAGGCCGGCGAGCATGGTAAAGGTTTTGCCGTGGTGGCGGATGAGATCCGTGAACTGGCTGAGCGCAGCGCAGTTTCCACCCGAGAGATAGGTACCATTATTTCCAACCTCCAGGAAGGGACCCAGGAGGCTGTGGTTGCGATGAAAGCCGGGAGCGAACAGGTCCATGAAGAGGTCAAGCGCTCAAAGGATGCCAGCGTTGCTCTGGAAAAAATCCGCAGCAGCACTCTCAAGGCGACTGATCAGGTCAACGGTATTGTCCGGGCGACAGAGGAACAATCTCGTGGCAGCCGCCAGGTGACTGACTCGATGAACCAGGTCGCCGCCATGCTCGAACAGATTTCTACGGCAATCAACCAGCAGACGACGGGGTCGCGCCAGCTCGCTGAAAGCGCCGAATTGATGCGTGATATTGCTGCCCACGGCAAGCAGAGTACCAGTGAGCAGGCTAAAGGAAGTCGACAGATTAACGAGAGTATGGAGCAGATTCGTTCAATGATCTCGATTATTGACGAGTCCACGCGTGCTCTGACTCAACGTAGTCGCGATGTCGTTGATGCCGTTGGCAGCGTGCACAAGGTTGCCGAGGGTAACGCCAGCCGGACAGCTGAGCTGGATCACGTGGTCGAAACACTTACGCGGTTGACCAGTGCACTGGAAGAGGAGGTCGGGGTCTTCAAAATATGATCGCTCCGGTTCTCAAGCTGACCGTGCTGGGTTCCGGCACCAGTACCGGCGTGCCCGTCCTTGGCTGCCACTGTGCTGTTTGCTCCTCGACGGATTTGCGTAATAACAGGACCCGCTGCAGCGCCTTGCTTGAATGGTCCGGCCATAAGGTCCTGATTGACACCGCGACCGATTTTCGGCAGCAGGCGTTGCGTGAAGGGATAGAAAAGGTCGACAGTGTCCTCTATACCCACGCGCATGCCGATCACGTGCATGGTATTGACGACCTGCGGACTTTTACCCTGAGGACCGGCAATGCGATCCCGATTTATGCTGCGCGAGGTGTGTTAGACCGGATTCAGGGCTTGTTCAGTTATATCTTCAGTGATGAAGAGACGCCCGGATACCGGCCTCGTCTTCAGGTTAACGAGGTTTCCGGGCCGTTCGAGCTGTTCGGGCAGAAACTGACTCCGATACCACTGGTGCATGGGCCCGGGGAATCTCTTGGCTATCGGATCGGTAACCTGGCTTACGTGGTTGATTGCAGTGCTATCCCAAAATCATCTTGGCCCCTGCTGGAGGGATTGGACGTGTTGGTCATCGATGCCTTGCGGTTTCGCAGTCACGAGGCGCACTTCAGCATCAGTGAAGCGATTGAGGTGGCCGGGCAACTGCAGGTGCCGAGGACCCTGCTGACACATCTCACACATGATATTGATTTCCCCCGGCACTCCGCAGGCCTCCCGGAGGGGGTAGAGTTTGCCTACGACGGACAGACCTTGACGATCCCGTTGCCATAAGACTACAGGAAGATATGTCAAAACATCAGGAAATACGCCTTCACGGCCACCTTGACGACACCATTGAATATTTTGCGGTGGCGGCGTCCCGTGATGCCCACAGTCGTTACTTCTTCGAAGCGACCGGGGACGATCTGCGGTTTTTTTCGCCGGGCAACGAATTCATCCTTGAGCCCGCGCAGATAAGGCACCGTGGTAACGGTGGCTCCTTCTGCGAGTATATGTTCGGTGTTGATCAACCCCTCTCTGATCTGGCGAAAATCGATGTGCGTAATCGCTTGATTCTCTACGGCGCCTTCTACAAGGGTGATGGCAGTCTCCTTGATTTCACACCGCAAACCGCCGGGAAGAGCAGCTACGAACAGCTTTTTTTCGAGGGCAACGCCACGGTTAATTATTTCTTCTACATGACCGGCTCGGTTTCCGGAAAGCTCCAGGAACAGCAGGAGAATATCGCTCGTCTGCTCGGCATGACCCTCAAACGTTCGAAGCATGTCGGCCTCGGTGATGACACGGAACTGCTTGACGAGGTCTACAATCTGCTCGGCCATCGCAGTTCGCTTTACCTTATCAAGCTGATCAACAAAAAACATAAGCAGTATCACGATGCCTTCAAGTCCCTCTATTTCGAATACAAGGCGATCCCGGATTACGAATTTGAAAACTTGCAGGAACTGGCCGATGAGCTCAAAATCGATAAGTACCAGCAGGAACGTATGCGTATCGATGTCATGTACAAGCATCCGGATAATCAGAGGATTGTCGACGAATATAAAAACATTCTTATCGAATGTAACCTGAAGGGGAGCATAAACCAGCTTGAGAATGCCCGGCTGACTCGACTGAAAACCTTGTCGGTACGCAACAAGATCCCTTCAGCGCTCTTCTACACTCTCGACAAGATGCTCAAGCACGACAAACTGGTCGATCTTGATGAACAGGATTATCTGGCTGAAACCCGACAGGTTCTCGAAGGGATTTTCTTTGCCGAGGCCCAGATCGACGCCCTGATTAACTCAGAGGACATGTCCTTGCTGCTGCACGCCAAGCGTCAGGCGAGTGAAAACCGTGATCACACCTTCGAGCATATTTTGCTCGAAACCGGCAAGGCCTGCGATGAAAAGATCCACGAGGGAGCAGACCTCACCCTGCTGGAACACTTTTCCTACATTATTACCTATTTCGATCGCTACGATAACACCTCGGCAGTCATCAACCAGCTGGCTTTCATGGAAAACGTGCAATTCGGTGAAGAGCAGATCCGTAGCCTGCTGGGGAACAAGAAGGCTTTTGATGAGCTCGACACAAAACTCTGGAAAGAACTCTTCTTCCAGCAGGTTTTTGAGAACAAGTATCTCGGTCAGTTCGGGCGCAAGAAAATTGTTTGCCTGCAAAAAGGTCTGGCGCTGATCGAAGACAGTCGCCTGACGATCACGGCCCTGGTTGACCAGTTTCGCGTCATCGAAAAAGAAGAGAGTCTCTATGCGATTCTCCTCGCCCACGTCAAAGAACGTATTCGTAATTTCTACTCCAAATACAACACCAGGGTGGAACAGGAGGCTTTGCTGGTGGAGGTGGCCGATGAACTTTACAACAAAGGCCTTTACACGAGCGATATCCCGTTGGCCCAGTTTCATAATGTCGTGGTTAACATCAAGAAGGAAGCCGTTTATCTGCACAACCTGTTGCCCAAGATAATTGCCGAACGAGACGCCGGATTAAGAGAGGATTTCCTCGACAACAGTGGCCTCGATCGCTTCTATGTTGAAGAGCTTGAACGTGAATATTTCGAACTCAATGATCTGAACATGGATGACCTCTACCTGATCCGCAAAGGCTTCGCGGACTGATTCTTTTATTCTCCTGATTGCGAAAGCCGTTATGAGCCTGCCTACCCTCAATCAAATCCGCAACATCGGTATTATCTCTCACATCGATGCCGGCAAGACGACGGTCTCCGAGCGCATCCTTTATTATTGCGGTGAGATTCACAAACTCGGTGAAGTCCACGATGGCATGGCGACCATGGACTGGATGGCCCAGGAACAGGATCGTGGCATTACCATCACAGCCACCAGCACCACCTGCCGCTGGAAGGACAGTTGGATCAACCTGATTGACACTCCCGGTCACATTGATTTTACCATTGAGGTAGAGCGCTCGCTGAGAGTTCTGGACGGTGCGATTGCTGTCTTCAGTGCTGTTGAAGGCGTGCAGTCGCAAAGTGAGTCGGTCTGGCATCAGGCCGATCGTTACAGTGTGCCGCGCATCTGTCTGATCAACAAGATGGACAGGGTTGGTGCTGATTACCGTGCAGTCCTTGAACAGATGCAGGACCGTCTCGGTGCTCGTACGGTTCTGATGCAGCTGCCGCTTGGTGAAGAAGGAGATTTTCACAGTGTTGTTGATCTCCTCAATCGCTGTGAGTTAAGTTTCGACGAAGAGGCTCTTGGTGCGTCTTTTGCCACCGTTCCGGTTGCAGACGATCTCAGCGCTGCTGTCGCCGAGGCCCGTGAGGCTCTGGTCGAAGCTGCCGCCGATTGGGACGATGAGCTGCTCACAGACTTTCTGGAGGGGAAGGAGATCCCGGCGGAACGAATCCTTCCCGCGCTGCGCAAGGGAGTCCTTGCGGGGCAGCTGTTCCCGGTATTTCTTGGCTCAGCGCTGCGCAACAAGGGCATCCAGCCGGTTCTCGATGCAGTTACAGAGTTGTTACCTTCTCCCTCCGAGCTGCCGCCGGTGCCGGCGCATCTCTCTGACGAAAAAGAAATCCTGCTGCCTTGCGATGTGACCGGACCTCTCTGTGCTCTGGCTTTTAAGGTCCTCTCCGATGAAGGGCGCAAATTGACTTATCTGCGCATTTATTCTGGAGAACTGAAAGCAGGAAGCACCCTGTTGAATGTCACTCGCAACGTCCAGGAGAGGGCTGCGCGGCTCTTCCGCATGCATGCCCACAAGCGCGAACGGATCGATGTTGCTCGTGCAGGCGATATCGTCGCTGCGGCGGGGCTCAAGGAAGCTCTGACCGGTGATACCCTCTGCTCTCCTGACCTGCCTTTGCTGCTCGCCGGTCTTGCCATCCCGGAGCCCGTGGTTTCTCTTGCCGTTGAGCCGCGACAGATTCAGGATCGAGACAAGCTTCTGTTGTCGCTGGAAAAACTGCAGTGGGAAGATCCGACCTTCAGGGTGCGCGAAGATGAGGATACCGGCCAGACGGTATTGACCGGCATGGGCGAACTGCATCTTGAAGTGGTGCTGCGGCGATTGGCTGACGACTTCGGTGTAGCTGTCAATGCTGGACAACCCCAGGTCGTCTACCGGGAGAGTGTGTCTGCAGAGGCCAGCCATACAGAGACGTTTGAGCGGGAAATAGAGGGTAAGTTGCAACGGGGTGAAGTCAGTCTGCGAATTGCCCCGCGCGAGCGCGGTGCAGGCCTCGAGATTGTGCTACCGTCGTCTGATACAGAACGTCTGAGTGCCGAAATCCTGGACGCGCTTGGTGAAACTCTACGTCTTGCTGTAAAATCTGGTGTGCAAGTCGGTTATCCGATGGTCGATATGAGCATCGTTGTTGAGCAGGTTCCAGTGGTGCCGGGTGTCACTACCGCTCTGGGTGTACGTGCCGCCGCCCAACGTGGTCTCACTCTGGCCGTCCGAGCCGCGCAGCCGATTCTGCTTGAACCGGTAATGGCTCTTGAAATCACCACTCCAAGCGATTTCTCCGGCAAGGTTCTCAGCGGCCTGCAGCAGAAGCGCGGCCGTATTGAAGGCATGGAGTCGCGTGATGTCGTTGATCTCGTACGTGCTCATGTGCCGCTTTCGGAGATGTTCGGGTACATGACCGAGTTACGTAGTGCTACTCAGGGGCGCGGCTCCTTTACCATGGAGTTTAGCCATTACGATAAGGCGCTCGACGCGGTGCTGGAGCGGTTCGGATTGAAATAACCGTTTATTGCCGTATCGTAGTGAAGTTTGTCAAACAAACGAGTGGGGACCGCGGTGAGGCGTCCCCACTTTTGTTCTTTTGCTACTGTTACTGAGAACCCGGGAGCTACAAAACCCTCCGCAGTCAGATTGTCTCATAACTTCAAACAAATTCAAATATACATATAGTCAGTAATTGACATGCAGTACTTTATGTCGTATATTGTGCGAAATTTGGTTGTTGTTCAGTCCCAAGGGTTTCCACAACAAGGTTCACGGAGGTTCTGTATGCTAAAAAAGTCTGCGGTAAATCATTACCTGCTTTCTGCTGCCCGGGTCGCTTATGTCCTTGCAACCGTTGCTGCAGTTGTTGCAGCATTGGCCGTTTTAAATATTGGTGGGCATTAAATCTTCAAGGCGTAGGGCAAAGGGTATCAAAAAGGCGACCTGAAAATGGTCGCCTTTATTTATTTGAACTCCATGCCGATCAGCGTGACGTCGTCCGTCGGCAGGGTGCTGCCGCCGAATTTGCGCATCGCAATCAAGGCCTCCCTGGTTACCTTGTCGAGCGGTTTGTCCCGTTCTGACAACAGTTGTTCGAGAAAACGTTGTTCCCCGTAAAGATCACCGGCTTTGCCAAGGTGTTCAGTGATGCCATCAGTGTACATAAAGAGACGATCTCCAACATTCAGTCGGGTGTTTCCTTCTTCAAACTCCGGAGCTTTTCCCACGCCTATCACCGTCCCGCCAGAATCAAGACGTTCAACGCTGCCGTCGCTTCGCAGCAGCAGGGGTGGTGGGTGCCCGCCATTGCTGTAACAAAGCTGACCGGTGTGAGGATTGATCAGCATGTAGCTGATCGTAAAGAATTCTTCAAAACGTTCAAAGGGATACTCTGCCTCAAGCGCTTGCAGCACTTGTCCCGGCGGAGTGATCCTGTAGAAAGGGGGGTGATCAGTCGGTTTTTTGATGAGCTGACTGGTGGGTAGTGACAGGCTTTGATGGACGGAGACCGTGACCATAGCCGAAGAAATGCCGTGACCGCTGACGTCCAACAGGTAGGTCATGATCGTCTGCTCATCAAGCTGGATAATATTGAACAGATCTCCGCCGACCTGCCTGCACGGCATGTATTGCCAAGAATAGTGCAGTTTGTGGTAGTGGGGTTGGCGTGTTGGAATAAGACTGCGTTGTATGTTTGCTGCAGAGAGCAAAGCTTCCTGTAGCTCTGCTTGGCAAAGGGAAAGCTGGTGACGGGTTGTCTTGAGTTGCCGGACCAGTTTGCGAGTGGTGAGCAGACGGTCGATCTTGCCTGCTAATAACGCTTGGTCCTCAATCTCGGCAAGCGTGTCGCCGATGGGGCCAAGCTTGGCGATGGCCCTGTAGGCCGGCTGAGTAGAAAGGTCGAAGGCCAGACATGCGGTATTAGAAGAGAGACAGTCTTGCAGCCACGTCGACCAACGGTCGGAACCTATGTCACGGTTAACTTGCAGGTCAATGATGCAAAGGGCCGGGGGTTGTTCAAGTAGGGATGGATTGGTCGGGACTGTAGAGCCTGTAGCCGGGTAGTTTAGGGCGCGTATGTTATTACAAAGGGCATGAACCGTTTCGGCACAGGGAGAAATGATCAGGATTTGGTGGGGCATGAAGTAGTCCCTTCCCTGCTCGTTGAGCAACGACTGTCCCAGTATTGATGAAAAGTGTACAGATGGCAAGGACATGCTTTGACCGATGCCAGTAAACAGGCTAGACTTCCTGTGTAGAAAAACTACTCAAGGAGAGCTTTATGCCGTTCCCGGTTCAGGTCGAAGAGTTTCTGCAGAAGATTGAAAGTTACGGCAAAGAAAGTCTCGCCGATATTTTACATGAGATTGGCGAAGCCGTTCCGATGATCACCCGGCAGTCGCGGTTCCGGCTTTATCTCGAGGATCTGACCGGAGGTATTCTGAGCTGTGTGCTGGCCACCGGTCGTACCCGTCAGGCCGTACGCAGCCACGTCTTCTCTCTCACGGATGAGAACTACCTGGTCTCCAGAGTTTATATTGAACAGCAAGATGCCGAATTTGCAGACAGAAACGATTTGCCACCGCGGGCACGACAGCTCGCCGAAGACTTTGGCCTGGTGGCGTCGACACAATTGCCACTGGTCCACAAGGGTCGCTCAATCGGCGTTATCTGTGTCGACAGTGTCCGCACAGGCACGACTCTTGATGACGAGAGTCGTCGGGCGTTACGTGATTTCCTGACATTGATTGGACCGGCTCTTGACCAGGCACGAAAATATCACCAGCAGATTATTGTGGCACGGCGTATAGATGAATCGAAAAAAAAAGAGGCTGCACGGACCATGGTGCGTTCAGCCGTGCGCTTGATCGACAAGCTCTCTTTGGCGTCAGTCCTGGTCCCCTCACGAATAGGTACCGAAGAAGGTGGGCAGGGCTTGCAGGTCCTTGCTTCTTACGCTGAGGAACGCGAGATTCAGAGACTCTATGAAGACGAAAAACTGATCGACCTGAGTTCCGGCAAGTCGTTGTTGTCGCAGTACTTAAGCGAAGACAGCGTGATTACCGATGATAAGCTTTTACGGCCGCTTTATTTTCCTGGTCTTAAGGCGCAGTCTTTACAGAAGCGCTATCTGACCGAGAGAATAGGCCTGAAATCCTTGTACGTGGTGCCCCGCTACGACAGTCGAACGCGCCGGATCATCTGCCTGGTCAACTATTTTACCCAGGAACATTATCGCTTCAGTGATTTTGAACGAGGCCTGCTCGAGGCACATGCAGAGATGGCCCAGAGAGTGATTCAGGAAATCGGTGACGAGCACATGGAAATCCAGGTGCTCTCAGAAATAAACGACCTGCTTCAGGAGCGTTTCGAAGGAATTCAGCCATTTCTGAACCGGGTTCTGGCCAAAGCCACGGAATTGATAGGTGCTGACACAGGCAGTATCGCCTTGGCTCAGGAACGTGATGGTGTGTCGTGGCTGGTTGTTGAAGAAGATGACGGGAGCCTGATCGGTGCCAAAAGTAAAGAATGGCTGAAAAAGAATATCCCTCACATGCTGATTGGTGGTATCGACCTCTCTCGCAAAGAGCGAAGCCTGGCCGGACAGGTTGCCTCATCACGACGGGCGCATATTGTAGACGATACCTTTCTGGAGTTGGTCGATGAAGGTTTTTACCGTCAGGTCACCCAGGAAATCCGCAGCGAAATTGCCGTGCCGGTCACAGTCGAAGAGCAGGTGCTGGCCGTGGTCTGCCTGAGCAGTCTGACTCCGCATTACTTTACCGAAGAGCATCAGCGTATCCTGCAGATCATCGTACAGATGATCGCCCGTCACTTGGCCGGCCTGATCCAGATAGAACGCCTGACCTCGGAGGTGCAGCGATTGCAGACAGATGTTACTTACCGGGACCCGAAAATTTCGTCGTACCGGCTGGGTAACATCATTGGCAATTCCAGCAAAGCCCGTGAAATCGTCTCGACGATTGAAACGATTACACCGCCATTGTTCCGTCGCATCCAGATGTGGCAGCAAGCTGATCTGCGTGAGGCGGTCCTTAGCCTGCCAACGGTTTTGATTACCGGAGATACCGGTAGCGGCAAAGAGTTTCTTTTCAACAATATTTACAACCGGCTCAACGAGATGTATCGGGCCGGCACCCGTCCAGCCGGAGAGCTGCCAGTGACCAAAACCAATATTGCCGCCTACAGCGGTGAGTTAACCTACTCGGAGTTGTTCGGTCACAAGCGCGGAGCTTACACTGGCGCCCACGCCGACCGAAAAGGAATAATCGAGGCTGCGAGTGGTGGTGTGGTCTTTCTTGACGAGATTGGTGATGCTGATCCCAAGACCCAGGTCCAATTGCTGCGCTTTCTCGACAATGGCGGATTTGTGCGCCTCGGCGAGAACCAGACCCGCTTCGCCCGCGTGCTGCTGATTGCTGCCACCAATCAGGACATGCCGCGCCTGATCGCCGAAGGACGTTTTCGTGCCGACCTCTATCACCGGTTGTCGGAGTTGACCATTTCAGTTCCTTCTCTCAACGAAAGGAGGGAGGATATTCCCGACCTGGCGGTGCACTTCCTCGGTCAGCTCTACCGCATCTACCGGTTGGCCGATGAACCGGTTGACGGAGTTCCAACGATCAGCCCCGAAGCACAAAAGCTCCTTGCCATGCACAACTATACCGGTAACATTCGCGAATTACGTTCGATCCTGTTGCGCGCCCTGCTCTTCCGGCAGGGGAAATTCATTTCTGAAGATGATCTCAGAAGAGCTCTGGCCTCAGGTCATCAGCCCGAGATTAAAGACGCAACGGAACCGGATCCACTGCGACGCATTCTGGCCCTTCTGCAATCGGGAGAAGAGGATTTCTGGACGCTTGTGCACAAGCCTTTTACTGATAACCAGCTGACACGCGATACCGTGCGTGCCCTGGTTGAAACAACCCGGCGCTCTGGCGGCCGCAACATGCCTGACATCGCCATCGCTCTTAAAGCCTGTGACCCGTATAGCCAGGATGATGACGAGCAGCGCAGATTCTATAAGTTTAAAAATTTTCTTTATAAAACGGTGAAAATTTAATCACTTAACAGCAGAAGATTTACATTGTAACTCTTGACATGAAGGCCTTTTTGGTTATATTGGAAGATAATAATTAAATAATATTAAACCCTGATAAGGCCGATCCTTCTGTGAAGTAAGGCAGCGGAAAGCCTCGGGTCTTGTGTAAGATAGCCGGGCTGCCAGGAGGAGTTCGGATGCGCCGAATTCATTCCTTGAGCATTCGGCTTTTTTTGTGCCCTTGACTGGATGGGTTGAAATGATGTTTTTCCGGGCGCTAAAACAAAGCCTGATCAGCAAGTTTACCTTCAGAACCGGAATCGTTCTTTTGGTGACAATTTCCCTTTTTGCTTTTTTCAATATCACGACACTCAAGGAAGTTTTTCTGCAGGACGCCAAGGCCGATATTGAAACGGTCAGTGAAATTATCCTGCACACGACGCATTTTCAGATGTTGGAAGATAATCGCCTTCGCGTTTACGAGATGATGAAAGAGGTCTGCCAGCATGAAAAAATTGATCGGATTCGTCTCTTCAGCACAACAGGCAAGGTCCATTTTTCCACTTGCAGTGAGGAAATTGGCAAAGCCATGGAGGAGGTCAGAACAAAATGCGAAGAGTGCGACAGTGAGCTGTTTGTACCCACGCGTCATCCTCTCGGAGATAGCAGTCGAACTTTCCATAACGCACAGGGAAAAGAAATCCTCAGTGTTACAACAGCAATCCACAACCAGCCGAGTTGTTATACAGCGTCCTGCCATGTACATCCTGCCAATGTCGAAAACCTCGGTTTTCTTGAAGTGCAGGGTTCTCTGGCCAAAATTGGCGTGCAAGCGGGCACCTATCGCAACAGCATTGCGGCTTTTGGCGTCACACTTTTGCTGCTTATCATCATTTGCCTGAGCTGGATGACGCAGAGCATGGTCATTCATCCGGTACACGATCTTTTGATGCATGCGCACAAAGTCTCAAATATGGAGCTCGACAGCCGGCTACAGCTGAAGTCAAATGACGAGATCGGCGAACTCTCTGAAGCAATTAACGTGATGACGTTAAAATTGAAGGAAACGCGCGACGAATACCATGAACTGACAGAAACTCTGGAAGGAAAGGTCCTCGAGCGGACAGAAGAAATCGCCAACGTCAGTGATCAGCTGGTGCGAGCGGAGAAACTGGCGTCATTGGGCCAGCTGGTTTCAGGTATTGCACATGAGATTAATAATCCACTGACAGGAATCCTGATGTTTGCTCAATTGTTTGCCGAAGATCAGCGCCTTGATGAAAACCAGCGAGCAGACGCCATGACGATTGTTCATGAAACCAATCGTTGTGCTGACATCGTGAAGCGGTTACTCGATTTTTCCCGAACATCGATTCCTGACAAACGACTTCAATCACTGTCACAAGTTATGGAGAGCACTTTGGCCCTGGTGTCACACCACGCCAGCGTCAATGATATAGAGATCGTGCGTCAATACGATGTCAACCTGCCGGATATAGAAGTCGACCCGACCCAGATGGAGCAGGTGTTCATCAACCTGTTGGTTAATGCCTGCCACGCTATGCCGATGGGGGGACGCATAACCATTGTGATGCACACGGATTTGCATCGCGATTGCTTGATTATGACGATTGAAGACACCGGCAATGGAATCCCCGAAGAAAATCTGGTTCGCATTTTCGACCCATTCTTTACGACTAAAAACAAAGAGTTAAATGGAGTTTCGGGGACAGGGCTCGGCCTGTCGGTGTCCTACGGAATTATTGAAAATCATGGTGGTCAGATCTTGGTGCAAAGTGTGGTTGGACAGGGCACGGTGTTTACCATCGAATTGCCAATCTCATCGCTGGCGCGAACCGTTGAAGAGGTCCCAGTGTCGGAGGATAACGAGTCGGTAGCCTAGTTATATACAATTCAGGTAACAGGTTTCGGAGTGATTGTCATTAGCTTATGGTCAATGCGACTCCTGTGAGTAAGAGGTTGATATGAAAAGTGAAATTGGACGAATTCTGATTGCTGATGATGATACGGTCGTTCGCGAAGGGTTGCGGCGTATTCTTTCTGCTGAAGGCTACGAAGTTGAAACGGTCAGCAATGGTCATGCCGCACTTGAACGTTTGGACGAGGTGAAATTTAAATTACTCGTGACCGATCTGAAAATGCCCGGAATGAGTGGATTGGAAGTTCTGCAGTCGATTCGTGCTGGACAGCCCGAATTGCCGGTGGTGCTGATTACCGGCTACGCAGCCATTGATAATGCCGTTGAGGCGATGAAAAATGGTGCGACGGATTACTTGTCCAAACCCTTCGCTAACGAGGAAATTGTCAGAAAAGTAAAGAACGCTATCGAATCAAGGGCTGTGCTGATTGATGATATTTGTATACGGCGGGAGATGAGTGAGACTCAAGGGTTTGAAAGCCTGATCGGTGACAGTAGTGAAATGATGCGACTTTATCAACGCATCATGCAAGTAGCACCCACTGATAGTACGGTGTTGATCAGTGGCGAGAGTGGAACAGGGAAAGAATTGGTGGCACGCGCTATCCACGCTCACAGTCCTCGTCGCTCACAACCTTTTGTTGCCATTGATTGTACGGCGTTAGCAGAAAATCTTCTGGAAAGTGAACTGTTTGGTCATGTTAAAGGTTCTTTTACCGGAGCAACTCAAACCAAGTGCGGCCTTTTTGAAGTTGCTGAAGGTGGCACGTTGTTGCTGGATGAAGTCGGCAATATCAGCCTGGCAACCCAGGCCAAGCTGCTGCGTGTTCTGCAGGAGCGTGTTGTTACTCCGATCGGAGGTACCACGCCGATAAGCATAAACATTCGTCTGGTTGCGGCCACAAATGCCAAGTTGCGGGACATGGTCAAGCAGGGAGCGTTTCGTGAAGACCTTTTTTTCCGACTCAATATCATCCCGATAGAATTGCCAGCTTTACGAGAACGGAAGGGTGATCTGATGTTGTTGGCGAGTCAATTCCTCAAGCGTTTTGCCGAGGAAAATGGCAAGGAAATAAGGGGCTTTAGCTCAGACGTAATTGAGCAGCTGGAAAATTACAACTTCCCCGGTAATGTCCGTGAACTTGAAAACCTCATTGAGCGTGCCGTGGTACTCTCACATTCTAACCTCTTGCAGCGGCAGGACCTTGAGATGCTAGGCAGTGAACAAGATTCACGCTTGTCTGCGAATAGAGCTGTTCCGCTAGATGCCAACGAATTGAAGGTTCGTAAACAGCTATTGCGTGAAGAAGCGGTTGTTCCCCTTGAACGAGCCTTTCTGTTGAATGCTCTGGACCGCAATGGTTGGAATATTACCCGAGCGGCAGAAGAAGTTGGTATGCAACGACCAAACTTTCAGGCCATGCTTAAAAAACAGGGGATCAGCGTTCGCGCCAGGATGGTGGAGTAGGCTCGGAGATTTTTTTCAACTCCGGGTTTTCCTTGTGAAAAAGGCTTGAAGCATTGTTGCTTCAAGCCTTTATTGGGCCATTGAGAAAGATAAAAAAGGTGCCTGACGATACGATTGCCTCTGTTGACGTTCAGTATATGCACTATTGTCACACTAAATATCGTAATATAAAAAATAATTGTCCTGTATGTTTCTGATATACACTGTGCGTTCCAGATTAAACTCGCCGTTTTTCAATCACTTATAAATTAAGTCCAGGCAATATGCACCAGTAATGTAAGTTCAAACGTATATTTTTTTTATACGTCATGTCGTCTTCTTGTGAAAAACCACCCGTAAAACATCCAGATAATAATCAATAGAAACAGTACGTTAGAAAATAAAATGAGAATTTGTTAAGAATGGTACGGCCGATGCACTGCTTCTGTATCGAGAGCTGGTTTCATTGAACCGAAGTTAACAGGAAGGAGGCCGTTATGAAAACGACGAGGATGTTGATATTGATGGTGGCCGGAAGTGCTTCTGTCGCGCACGCGGCAACTGGCAGTCAAGGTGAAGGGGCCGGAATTCTAGCCTACTTCTTTGTGGGCTTCTTTGCTTTGATTGTTGTCTGCCAGCTGGTGCCGGCAATGATTCTTTTCTTCGGATTGGTCAAGGGACTTATTTCCGGTCAGAAGAAAACTTCGGTAAACGTCGAATAGATGGGACCGGTCTCTTAACCGGGACGGCATGGCCTTGGGCGGGAGAAGACAATGATGATGCATATGCCAGGATTACTCATCGCAGACGAAGATTTGCTGACCAGGAAACGTATGGCCGACCTGTTCATTAATGCTGGCTACCAGGTGACAGTGACCAACTCCGCGGCCGGAGTTCTTTACGGAATTCTCAAAAAGTCAGCCCAGGTTGTTCTTCTAAGCACTCGCTTCGATGAACTGCTGGCCACAGAGTTAATCCCGATTCTGAAGAAGTGCAACCGCAACCTGAACATTATCCTGGTCGCCAGTGAGCTACCGTTGACGTTGATCCGTAAGGCTCGCAGTGAGGGCATTTTTTATCATGCCCTCAAACCAAATCGGCCAAGCGATGAAGAAGAGTTGCGCCAAGCGGTTAAGTGCGCATTCGAAAAGGTGACTCACAACCCTGCAGGCGAGTGGCTGCAATAGCCGCTGAGCCAAACGAAATGATGGAGGATATCATGAAAAAATTCACAAGCGTGGGCACGGGGATCTTGATGTTAATGGTCATGGCTGGTCCGGCTTTCGCCGTTGACACGACCAAAACCTATTCAAGTGGCATTCTGGTTGGGGTCTTTCTGGCTTTTTGTGCACTGATTGTGGTTGTGCAACTGATGCCGACGATCATGCTCCTGGTTGGTTTCATCAAGGGGTTGTTCAAAGGGACTGCCAAGAAAGCTTCTCATCATAACAGTAGAGGATAGGGCCGAGCGGAGGCTCCTCCCGCATGGCAAAAAAGGAGAAGGGTATGATCAGCCAAATACTCGATAGCATAGTTGAAGTCCACAACGTTTACACCCTGGTGGATTTCTATCAATACATCAAGGGCATCGAATACCTCATCTGTATTGCATTTTTTATAGGTTTCCCAATGTTCTACAAGTACATAAACGAGAAGCCTGGTGATGTCAGCAAATGAGAATGAAGCCTGACAATTATCAACAAAGGAGAGAGAACAATGATCGCAAAGCCAATCTTGACCACCTTGATAATTGCAGTGGTACTGGTTACAACGGGCAGCTTGACCCAGGCATACGATATGCCTGACGAGGTCTCACTCGATAGTATGGTCGAACTGTTCGATGCGGTTGAGTTCGACCATACTATGCATACTGACCTGGGTGAAGATTGCTCGGTCTGTCATCATCACACAACGGGCACTGGCACACTCGACGAGCGCTGCCTGCGCTGCCATGCCGATAGCGACGAAGTCGCATCTGTTGGCTGTCGTGACTGTCACGCCATCGATCCTTTTTCCGCAGAGCATATCAACCGACAAGCACAGGATCGCTACCAGTTCCACATTGATACTCCGGGTCTGAAGGCCGCTTATCACTGGAACTGTGTCAGTTGCCATGAAGAAATGGATGGTCCGACAGATTGCCAGAATTGCCATGCCAGAACGCCAGAGGGAGACGCTTTCTATCACGCGGACGTCTCTTTAAGTTCAGAAAATGGTGGGCACTGAAACTGGTCAAGCTGATATGACGTTTAAGGGTGCAGGATTTTCAGGATAAGGAGAGTCGTTATGAGTGGAATAAGTCGACGGAGATTCCTCGCTGCGAGTGTAGCAGGATGTGCCGCTACCACCCTTGCTGGGCCCAAAAAGGCTCTGGCAGCCGGATCATTTTCCGGATATCCAGACGGTATGGGAGTTCTGGTGGATTTGACCCGCTGCATCGGCTGCCGTAGCTGTGAGGCCGCCTGCAACAAAGAACAGAACCTGCCAGCGCCAGATCGGCCATTCGATGATCAGTCGGTTTTTGACGAAACCTTTCATGGCGGCAAGCAGAAGCGACGTCCTGATGAAAACGCCTATACGGTAGTCAATCGCTACACCCCGGACAGTAGTGATCCAGTGTATCGCAAGGTGCAATGCAATCATTGCAACGAGCCTGCCTGTCTTAGCTCCTGCTTCGTCAATGCCTACACAAAGACCAAGGAAGGCGCGGTGGTCTACAACTCCAAAGTGTGTGTCGGTTGTCGTAACTGCATGATTGCCTGTCCCTTCAATATTCCTGGCTACAGTTACTCAAGTGCCTTTGACCCGGTCATCAAGAAGTGCATCTTCTGCCATGAGACCAGGCTCAAGAATGGTCTGCCGCCAGCTTGTGTCGAGATCTGTCCGCAAGAGGCTCTGACCTTCGGTAAGCGCAAAGATCTCATCAAGGTCGGCCACCAGCGCATCCAGACTCATCCAGGCCGCTACGTCAGTCATATTTACGGCGAAAATGAACTGGGAGGCACCAGCTGGATGTACTTGTCATCAGTGTCTTTTGACGAAGTCGGTTTCGATCCGAATCCGGGGAATGAACCTATCATCAACAACGTCAAGGACTTTCTCGGGACTGTGCCGATGGTTTTGGCTATCTGGCCGGCAATGTTTACCGGTTTCCACCTCTTGGCGAAAAAGAAGGACGACCACGGGGGCGACGAGCCAGTCGTCGACCAGGATCACGACGAGGAGGGAGGCGGACAATGAAAAGTCTAATCGGATGGGGCGTGAAGCCACTTGACTCCCACGTTAACGAAAAGACTGAGAAGCCGTGGTCATTCATGCGAAAAATGTTGCTCGGACTGAGTCCCGGCCAATATCTCGGTCAAGCTCTGCGTAATCCGTTTAACTGGATTCTGGGGGTTGTTTTTGCCATTGGCCTGCCGTTGATCGCGTATCGTTTTATGTTCGGTCTCAGTGTGGTTACGCATGGCTCGAATGATTATCCCTGGGGGCTGTTCCTCGGCTTTGGTCTTTTTGCCATGGTCCCCCTGTCGGCCTCTGGGTTCATGCTTGGCACTGCGGTCGAAATCTTCGGCCGGCACGATTTCGAGCCGATTGAACGGCTGGCGCTCCTCAACGGCCTGCTCGGTTATCTCTTCGCGGTTATCTATCTTATTGTCGATCTTGGCCAACCGTGGCGATTACCTTACCCGATGGTCGTCTCGTTCGGTCCGGCTGCGGTGCTTTTCCTGGTTGCCTGGCATGTGGCGACTTATTTATCGGTACAGGTTGCTGAAGTTTCAGTTGCGTTCTTCGAGTGGGTCGGCTGGCTGGGTGGGAAACGTTTCATCAGACGGATCGCTATCGGCCTTACCGTTTCTGGCATCATCCTCTCGACTCTGCATCAGGGTGCCTTGGGGGCGCTCTTCAACTATGCCCCGGGGAAGGTGCATCCGCTCTGGTATTCGGCTTCCTTCCAGTGGATTCACTTCTTCTGTTCGTCGATTCCAGCAGGTCTCTGTATGGTGATTGCTGTTAGTACCGTAATCAAGAAGACGATGTCCTGGCGTTGTGATCAAAACTTTCTCGACAACCTTGATCGCTGCACCCTTGGTTTGGCCAAAGGAGCGAGCATGGCTCTGATTACCTATCTGGCTATCAAACTAATCGGTGTTGCTCACGACAACGAGTGGGGTTATTTGGCCACCGGTTGGGGAGCATGGTTTCTGTTTGAGATGGTGGTAGGCGTGATCCTGCCAATCATCCTCTTTGCCTATGCGATTCGTCACCAGGTTGTTCGCCTCGCCAGGCTGGGCGCGTTTATTACCGTATTCGGAATTGTCCTGAACCGTTTGAATACGGCGCTGATTGCTTTCAACTGGCAGCTCTACCAGGAAATCCCGCACATCTTCGAAGTAATCATTGCCGTCACGGTCTTTGCGATCTACGTGGTGGTCTATCGCTTTATCCTTTATCGCCTGCCTATTCTTTATGAATGGAAAGCTCTGCCGGACGAGGCTCTTGCTGCGGAAACCGCCAAGCCGGCACCTATCCGGACGACGGCTACTCCGGCCGGAGCCATGTATCGCAAGATGGATTAACCGGTGGATGCGGGGTCAGCAGTGACCTCGCAGCACATATCTCCAAGGAGATTTGTCATGTTCAGCAGCATTAACAGTCGCGCTATCGTCCCGGTCGCCTGTGCAGTGACTGGATTTGTCATCGCATGTTGTGTGCTTCTGTATGTCTTCGTTAAAGAGGACCTGATCAAGGGCGAAATTCAACACGCGTCAGATCTGGCGGAGACAGTGATCAAGTCGGCCCGTTATGCCATGCTTCATGATGACCGTGAATCATTGAGTAATATTATTATCAGCATTGGAGAACAGAACCAGGTTGAGCATGTACGGATTTTTAACAAGAAGGGGCTGATCATGTTTTCCCGGGAGGCCCTGGAGCTTAACCGGTTTATCGATAAATCAGCCGCTGGTTGTACTGAATGTCATGGCGGGGCAGAGCCAAAACGTTCTCTCGGCACCATGGCCAAGGCACGCCAGTTTACCAATGACGCTGACAGGGATGTCCTGGCAATTACTGCGCCGATTTATAATGAGCCTGAATGTTTCAATGCGGCTTGTCATTTTCATGACAGCGGGCAAAGCCTTCTGGGAACTCTTGATATAGGCGTTTCCCAGACCCCTTTAAAGCAAACTCTCGGTCAATTAAAGAGCCGCATGATCATGTTCAGCGGTATGGTTCTGGTCCTCACGGTTGGAGCTGTTTGTGCTCTTCTTTATCGTCAAGTGCTCCTGCCAGTCAAACGCCTGGTCGACTTTACCGAGAGCCCTGCAGATGATATCGTTAATGACGATTTTTACGAAGCAAGCGAAGAGATCGCACACCTTGCAAAGGCTTTCCAGGAAATGGCCGATCGTGTGAGAGAGCTTGAGGGTCAGCAGAAAACCAGCGCGAGCGACGAAACCTCGCCGGAGACTTTGCCTTGAGCCTTCCAGCGTGTTTACTGCTGATTCAGTTTTGGCCGTGCTGCTTCTGACCGGCAGAAGGAGACGATAATGAGGCAGAAGAGGCCACCTCCCGAGGAGCAGAAAGTCCCGGGGCGCGAAGATCTGCGACACAAGATCGAAGCTCGTATCCGACGTCTTGAGAGAGCTTCCGGAAGCGGCCTGTGGTCAATGGTTCTTTTTCTCATTGTCAGCTTTGCTGCTTTTGATGGGTTCTCCTTTATCCCTGACCTTAATGACGATGTACGCAGCATGCTCGGGACGCCGCCACAGGGAGACATGATCAGCTTGGCCTTAGTGATTTACGCATTCTCCGGTATCGTACGAACCCTGGCGCGCATGAGCCGTAACATCAAGCCCTACCTGGGGTTGCTGCACGTCGCCTTTTTCACAGCTTTTTATGCTTTTTACAACCTGTCCGGAGTGTTGCAGGATAATTTTTGGGCGGTCTTTTTCGCCGGACTCAGCGTTATGGGTCTGGAAAGCTACTACCTTTGGTCCCACAGCAGCGCTGAGATTCGTAAACAGCGCGCTCTGCTTGAGAGTATGCAAAGAAATGACGAGTGTGAGCAGAGGGTCGCGGACCGAATTCAATAACGAAAAATCCCGAAAATTAAGTTGCTCTTGGGCCGGTTTTCTGTTTCCATGCAATTATTGTTGGCTCAATGGAATCAAAATCAGAATAATTCCCTGGCGACCTGATCCCTGAATAAAAAGGATGGATGACGTGACAAATTTTCAACGATCCGGAGTTTTCCTCTGCCTCATGTGTGTAATGCTAACGACGGCTTGCGCCCCGATCAAAAATCTGGAGGTATGGAAGGACGAGGCCCACACCGGGCGTATGCAGAAGGTCCTGGTAATCGCGGTGACCCGGCAGGAAAATATCCGCAACCAGTTTGAGAATGTCCTCTCTATCCAACTGGCTAAACGGGGTATTGAGGCAATTCCCGGGCATAAGGTCCTGCCGCAAGGCGATGCGAAGCCCGATCGGGAAACGGTTCTGGCGACAGTCCGGGAGCTTGGGATTGACAGCGTATTTGTAACACGCTCGATAAACAAGAAGGAGATCGTAAATCACCAGTATGGCGGTGCCTACTACGCAGCCACGGCTGTTTATGACAATGGCTGGCACACTTACTACAGCGGTTATTTCTACAACAGGGAATACGATACAGATTACTTCACTGTGGCAACAAATCTTTTTGACGTGAACAGCAAAAAGCCTTTCTGGTCCGACCTATCGCAAGTCAAGGTTGATGGCTCTCCGCAGGGCGCAGTCAATTTGCTAATACCATCGATTGTGAAGCAACTTGAAGAGAGCCAGCTTATTGATCCGCAACCGTAAAGCTCAGGGTTTCCCACCCGGCACCTTCCTCGATGATTGACATCGAAAGAGCCGGGCAAGCTCTTTTTTCGGATTGAAAATATTTCAATTTGAGGTGTTTTCGTCCGATCGGCTGTAGTCCTGCTCAAAGTTCTCCATCTTGCCATCCAGAATCACCCAGCGCAGTTGGTTTTCGCAGTGGATATTGACTGACGGAACGATTGCCGCCGGGTTGTCAAGCGAACCCAGTGCAACCATACAGCGACCGGGATAGCGTCTGTTGCGATTGAAGATCGAAGTTCCGCAAAGACTGCAGAAATGTTTGGCGACGTTGTCACCAAGTTGATAGGTTGTCAGGCGTTCTTCCCCGGAAGTGAACTCAAGATGTTTCTCTCTGACTACGGCAATGCTTGAGAAAGCACCTCCTCCAGCCTTTTTACCGCGATTGCAGTGGCAATTAACCGCCATAGTAATGGCTGAGGTGATGCGGTACTGAATCGCTTCGCAGCAACATGAACCGGTGATCGCTGTTGTCATCTGCTCACTCCTTTGGTGGCCAATTGTGCGAAAGTCGCCAGGATGCCGCTGCCCTCCGGTGTCTCCCGCAGTTCATGCAGCAAGGTGTTTACATCCTGTCCCGATTGAGCGAGGTCGTCAGCTTGTTTCGTGATGTAGTCTCGCATCACGCCGCTATTGTATTCCGGATGAAACTGGACTCCCCATGCGCAACGGCCGACACGGAAGGCATGGTGCGGTTCGAAGCCACTTTCGGCCAGGAGTACGGCCCCGGGTGGTAAAGTGATTACCGACTGGGCGTGGGTTGCATGTACATGAAAACGCTGGGGCTGTTTGCCGAAAAGCGGATCGTCATTACTCTCCGGAAGGAGTTCGATAGCGACAGTGCCGACTTCTTTCCCTCCGGGGTGAAAGTCAACCTGGCCGCCCATGGCCCGACCGAGAAGTTGATGGCCATAGCAGATGCCGAGCAGGGGAATTTCAGCCTCAACGAGTGCCGGTATCCAGTTCTCGATTGCCAGGCTCCATGGCAAGTTCTCGGTGACCATGCAGTGGGCACCAGTGATCACCACGCCCAGGCAGAACTCCGGTGGTGGTAGAGGCTCTCCCCGGAACACCTCAACCACGCGCAGGCCCTCGCGCTCGATGCCTAGCCCACGGTAGGTCATCTCATCAAAGTCGCCGTATTGTCCCGCCGTGTCGGTAAAGGTCGAGCCTGCTTTGATTATAAAGAGCTCTTTCATCTAGGCTGGCCTGAAGAGTTCATCAGAAATCCTTCTTGTTATTTTTTTAGCATCCCATGGGAATCTTGACTTCGATCAGCTGGATCTGCTGCCATTGACCGGCAGCTTTGACCAGAATTCTGAAAAACACCTTGCTGACACTGACCCCGCACGGATAAGAATCGGGGGCCTTGCAATTCCTGGCGGCAATGATCCAGAGCTCACCCGGGTCATATCCCCCTTTGGCCCATTTTGCAGATTCTTCCGCAACGGCAGCAACAATTTCTTCTGTGGTCACGGCAGGGAACGTGGCGTTGTTGACCTCGTGTGCGAGAAAGGTTACGGCATTCTTGCGTGGCAACTCTGCCCAATCTCCAATGTGATGTTGCCAGTCGAGAAGATCCATGTGTGGACCTTCATTCATGATCGTCAAGCTGGTCTCAAAACTCTGTTCAACCTTGAATTCGTGGGAGTCGCTGTGTGGTTGCAGGCTGATGGTTTTGGTTAATGTCTCGCCAAGGCCGAGGCTGATGAGGACCTTGTCCTTGTCGACAGCCAAAACTCGCGTATCATCGTCAGCGGGGGACTCGGCGGTGTTACATAGTTGAAGATCATGCAGGTATTTTGCGGCTTCGCCCTTAACGGGAAGCTGCAGGCAGCTAAAAGGGTTGGCCAGAGCGGACAGCGGCGGTAGGCAAAGGGACAATAGCGTAACGGCAAACAACAGTTTTTTTCTAAACATCATACCTGGTCCGGGCCTCCTGGTTCTCGGGGGTTGAATTGTCGGCAAAGGCTGTGTTGCTAATTATTTGCCCGGCAGGTTGATGAACACCCAGATGAGCACGGTCGCATTGGTCAGCAGACAGAGAAACGCAATGAATCTCGGGTGTTCCTGCCGCAGTAGAGAACTAATGGCCAGGATTATGCCCACAGCCAGACTCGAAAGAAACCCGAGTAAAGCGATACCGAGGCCGCCATATCCCAGGTAATCTTCTGACGGAGCGAAGAAAAAAATTGCCAGACGACCAACCGGCAGGGCTAAAAGCAGGCAGGCGAAGCTAAGTCCTGCAAACAGCGGCTTGCGTGTTTTCCTTGAGGAGGTGTCTGCTTTTTTCTGGGGCAAAAATGTTACCGTCTTACGGGTTGTCAGAGTCACGACAAAAGAGCGCCGTAGAGAAATAACGTTCCATTCGGTCCGGAAATACAGTGACAACCTTCGCTGCAGGACCGAGTTGTTTGGCCATCTCAGTCGCTG
Organism: uncultured Geobacteraceae bacterium; assembly: GCA_964638305.1. Taxonomy (GTDB): domain Bacteria; phylum Desulfobacterota; class Desulfuromonadia; order Desulfuromonadales; family BM103; genus M0040. The sequence continues at coordinate 14,080 of CAZXBD010000028.1, read as the reverse complement.
CGAAATAATTCAATCCGCTGCTTGGTCCGACTGCGAAGCCTTTTTTGATCAAAGAGCGCGTGGTCTCGAGGGCTTGCTCTTCATCAACCTCGACAGTGGCCAGGTCGGCAAGATTTGCCGAGCGCAGAATCTTCGACTGGTTGTCCATAACTCCGGGAACGCAGGTGCTGAAACTGCAACACTCCGCCTGCTGGAAACAACCGCAGGCATAGTCAGCGCCTTCGCTGACGCATACGGGACGGGCCAGAACCGGTATGGTTTTTCCGCCTGCATCGTGGAAACCCTTGTAGAGGCCAACCAGGGTGCCACCGGTGCCAACGCCACTCACGACCGCATCTACCGAGCGTCCCGGGATTTCAGCAAGGATTTCTGATGCCGTCGCCCGTCTGTGGGCCTCAGCATTGTCGATATTCTCAAATTGTTTAGGCAAAAAGGCCCCTTCGGTGCGGGCCAGGGTCTGTGTCAACTCGATGCATCCGGCCATGCCGGAAGTAATGGGGGTCAGGCGCACCGTGCCGCCGTAGGCGCGAATCATTTTGACTCGCTCGTTGCTGACACCTTCAGGCATTACGGCAATAAACCTCAACCCCATCTGGGCACAGACCATTGCCATAGCGATGCTTGTCGAGCCGCTTGACGCTTCACATACCAACGAGCCCGGCTTTATTTTACCTTCACGCCACGCCTTGGACAGAATGTACGCGGCAATGCGGTCCTTGGTGGATCCTGATGGATTGAGATACTCAAGTTTGCACCAGATCGTTGGCGAGTCCGTACGCAATTGCACCGGTTGTAAAGGCGTCGGTGCAACAGACTCAACCAACCGGCTGAGCACCGGGAGTTCGACGTTGGCTGACATACGCGTCCTCAGTATAGGTGTTGACTCTGCTCCAGATGGAGATCGTACTATTCGAGCAGGCTCTCAGAGCTGAAATTGAAACTGTAGATTTCAAAAGAGCCGTTTCTTTCAAGCAGCTTGAGGTTGATTGTGGCATCCCCGTTTTCGTACCTGGCGTCAACATTATATTCGACAATAGTCTGATCACCGAGGGTGGCCTGGGCTCCGGTGTGGACGTCCTCAAACTTTGGGTTGTCCATGCTCTGAAGCGCCCCCAGGCGGGAAAACAAGATTGTCGCCTGGGTGAAGTTTTCCTCCGGAATGGTTGCAGAAACCTCGGGAGCCATCAATGCCTTGGTTACTACGGGGTCCCATTTCGAGATCTCAGGGATAATTTTTTCGATATAAGGCACAGCAACATCTTCATATTCTGTTGCTTGATATTGATCGTAAAGTATGGAACCGGCAAATACGGCAACGATTGTTACCAGCCAGATTGCGATTAGTATAAAGAACTTTTTCAAGGATTGCTGTTTTTTCACGGAGAGCCTTTCATGCTTACTGTTGAGAGGGGCCTATGTGGAGGGAATGATCCCTCTGATGATTAGTCTGCCTGGGCAAGACGTGCGCCAAAGCCGAGGAAGACAGTCCCTGTCGCCCAACGCATGGCTTTTTGCACTTTACAGGATTTTTTGAGCCGGCGGGAGATGCCGCTGGAAAAAAAGATCAGGTGGGTGTGTACAATGCCGGCGACCAAGGCATGCATTGCCCCCATTATACCGATCTGTAGCTCCGGGTTATTGGCCGAAGGACTGACAAACTGTGGCAGCAGGGCTAGCATCAGGAGCGAGATCTTCGGGTTAAAAATACTTACAAAGGCTCCGTTGCGGAAAATTTTCCAGGGTGTTGTGCGAGGGGCCTCGGCCACCTTCCCTGGTTCCGTGTTGCCCTTAAAGGCTTTGTATGCAAGATAGAGCAGGTATCCCACACCAAGAAACTTGATCGTGTGAAACGCCGTGGATGAATACTGCAAGAGCGCGGCAAGACCAAGGGCGACGGCCAGCGAGTGACAGAGGATTCCGGTGGAATTGCCAAAGTTGCCGATCATGCCGGCTTTGCGGCCGTGCCCAAGGGTCGTTGAGATAGTATAGGCCCAGCTGGGACCGGGTGACAAAGCGATCATCAAGCTGACCGTGATAAAACCCAGATAGAGAGTGAAGTTGTTCATGGCATCCTTTGCTAGAGGGTTTTCTGCCCTCTTCGCGTAGCAACAGAAAGATATCATCTATGCACATGAGGACACCATCTCTAATTACACTCTGCTGATTACCTTTTCGCTAGAGCCCCGGTCTGACCTCAGTGTTTTACTTGCGACCTCGTGCTCGGCGTTACCCGGTAGCCAGGGGCTCGTTTTTGATGTAGGGGCATGTTAATAATCTCCTTCACTGTAGTGACACGAGTTATATCGTCCAGAGATGCACCTCCAGATCAGCAGGTTTTATCCTTTAGCCCTTATGTCAGCTTAATGTTTTAACGTGCAAACTTTTGTTCTGGCGGATAAAAGGGTACACTTTGGGCCAGGAGGAATAATTATGTCAATAGTTTCAAAACCGATCAAAGTCGAAAAGCTTGTACCGAAAAAACCACACGGCCTGGTGGTGGTTATCACCGGCAATGGCAAGGGCAAAACCTCTAGTGCCATGGGGATGGCTTTGCGCGCCAGCGGACATGGTTTGAAAACCTGTATTATCCAGTTTATGAAGGGTGATCTCTACTCGGGGGAGTGGGACGGTGTGGAACTGCTTGGCGATCTGGTGGAACTGCATGCCACCGGCATGGGCTTCTGCGGTATCCAGGGCAATCCCTACACTCGTGCTGAACATCGCGCCAGCGCACAGACAGCGATAGAGTTGGCTCAGGGCAAGATGGCCAGTGGTGGATACGAGATTGTTGTTCTCGATGAAATCAACAACGCGCTCAAACTCAAATTGATTGACCTTGAACAAGTTCTGGCTCTGATCAATGCTAAACCTGAGTTGATGCACCTGGTGCTGACTGGCCGCGATGCGCACCCGGATGTCGTGGAGCTGGCGGATACGGTCAGCGAGGTATGCGAAGTCAAGCACGCCTACCGGAAGGATATCGAGCCGCAGCCCGGGATTGATTATTAGCTTTGTCGTGTGTCGTTTAAAACTGAGAAATGAAGGATTTGCAGAAGCAACTAAAACATCCTCCCACTTTGAGTTGTGGAGGGCTTAAAATAAAGGTTCTGTTCGTGTTCTATGTTGGCGGGCTGTGTGCTGAACACGCCCGGCCACAGTAATATCGTACGAGTGTGTCAGTTGCAGGATTTATAAGACTACTAACTTATCAACACAGAACGCGAACAGAGCCAAAATAAAAATGGCCCACCTTAAGATAAGGCCGACCATTATGTAGGAATTGAGTGGTTGAGTTACTAACCAGTAAAAATTATCGCCAACCGATTGGTTGGTATCCTTTCTCCCGAAGACATATTTCAACGAACCTTATATAGACCTGCGTTGGCTCCGAGGAATCGAAAGCCCCGCCGACCAGGGTCGCCGTCGCGGCTCCTGCTCCGCCGATGGCAGCACCTCGTCCGGTGCTGGTATTTGAAGAAATTGCGCCGACGACTGCCCCGGTGGCGCCTCCAACGGCACCCGCCTTGGCGGTATCCTTGGCAAGCTCTTCGCCTTTCCCTGCGTTAGCACCGCTGGCTTCGGCGGCTCTCATACATGCATCGATATCGGCATTGGCTTGTTGTTGTCCTACTGCGTTCAGATGATGATTGGGATAGAGCAGCGGTTTTTTGGTGCTGGCGCAGCCGGCAAGATTCAGAAGCAGGAACAGTATCAAAATGCCAAACGTTGATTTCATGGTTGTTTCCTCAAAAAGTTTTTCTGCCTGAGAGATATTTTTTCTCTGTGCTTTATTATAGCTCACAACAACTATGGGACAAAGTTTCAATCCGAGCCGCTTCGTTGTACATGACTATTTCAAGCTGCTCAAGCCGACGAAACTGCCATTATTGTCCTCAGCCAGGCGGCGCATCAGAGCGGCGAAACGGGCGGCATTCTGCCCTGCCCCGGGTTGGGCCAGGAGCACGGGGAAGCCGATGGTGTGGATTCGCACCCGACTGCTTTTGCCGCCGCCGGAAGCATTTTTCTTTCGGACCGTGTTGACTACGTTCTGCATGAGACCGCCTGAGAAGTCGTCGCCAAAAACATAGAGACTGATCCGCTTGTCCGATGCATAGAAACGATCAATCGCGTTGGTGATTCCTTCAACCGGGCTGGAGTTGGAAAAAGCAGCCCAGGATGAGAGCCGATCGATGATCGCGCGTCGACGGGCGGTCGAATCGGGGATCCAGCGCCCGGCATATTGAGAGAACATGTAGTCGCCCATGTCGTTGAGTACCTGCACTCCCTTGACTTTGGGATAGATGTCGAGGATCTCCTTCATCTTCTTGCGCACCAGCGGCCAGGCAAAGCGTTGCATACTGCCTGAAGTATCGATGACGAAGATAATGTATTCGCTGTCCACAGGCACACCGCCGATCACCGCATCCTCTTTGGGGCGCTGGTAGTTGGCGAGAAGTTGGCGCATCTCGTCGGTTAGCTCTTGTTTGGCGCTCTTAAGTTTGTCCTCAATCAGGCTCTGTGCATCAGAGGCGGTGCTGGTGAGGTGATACTGCCCTTCGATGTTGGTCAGGGCTCCCTGAAGCCGGGCCAACTTCTCCTTATACTCCGAGAGTTGTTCCTGTTTGGCGATCAGGTCGCGGTTAAGGATTTGTGTTTCGCCGCGGATATCATAGAGCTCCTCTTCCAATCGAATCACCAGTCCGGAGAGGTCGACATTGGTTTCCTCGATGACGCGGGGTTCAGAGATTTTTGAAATGACCAGCAACAGGATAATCGCTCCGAATCCACACGAGATGACATCGAGAAAGGAGAGATTGAACACTTCGGTTTGGCGACGGCGATTTTTCATGGCCAATCTCTCGTTGGGGTGAGGAAGGAGCCCTTTGTTTCGACTGCGAGCTTCCAGAAAGAGACGGCAGCCATTGGATCGCCCTCCATTGGGAAGAGGATGGTGTTGACCGGTACGGCTCTCGGCAGGGCACCGGTTGCCTGGTGAAAAAGGCTCAGACGCTCGCCGCCGGAGATAGTATTACGGGAAGATTTTTTCTTGCCCTGGGTCGGCAGTCCGTCGGTGAGGAGCAGGATATTGTCCGGTCGTGGTTTCATCTGTGCGGCGGCGGCAAAGGCATTGTAAAGGCTGGTGCCCCCTTGAGGGATTGTCTGTGTTAGTGAAGCCAGCATCCGGTTGACATTTTTGTTGTCAGAGCTTGCGACCCAAGTCCCCCTCAGGTCTGTGACTGCGGGCTCGGCTTTCGTGTTGAATGTGTAGATTTGCAGCGAACTGCTGGCGGGAAAATTGGCCGTCAGCCACTCGACGGTCCTGATAGTGCGCTTCCATTTCGGTGAAGCTCGTTTGGTCCGGTCATCGAGATTGCGGCGAACGATGATATTGACGATGGTTTCATCGAGCATGCTGGCCGATGCGTCGACCAATAGCAGTATCCTCTTGCCTCCGAGGCGCAGGCCGGTGAGGTACTGCCGGTCGTTCTGACCTATGAATTCGCGAACCTGGGCTCCCCGAGCCAGTTCCGTTTTCTGTTCGGCACCGATTCGGCGACTCTCTTCATCCAAGTTGAGGAGGTCCGATTGCAGAGCGTTGATATGTTTTTTTTTCGCCTGGCTCTTGCCGCTCAGTGTGGCCAGCTCTTGCTTGGTCTGCTCAATATTGGCGATCACTTGCCTTGACAACCCCTCGGTCCGAACGATCTCCTTCTCTGTCTGTTCCATGCTGTTTTGCAGAGTTACCAGATGATCCTCGCCGACTTTGACCTCGCGCTCAAGCCTCATCACTTCGCTGCGCAGATCAGCGACGATCTCCCGCCGGGTGGAAACCATGTCGCCGTTAAGCAACATCACCAGGAGGACAACGGCGCCGAAACCGCAACACATGACGTCGAGAAACGACAGGTTGAATTGTGTAGTACTCCGCCGGTTTTTGGGCACGGGAGCGACCTTTATCTTTAGGAGACTGCCAGAAGACTCCTAGGGTGCGGGCTTGATCCGCAACTTGTTGATCAGATTGCGTTGGCAGTAGGCGTCGGCATCGTGAATCAATCGTTCCTGCCTGTGCTGAAGTTGATGAATGAAGAACATCAGAATGATGCTTAACACCAGAGCGATAAACGTTGAGTTGAAGGCAACGCCGAGGCTTTGAGTGACGCCGGTGATATCGCCCTCAACGGCGCGATGGGCTTGGGAGAGCGCGGCACCGATGCCGCGGACGGTGCCGATAAATCCGACCGACGGGATCGCCCAGGCGATATAGCGAATGGTGGAGAGCTCCGAATCGAGCCGGTCGCCATGGGTTTCGCATGTGTCTCGCACCGCTGTCGCGGCATCCTGGATGTTGCGGGTCGCGGCGAATCTCTGTACCGCGTTTATCAGCGCCGAAGGCAACAGGAATTCCTGCCTGTCATTGGGAATCCCCTGCAGGTTGCCCATCAGTTCCCGTGTGTCCTCCGGACCGATCGGCATGTTCCCCGGCAGTTGCAGGAGGTCTTCATCCAGTTGGGTTTGCTGACGCCAGATTGTGACTCCCTTGAAGACGAGAATCGCCACCGCCCACAAGAAGAGAACCATGCACGCTTCCTGCTCGAAATCACGAATCACGACATAGAAGTTCTGTTCCTGGACAGCATCCGGTTGTTGCACCAAGCGCGCGTGCTGCATCTCCAGGAAGGCGTCAGCCTTGGGCCGGATCAGGGAGACATAGGCTCCATGGATGATGATGAAGGCCAGCAACAGGCTGAATATCTGATAGACCATTTCGACAGGGAAATTTTTTCCACGCATAAGACGTATCACCTCATTCAAATGTCAGTTGGAAACGGTACCGTACTGTCTACGCTTATCTCTTCCGTTGATTTGTAGGGGCGCGGCCATTCTGGAGATTTCTTCTTCACACTTTCCTGGCGAGGGCTTTTCTTTATGGTGCTTGCCTCAGGAGTTTCCCGGGGACTTTTGCCTGCATCTTTGTCGGCGGCAAAACTGCTGACGGTCACAAGGAACAGGAGGATTGTGGTAATAAAACACCTCATTTTACATACCTCGCTATGCGGAAACCGATATCGTTGGCCGCTTCACGGCTGTAACGGCGGTAACTGAAACGAAGCTCGGTAATACTCGCATCACGCCAGCTTGAACCACGGACCACATGATGATTCCCGGTCGCAGGTCCCATGGGATCAGTCGCTTCTTTGCCGTTGCTCGCTGGATTTGCAGCGTAATAATCATGGCACCACTCTGCCACATTGCCGCCCAGATCGTGGATGCCGACGGGGTTGGCAGGAAAGGAACCGGTTGCTGCACTCGCCGGAGAACCATCATTGTAGCCCTCTATAACCACCGGGAGAAGATGGCGGGCGGATTCATCGGCGAAGTTCCCTGTTTTCGCTTTCGGGGGGTATTTGCCGGGCCATGGGTAGCGCACCCGTTCCTTTCGGCCTGAGACTCTGGCCGCGAATGACCATTCTGCTTCGGTGGGTAGTCGATAGCCGGTATTTATCGGCTCAGCAGCAATCATAACCCCGTTCACTTCCCGGTAGAAAGGCGGCAACCCGTCTTTTTGGCTGAGCCAGTTCAAAAAGCGCGCAGCATCATTCCACGTGATGTTGACAACCGGGTGGGAGTCAATTTCAAGAGAACGGTTGCCCATCATGCCGGAAGAGTGCTGCGTCCGAAACAGTCGGTATTCTGCGTTGCTTACTTCTCGTTCGGAAAGGTAAAAGCGGCGTTTCAAGATGACTTTTCGTTCTCTCTCATTGGCTCGCCGTCCTGCTTCTTTTCTGGAGGCGCCCATCAGAAAAGGTCCCGGTGTGATCAGAACCAACTTTTGCTTGAGCCCCGACGCGTTGGCGAGGTTGGCTCTTTTTGCTGTTTCCTGCAGACCTGTCGCCTGCTTGCGCTGCAAGTCAATCTCGATTCGCTGGCTGTACCCGGACTGAGGGGTCACCGTTCTGGTCGCGCTCTGGTATCCTTTGGCTTTTAGTAAAACGGTATGGGGTCTGGTGGTCAGCCGGAACCGGCCGGCTGCCAGTTTTTGTTCTTTACCGTCGATAGCAAGTGTCGCATCTGCCGGGGTCGCCACGATGAAGACGGTCCCATACTGCGGCTCGAGTTTGACAGCGAGCTCACTTTCCTCTTCGGCTTCGAGTTGCAGCTTTCGACTTGCCGTGCGATGACCGGCCAGGGTCATGCGGACCTCTTGTTCGCTATCCGGCGGCAGGAGGACCGACAGGGGGGTCAGGCCTTTGAATTTACCGCCGACTGTTACCGTAGCGCCGGCCGGTACGGATGATATGACCAGTGTGGCCGGGGCAGGCTCAAGAGGATAAACGGCTGGCGAGAGTTCTTCTCCGGCCTTGACGGTAAGCTCGATGTCGAGGGGTGAAAACTTTTCCTTGGAGAAGACCAGTTGTCGCTTGCCGGCGATCAACTCCAGCTCCAATGGGGTTGTTCCCAACTCCTTGCCGTCGACGGTCAGGGTAGCACCCGTCGGTTCCGTCTGTAGTGCGACCACAGCCCAGGCAGGCTCGAGTTCGACTTGTATGGACTGCTTTTCACCGAAGCCTTTGATCTCAACGGTTCTTTCTTGCGGCAGGTAGCGTCCATGCTCGAAACGGATTATGCGATTGCCGGCGGCGATTGCAATATTCTGCAGCGGGGTCTCTCCGACCGGAGTCTCATCAACCAGAACGGTCACCCCGCCAGGGTCGCTGGTCAGGTCGATTAAGCCCGGCAATTTTTCCAGGTTGAAGCTGTAGCTGCTGTCTTCACCGGTAATCTCAATTTCCTCTGTAAGGGGCAGATAGCCTTTCTTCCCCGCATGAAGGGTGTAGCCGCCGGGAAATCCCAGATAGCGATCGCCGAAGGTCACCACCGGCGGAAAGCCAGAGATCGAGATGCTGTCCGGAGCGGGCGTCACCGTGATCGCAAGAGGTTTTGCCAACAGCACGAATGCCGCAGCGGCCAGAAGCAGTGCAAACAAGACGACGGCCACAGTCCGGAGCCTACTGTTGTCCTTTAGGGGGGCATCCATAACCGGCAGGATGTGTTCATCAGTAGCACTCTTTTGCGGGGGTGTCTGCTGTCCGTCTGGTGGCTCGACAGGGGGGCACAACACTCGCCCGGAGGTTTTGGAGACGTGAATCTCTACACGCTGTCCGGAAAAAAGCCAACGGATCTCGGTCTCATCAACACGGGTTGTGTCTTCTGATTTCAACCACACCGAGGCGGTAACCGGCTCGTCATTATGATAGAGAAGGCTTGACTGGCTGTTGTCTGCAGGGTGCAGAAAGAGATGGTTGCGCGACTCAGCCACGCAAGCGACGATATCGTGGCCGCCTTCAAGGCGGATGTGGGCTGCGTTGCTCGTGCCGATGAGCAGCGGCAGGCTGGTTTCATCGAGTCTGCGCATTTCATCCTTTTCATATATCTCGATCAGTCGGTTCAAATCGGTTCCTCACAGCGCAGAGTAAAGACCATCTTGCCTGACGCCGGTCTGACTTTGAGCGTCTGTCTTACATCCCGGAAGCCATTACGGTTGCCCGTGGCGATATAGTCACCTGTACGCAAAATGAGACGTTTCTCCTGAAAAGACCCCAGGCGCCCGACATGATAGATCGTCACCTCTGTCAGACCATCTGAGATGAGTACCACCTCGACCTGAGCCTCAGCCTGGGTGATCAACCTGTTTATTTGGCCGATCTGCGATGAGAGGAGCGGTCCGCGAGGGGTTGTTCCAGAGGCGACTGCCAGCGTCTGGCGGGCCTTCTGTAGCGGGCCGTCTTCAAAGAGTCGCTCGGGTTTCGCAAGTATGGTCTTGAGGCGACGGTCCAGATCGATCCGCACGCTCACCCGCTCTTTGCAGCTGGCCGCGAAGGCCGCATGCGGGTCGAGGGCCAGGGCCTGTTCACAGCTTTTCAGTGCCTCAGGCCAACGCTCCTCTTGTTCCATGCGTGCTGCGTCCTGTCGTAGAGAGGTTAACCTCCCAGCAAGCTGAGTCTGGGCAATCTGTTGTTTGAGATCACGGACAGCGCGGTCTCCGGGCTTGATCGACTCTGCTTTTTGCAGAGCGGATTTGGCCGCAGAGAGTCTACCCTCAGTCATCGCCTGCAGGGCACGGCTCATCGTCTGTTGAAACTCTCTCTCGGCAATTGTTGTTTTTACCCGTACGAGGGCCTCTTCTGCGGGCAAAAAATCCGGGTCGAGGGCTGCGGCCTCGGTCAAGGTCAGTAGCGCCCCCTCCAGGTCACCTGCACTCTCCATGGCAAGTCCGTCCTGCAGAAACTGAAGGACGGCGGGGAGTTGTTCTGCTCTGCGGAGGCCTATGACGGCCCTTTCCTCATTGGCGTCGATGGCAAGGGCCTGATGGAAATGCTCGATGGCGACTTCCGGTTGCCCCTGCTCGATGGCTCGTATGCCGTCGGCGAGAGCGTCTTCAAGCAGTATCTCTTTCGACGTCATGAGATCGTCCAGATCGCTGATCGCTTTCTCGCAGGATTCTCTGGCGGCAAGGTACTGTCCTTCTCCCAACAGCAGGTCGCAATCTTTGGCCAGAGAGACCGCTTCAGCATAACTCTCTCCACCCCACACAGCGACATTCACGGCCTCAGCCTCAGCCTGCTTTTGTAGCCAGATGCCGATCAATTTATCGATCTCTTGGGCAGAGCCCTCATTTGTTGCGGGTTGACTGGAGACGACCTGGCTTTGAGGTTGCTGCTGTTGAACAACAGGCCTGGACTCCTGCGTTTCTACCTGGCTGGCAGTAGTCGGTTCCTTTTGCAGAAGAGGCAGGAAGAGGACCAACAGGGCAGCGATGATCAGAAAAAAACCTCCACCAAAGACCAGCAGAAGGGTCCGGGATGACTTCTTGTCCTCTTCCTTTGTGGCATCAGGAGGGACCAGCGCAGGAGCTTTCCTTGGTGGTTCGCCCTCAGTTTTTTTGGGGGGGGAGCCTTCAGTCATCTCGCTGCCTTAGTTGTTGCCAGAGGAAGGTTCAATCGTCTGGAGGGGATACTCTCCGTTTGATTCTAGAGGCAAGCCAGTCTCCGAAGCGTAGATATCGCGAAGCATCAACCGCCATTTCCGATACTGCTCCTCGGCCGACCCGGTGAGTCTAACCGTCTCGCCAACGACTTCCACGACCAGCGGTTCCGCCTCAGAGGAAAAAGACAGGGTCAACTCCTCGATGACATCCTTGTGGATCTTGGTCTCCTCACGTTTCTGGAAGCCGCTGTAGATTGCCGCGGCTCCACCGGCGATCATCACGCCGGGCAGGCCCGAAGAAGAGACACTGTTGTTCTTGGTGCTGAGCAGGACACCGCCGGCGATGGCGGCAAGGCCAAACAATTGCCTGGTCAAGGCCTGTTTTTTGACTTCTTTGAGTGCGGTGAGTTCCTCACTGTAGAGTCTTCGCCAGTCCTCGTAGGGCTGCCAGAGGTCATTGTAGTAGACCTCGTAATAGCTGTTTATGGTATCGAGCAGCATATCATCCCGGACCTGAACGGCGTGCACACGTTTGAGCATGGGGTCGTCATCGACCGGCAGGCGAACCAGGGAATACTGACCGTCTTGGTTGCGAGAGAGATGTCCGGCAAAAGCCTCCGCAGCCATGTCCTGGGCGACACGGAGTTCGGTGATTTGCTGGATTGTGAGCATATCCTCTGCAGATAGCTGGCTTCGGTGCATCACCAGGTCGTTGGCAATCGTGTTGTAAAGGTCCTGAAAGGGGTCTTTTTCGCCAGCTGAGAGACCATAGTAGTCCGTTGGCTCGAGGACTTCAGAATAGGTCTTTTCGAACCACTGGAGGCCTCGCGAATCGAAAGCTTCAATGTTGAGTGTCAGACGTTCACCATCCGAATGGACGATGGTTCCGCGTACCTGAAGATGGGCATTGTTCGCTTCGGGGACCACACGCACGGCACCCCAATATCCGGTTCGCTGCATGGTGTACTTGAGATGAATAGGAATAAAGCGTTCCTCCGCCTGGCGGATTTCTTGGGACAAACCCATCTCGCGAATTTCTTTTTCTGTCAATTCCTCTGAATCGAAGACGACAATCGCCGCATCGAGCAATTCCGAACTGCTGAGCTCTGTCGTCGCAGTCAGCGGCCTTACACCGTCCGGGACTTCACCTCTTAACGTGGCACAACCGGGAAGCACCAGGAGTGCGGCAAACAGCACGAGTAATCGGTTCATCGTTTGTCACTTCCCCTTTTTGCTTACACCTTTATATTTCCAGTATTCTTCCCAGAGCTTTTTTTTCAATTCCGGGTCAGGCTCTTTCTCGGCAGCTTCGCGCAATTGTCGGGCAACGATATCGTCATCTTCGGGCGGAGGCAGTTTGCCGCCAGGGGCACCGTATGCCGAATGGTCTACGTTGGAATCTCCCGCCCCGGCACTGCTCTGTTTATTAGCAGAGGCACCGGCTTGACCGGCCTGTCCTTCAGCCCGGCCATCGGTACTCGAATCACCTGCTGTCCCCGTGCCCTGCTCCCCGGCCTCTCCTTCTTCGCCGGAGCCTGTTTCGCCAGCGCCATCTGAACCGCTGCTGCCGGAGGAGCTGGACTGGCCTGAGCTGTCGGAACGACCGGACTCTCTCTGGCTGGGGACTCTGGAGGCAACCTTTTCCTCCTCTTTCAGGAGCATCTCGTCAAACTCACCCAGAGCAGCGGAAAAGCTTCCATCTATCTCAGCGGTCCTTTCGGCCTGAGTCCGGGTTTCCGCCGTTCCCGGGCCAATCGTGTAAATTATCTCCTCCTCTGTTGGCATCGGAGTTCCCTCGGCACCGGACATCATGGGCCCGGCGGGGCAGGGCAGCCCCTCGGTTGCGGCCACACCCTCCTGCTCGGCGAGCTCTCTGCAGTAGGTGACAATGCGGGTGTTGAGATAAACAACGAAGTCCCTGTAGTCGGACACTTCGCTGCTGGGCATGGACATGGTTTCGATCTCTTGTATAGCCGTCTTCCTGGCACTGTCGAGAGCCTGGATGCTTTGGCGGATAGAATCCATTTGCGCCTGATTGGCAGCGTAGAGTGGTGATGATGTAAAAATTAGAACGGAAGCGAGGCCGAGTACACGGGCAATGCGTTTCCGTAGCGGCGGGGAACACTGAAAATGACTGGTTTTGGCTGGCGACATGGTCATCTGCCTGTCTGGAGAAGAAATTAGTCCAAAGGCTGTTGGCCCCTTGCTCGGTGAATAGAGACAAGGCTATGAAATCATTCCTGTATCAGACATTATACCATCTGCTCGCGGCAAAAAGAACAAAGGTTTGAAAAAGAGGTATGTCAACTGATTTTGCGTTAGGGGATTAAAAGCTTAAGAGGTGCTAGTCGTTAATGATTGGCTGCCAGCTGGCTATGGATTTTTCGACTGCTTTGCGATCTCGGGTGCGGTAAGGGCCGACAATGGCCCCCCGCAGTCTGGAGGGGGTAAATAGTTCTCTGATTGTCTTGCGCAGGTCGGCGGCTGTGACCATGTCGATTCCAGCGAGATCGTCGGCGATAGTCCGATGGCTGCCTGTGAGCTCCCCCCAAGTATAGCGTAAGGCCATCTCATCAACCTGATCGCGGGAGTAGTCGAGGTCGCATCGGTAGCAGTTGAGAATGTGGTCAAGTTCTTCGTCTCCGACTTCTCCTCTATGCAGCTCGGTGAAGATTTCAAGGATCGCTGTGGTGGCTTCTTCCAGATTTTCAGTGGTGACGGCAAGGTCTATCGCCAGGGTCCCGGCATCGGCATAGAGTGCGAGCGCCGCGTCGACAGCATATGTTAAACCCAGCTCCTCGCGCAGGCGCAGCATCAGTCGGCTCATCCCTCCCCATCCCAGTAGGCGGCGCACGACGCGCAGGTTGACGGCATGTTCGCTGTCGCGACCGGGCAAGAGAAATGCCAGTTGCAGGCTGACCTGAGATCCTGCATCGCGGACCCAGCGTAACGTCTTGCTGGTTTCGGAAAAATCGGTCCAGGAAAAAACATCGTAGGATAAATTATCTACTGAGGCTCCAAATTGGAACCAGTCGTAGCCATCTTCAAGGTCGTGCCAGAGGGAGAAGTCCACATAAACATCGGCTGCCTGATT
>CAZXBD010000027.1:0-4488 GCA_964638305.1 uncultured Geobacteraceae bacterium | reverse complement strand
ATGCGCTCCTGTCCCGCGCAGCAGACCTCAGTGCAGACCTTCTCGTGATGGGCGGCTACGGTCATTCCAGGCTGAGGGAATGGGTACTGGGCGGGGCCACCCGCTTAATCGTGGAATCGATGACGGTGCCGGTCTTGATGTCCCACTAGCTTTCGCTGTCATCTCAGTTCCTTGAGATGGTAACAGTTGTGGCCTGAGGATTTTGCCTGATAGAGGGATTGGTCTGCCTGGACAAGCAACTCGTCCCCTGAAACAACCACACTGACTACGATACCAATACTGATGATTTCAAACTCCACCCCTTTCTCAAAAGTATGGAGATGATCGACAGCAGAGCGTCCAGGTCGGCCGATTTTGAAGCCAGATCAACCAAAACGCTGCCGAATCGAAGTAGCAAACTTTCTACCCATCCGGAATCACACCGCTAATTCCAGCCAGATCATTTCAAAAGTCGGTTCAAAAATGGCCCTTCCGCTAAGCTGCTGAAATTACAACATTGCGAAAGGGCCGATTTTGTGTTCCATAAGTGGGGGGCATGAGATTAAGTCACTATATATGAGACGAACTTTTTGCGGGCAATGGAAATGAAATGGCTCCACTTCATAGTTGAGACGTGACCCTATGCTCGGTACATCTTTTTGAAGGTCATGCTAATCAGATTCGTATGCCTGGTCAAAACCCTTGGGTAAAACCAGGAGAAACTTTCGGGCAGCCTCCTGGGAGCCAATCGGAGTGCCCCTTGATTTGCCAATGCCCCGATGGTCGGTTAATCTTTTTAGAACGTAACCATTATGCGGTTGCTCAAGGCCGCCACTAGACTCCGGGAATGGGTATGGTCGAAATCACACAAAACTTCAGCCGCGGCGTATTGGTGCGATTGGTAGTCGTGTTGGTTCTGGTTGTCGTCATATTGGCCTTCAACACTGACTTTATCAGCAATGTCTATCTGCGCAACCAGTTGACCTCCACTGGCTGGATTATCAATGGCGCTATCCTCGCCCTTTTCCTGCTTGGCCTTGCGCGCATCGTTTTTGTTCTTCGCCGCTACATGGAGGAGGAACGTGCCCTCCATCGGTTCGTAGGCGCCCTTGAGGACGACGAGCCACATCCGACTGCCGGCATCGGTCGCGGCTGCCTGATTGCTTTTCGTTACCATGCGATCCAGACCTTGAGCCGGGACAATGCGCCGGTTAACCACGCAGCTCTGGCTTCAGCCCAGGTGGCTCGAGAGAGCACTCTTATCTCGCTGCCTAAGTTCGTTAACAACATTCTGATCCTGACCGGGGTCTTTGGCACCATCGTGTCCCTGTCGATTGCCCTGATCGGGGCATCCAATGTGCTCGGCGCTCCCCAGCAGGGGCCTGAAAGCATGGGCATGGTAATTCACGGAATGTCTACCGCCTTATCGACCACCATCACCGCGATTGTCTGTTATCTGATCTATGGGTATTTCTACCTGAAGCTGACCGACGCCCAGACCCACATCTTCAGCCAGGTGGAAGAGGTGACCACCCTGTATCTCATCCCTCGCTACTCCCACACTCCGGAGGATCTCGTACAACGCGTGACGAACCTGGTCCAAGAGCTTTACCAGGTCACCCAGGGGATGCGCACGGCCCAGGCGGATTCTGCCGAGCTCAGCAACCAACTGCACGGCCTGATCGAGGATTTGAATCAGCGCACCGAACCGATATCTGAGGACCTGGAGAGCATTAAAGGAATTTTGCGCGAGGGCTTCCGTTTGCCGGAATCCGATGTTGAGGACTATGGATCAGAACTTCGTTGATCTCCGACAGAATCACGGTCACTCAGGGCTGGACCACAGCTTCTGGCCGTCCTTCACTGATATCATGATGGTCGTGGTGATGATCTTTATCCTCGCCAGTACCGTATTGATCGTGCGTAACTGGAAATTGGTATCCGAACTGCGGGCTACGCTCGAGGCGGAGCGTCAGGCCCAGGCAAAAGTGACGGTTTTTCAGGCCACCAGTCGCAGCCTGGAAGAGCAGCTGGCCCAGGTCCAACAGGCGCTCTCCGAGTCGCGGATCCGCAATCTGCAGCTGGCCGAGTTGAACCAGGAGCAGCGCGAGCAAATTACCAGGCACCTGGAGCAGTTGCTGGCACTCCGCACCGAACGGGCGCAACTCACGGGACAAGTGGAGAGTACCCGCCGCCAGGCGGCTCTGCTTGGCGACCAACTGGCCCAGAACCAGACCCGCTATGCACAACTCGAGCAGGAGCTTGAGCAGCGGGCCTCCAGACTGGAGGAAGTGCTGGCAGCCCTGGCTTTGCTGGAGCAGCGTCAGCAGCAGAGTCTGGCCGAGCTCGGGACCATGCGTCAGGACCGGGCGGAGGCGGTTCAGAGGCTGGCAACCCTAGAAACAGACTACCAGTCCTTGGAAGAGAAGTACCAGAAGCTAATCCGACCGGCGCGTAGCGTCGCCGGCAAGCAGGTTGTCGAAGTGCTTTACCGGCGCAACGGCGGCGCACCTCAAATCCAATTGCGCCTGCCCCGAGAAGAGGGTTTCAAGGTGTATTCGGCTTCGACCATGCACCAGCACCTGACAACCCTTAAGCAGCAGCATGGTAAAAACCTGTACGTAAAAATCATCATCCCCAAGGACAGTGGCTTGACCTACAATGAAGCCTGGGATTTCACCCGCAATCTCCTCAATCGCTACGACTACTACTACCAGCCCTAGCAGCCCGTCGGGCTTACCGAAGCGAAACGAAAATTTGAATTAGCCTGGTAGAACCAGCTGGATTTTCTCAAAAATGAAAAATCACGAGTTTTGAAACGGGTATTTATCTATTCGCCTGACGGCTCTTCCAGGGGCAAAGGATTACAATCTTGAGCAGGTCACGACTGTTACACTTCTAGATATTTGACCATCTGAATCGCGAACGGAACTGGCGGCCGATGATAACCATAACCATGTCGACTGCGACTGCCGCCTAACCACAGCGTTATAACCATGGCACAAAATAGCGCCAAGGCTAGGAGTATCAGCAGAATCACACCACCAGAAAATTTCACGTTTTTAACCTATTAAATGTTGAGTGCCACGACATCGATTAGAATGTCGAGGAGAGCCCGACGAGGGCCACCACGATGTTGCGCCCTTCGGCGTTGTAAATATGCTCCAGATCCAGTTTTGGGGCTTCGCTACTTGGCGTGATACGCCTGATCTTCATGCGGTCAACCGCCAGGGTCTCCCGACTCATCCATAGATGTTTCTGTGATAGCCCAAGGACATCGATCAACAGTTCCAGAGCGACCTCAATAGCCCTGTCGTCTTTGCCGACACGCAGCAACTGGACCTCGATTTCAGCCAGTTGCGTTTCCAATGCCGCGATGCTCTCTGGTTGTTGCGACTCACTGGAATCAAACCCCCAGCGGCCACTTTGAAGCGCATAGAGTTTGGTTTGAAGCAAAGTCTGCCGGTCGTTAAGTCCCTTGCGGATATCCTTGACGGCCACCATGCGTTTCAGCGCAATGCTCAGCAGGTGGTCAAAGGCCCTTCGCTTAAGCAGGCGCCGTGTCTCGGCTTCACTGCCCGTCGGATCAAGCAGTCGATGGTTGGAAAAACTCACCGTCACTTGGGGAACGTCGCGTACCAGCATGTCACCGACCAGATCGACCCCCAAAATACTGCGCATTTCCATCTCCACGGCCAGCATTGCGCAGGTCACGTTGCCTTCGACATGTTGTGACGCCAGTTGGTCGTGCAGAACCTGTCGCATCTGCTCCGATGAGAGGAATATCGCCTGTAACAGGGGGTTGCCATCATAGTCTTCAACGGTTGCAGGTCGCGGTGGTGCTAGTCCGTCGACAAGAGCCACCGCGTGGTCGATAGCGGAAAGAACAGCCGGGCGGAGTTTCCTGCGATACCCTGACAGACCACGCAGCCATGGGTCTGTGCCGTCTACTGCTCGCTCGATAGCTTCCCGCACCAAGGACTCTGGGTAACGCCCGGTTTCCTCAGTGCCCCGAAAAATTGACCGAAACAAATTCAGCATGACTAACCCCTCGCAGGATTGACCTGCTGCCAGCAGGCATGGTGAATTGAACCTAGTGTCTAAGACATTTACAACTTTATCAAAACTTAGAAGAAGTGACGGGAAACCTGTCGTAAATGTATGGGGTATGAGAATTAAATCACGAGTTATGCGACTTCACAGCCGGACAGAATGGTTCTTATGTCCGCACCACTTGGGCAGATCGTCATAGATGTCAGTAACCCGCTGGCCATAGAAAATATGGCAGGTTGGTTTGAATGAATCCGGCGTCTCGGCACCTTGCCCAAAGTCAAACAGCGTGGGGAAAGCTAGCCACATCTTGCGACCTTCATCGGCAATTGGGGTTCCACACTGATTACAGCTGACCTTGCAGGGCAAGATGCGGTCATTAATGCCCTGCTCGCTATTGAAAAAACGCAACTGATCCAAGCCGGCAGAGAACCTCACCTGATGTTTATGAAAGATGGC
>CAZXBD010000026.1:0-2353 GCA_964638305.1 uncultured Geobacteraceae bacterium | reverse complement strand
GCATTGACCTCAAGGTTCCAGGTGATCGCCGGGTTCTTTTTGCTGGCGGGCCGATGCTGGGGCCAGCGGTTCTTTTCTGGGGTGTAGTCGTTATCGTAATCGCGGCAGGTTTTATCCTAGGTCGTGTTACACTGACGCCATTGCGCAACTGGGAATGGCTCCTGCTCGGGCTCGGTTTGACTCAGGGGCACGTCTTGTTGCCTCTGCTGGTGGTTGGGTGGTTATTGGCTCTTGGTTGGCGCCGCAAGCTTACGAATGAAACACGTGCGGATGTTTTTAATCTGACACAGGTGGGGGTAGGAGTACTGACTCTGTTGGCCCTGGGAGCACTCTGTTGGGCTGTCCAGTTCGGTCTTCTTGGTTATCCAGATATGCAGATCTCCGGCAATGGCTCCTCCAGTCATATGTTGCGCTGGTATCAGGACCTTTATCCGCAGGAGTTTCCTCGTGCCTGGGTCGTTTCATTGCCGATGATGGTCTATCGCTTATTGATGCTGGCTTGGTCGCTGTGGTTGGCTTTTGCATTGTTGCGCTGGTTGCCCTGGGGGCGGCAATCATTTTCCACGGCAGGTTTATGGCGTCAGAGGCTACGTAAGGGGAGTTTTCGTTTTCTCTCTGCTGAAGGGCGCGAAATTAAAGAAGATGATACTCCCTCCAAATAGTGGATGTTGATATGACAGGAGAAGTATGAAGCGCTGGTTTTTTTCGACAACGAATCTGATCATCTGTCTGACACTGATGATGGTGACCGCGGTTCTGTGTCAGATTCCTCCGTTGGTTGCCATCGAAAGGCAATTGTTGTCGTTACGCTCCGGGTTGGCACCTGTCCCGGACAGTTCGCCTGTTGTGGCTATACAGCTCCGTCAACAGGAACTCTCCAGAGAGATGCTTGCCGTTGTGGTGAATCGTCTTGCGGCTCAAAAGGCACGTGCTGTGTTACTGCATGTACCACTGACCCAGCCAATGTCGAATGATACACAGGCACGTTTAAGATTTTTACGCGAAGAATGGGGAAGAACGCCCGGGGTTGGGCATAATAAACTATGGAGTCGGATTAACAGGGAGCTACGCGAATTTGAGCGTCAGCTTAACAGTGATACTTTATTCGTTCAGGCTGTACGTGAAGCCGGCAACGTCGTGGTTGTGAGTCCGGTTCAGGTTGGAGCCGAAGCAGATCCTTCTGTCACAGACCTGAAAAAGTATTCATTGAAACTTGATGTGCCGACCTGGAGCTGGCAGGAGCACCTGAAACAGTTTTCAACTCCGGCACCACTTGCGAGGCAGGGACAGAAGGTTTCCTCCGTGGAATTGCCATGGGATGAACTTCTGCGCCCGGCCGCCGCCATCGGTTACCGTAACGCATCAGTAGGAGAACGTGCAGATGCCGGGCTGTTGTTGCTCCCGGCACAAGAGCAATATTTCCCCGCTGCAACCCTGGCGGCTCTTGTAGTCGGAGATAAGGCTTCGTTTGAATCGGTCAAGTTCGTTAACCGAGGTGCTTCAAGTGCCTTGCTGGTTGGCAGGCGCAGTTTTCCCATTGATCATCAGTTGCGACTGTTACCACTTTCCCGTGAGATGTTAGCACCTTTGCCTGTTTTTTCTGTCGATGATTTGATGGTTGAGGATGAAAATGTACTTAATCTGGAGGGAAAATCCGTTGTGGTGGGAACCTTTTCTCATCCGGAGTCAACAGAATATTTCGATGCCATGATGCTGAGCCAGTTGATGGGGGACTATCAACTCAGCCGCCCGGGGTGGCTGCCTCTGGTTGAGGTTTTGATTCTGTGTTATTTCGTATTTTTTCTCTGGTTGATAGTGCCGAGGCTACCCAAGCGTACGACGTTGCTTCTGATGGGGATTTTTTTGTTCACCTGGTTGGCCGGTGCCACACTTTTGTTGATCAATCTCGGATGGTGGTTTCAGTTGACGCCTCCGATCGTGCTGACGGTTATTGGACTGTTGTTGCTATATCAGCAGCGTGGCCGCAAGCTGCGCCATGCTGCTCTAGCCGAGCTTAACTGTAGCCTTGGTGAAATGCTTCAGGAAAAAGGTTTACTTGACCGCGCTCTAGAAAGGTTTCAAGCGTGTCCTCCAAATCACGAAAAGGCGCGTGAGCAAATCTATAGTCTGGGTCTCGATTATGAACGGAAGCGACGCTTTCGCCAGGCTTTGGGAGTTTACGAGCACCTCTCCAAGACGGGTTCGTACAAGGATGTAGCCGAGCGCTTGAAGCGTCTACACGCTCACAACGGAAGCGCTCCGCTAGGAAGCCAGAGCAAGGATGCGACCGTCGTGTTGGACCAGGGCGTGGTGCATCCTACGATGGGGCGCTACGAGATCATCAGCGAGCTGG
>CAZXBD010000025.1:0-3100 GCA_964638305.1 uncultured Geobacteraceae bacterium | reverse complement strand
CCTCTCCGCTATCCACAATTTTTGCGGACGCACAGTGTAATGCTGTCGTCCGCGTTTTTCAATCACTAAATTTATACCATTTGCTCCGCTTCGGATCCTACTAAAAGCAGGGCAAGTTTAATATGGCGGAGGAGGTAGGATTCGAACCCACGGACGCTTGCGCGTCAACGGTTTTCAAGACCGCCGCCTTCGGCCGCTCGGCCACTCCTCCGTGTTGTTTCTATTTAGTTTTTATCCTGAAACGGTTCTTTTTCACAATCTCTACGTCAATCAGCACGTTCACTTGTGCGGCGTACTTATGTACGCCTCCGCGTTCACGCTCAACTTCCTTGATCTTGTAAAAAACTCCTCGTTTCACTTATCAAAACTACATATATTCTCTATAAATCCAGAGAACCAATATTTATACGAAGCGCAGGTTCGTATCAACTGATTTTTTTCAAACCGCCCATATAAGGCTGCAAAACCTCGGGAATAAGCACCGAACCGTCTTCCTGCTGGTAGTTCTCCAACACCGCCACCAGGGTACGGCCAACCGCCAGACCCGAACCGTTCAGGGTGTGCAAGAACTCAGGCTTACTTCCGGCTTCGCGACGGAAACGGATGTTGGCGCGACGGGCCTGAAAATCGCGGAAGTTCGAGCAGGACGAGATCTCGCGATAGGCCTGCTGGGCCGGCAGCCAGACTTCGATATCGAAGGTGCGGGCGGCCGAGAAGCCGATATCGCCGGTACAGAGGTCAACCACCCGGTAAGGTAGCTTGAGCGCCTGCAAGATGCCTTCGGCATCGGCGAGCAGCTTCTCCAGCTCGGTTTCTGAATCTTCTGGCCGGGTGAACTTGACCAGCTCGACCTTGTTGAACTGGTGCTGGCGGATCAGGCCGCGCGTATCGCGACCATGGGCACCGGCCTCCTTGCGGAAGCAGGGCGTGTAAGCCGTGTAACAGATTGGCAGCTGGGCACCGTCGAGGATCTCCTCGCGGAATATATTGGTCACCGGCACTTCGGCAGTCGGAATCAGAAAGAAATCCGGATCGTCCATGTGGAAGAGGTCGGCTTCGAATTTCGGCAGCTGACCGGTGCCGGTCATGGTGTCGCGATTGACCATAAAGGGCGGCAGCACTTCGGTGTACTTGTCACCCGCGGTGTGGGTATCCAGCATGAAGTTGGTCAGGGCACGTTCGAGGCGGGCCCCCGCACCCTTGGACAGAGAAAAGCGGGCGCCGGCGATCTTGGTGGCGCGCTCGAAATCGATGATGTCGAGATCTTCGCCAATATCCCAGTGCGCCTTCGGTTCAAAATCGAGCTGAGTCGGCTCACCCCAGATGCTGACTTCGAGGTTGTCGTCCTCGGATTGACCGGACGGGCAGGCGGCGTCGGGCAGGTTCGGCAAGTTCAGAAGCAGATTCTTGAGGTTCTCCTCGACCTGTCGCAGCTCTTCGTCGAGCGCCTTGATACGCGCCGAGACATCCTTCATGCGGGCGATCTCGCCCTGGACCTGGCTCTTGTCCTTGGTCTTGCCAATCAGAGCCGAAACCTGGTTGCGCTCGGCCTTGAGGGTTTCCGCCTCGCTGAGCAGGCCGCGCCGGGCCTCATCGAGCGTGCAGAATTCCCCGAGTTCAACGGCACCGCCGCGGGTGGCGAGGCGACGTTCGACTTCGTCCAGGTTGTCACGCAGAAACTTGAGATCGAGCATGAAACAGCTCCGCTGTTTTGGTTAAAAATGAAAGGCAATAAGTAAAAGGTTGATATGACTACCTTAGTTGCAAACCAAGGGAAGAGTTCTAACACCTCTTGATTGCAGGGTCAAGCCTTGGTTCTTCTGCCTTTTCGCCTTTCACTCATCTCTTTTCACTGTCACTTCTCACCCTTGACCCACCAGTCAATATCATCATCAAACCACCAGCGCGTCGAATCCGTTTCCCAGATCGTTTCCGCCAGAGTTTTCGCCGCATCGGTCTGCAATCGTTTGAGCGTAACCGGGTACCATTCATCGGCGTAGCGATTACCGAGATCCTTGTACTCCTTGAGTGCCAGGATCATCTCCAGCTGGTCGGCGTCATGGGCGATCCGCGCTTCGCGGGTCTCTTTGGCCATGAACTCGTACTGCAGGCTGCGGTAATCATCGCCGAAGGGCAGGGTGCGGGCGAGATCCTCAACCGCCTTACGTTCGTCAACTTTGACGTACTTCTTGTTGACATAATTCAGGTCACCGGTGCGGGCTTCGGGGATGTCGTGAAAGAGGCAGAGCAGCACCACCCGGCCGGCATCGGCATCTTCATCGAGCTGGGCAAGGGTATAGCCGATCAGGCTGGTGCGGAAGATATGCTCCGCGACCGACTCGGCGCCGGAACCGAGGAACTGGAACCCGGTGCGTGGCGTGCGTTTGAGCATGCCGGCTTCGAAGAGGAAATTAGCGATGTTTTTCATAGCACTGTTTTAACGCAAAGAGGCAGAGGGTGCAACAGATTCACAATCACTTGCACGTTTCTCATTTTATTGAAATTCAAGAACAAAACCGTCGGGGTTGCCCGACAGCAACGTCATTTTCTTTGTGGCGACAAAGAAAACGAAGCAAAAGAAAGCTTGGCGCTGCGCTGGGCATGTTTTGCTCGGGGATTGCTGGTGGCAAGTGTCAGCGGTATAAGCTTTTAGCTATCTACATATCCCCAGTTATCCCCGAGGCCCTTGAGGACCTCTACGGATCTGGTTGCTGTTGTTTTTTGTTTGTTACGCTTTTTGCTGCAAAACCTCACCTTCTGGAAGGCCCGCAAGCACAGAGCCGGATTCTTTATCTCTGTCATACCTTAAAGCCATAAAAACTGGCAAAGGAGATGCCCTCCGCCAGGAGCAAGGCCTTTTTTGCATTCTTTTTGTCCAGGCGGCCACAAAAAGAATGGCGTCTGGCGGGACGCGACCCGCCGGTCTTGTCTTGGTCCTAGAAAACAAAGAGGCAACAGATAATCGATCTGTTGCCTCTTGCAGCTTCAATGATTGCTTAAAAAATCTAACCAACAACCTCGGTCCGGGTAAAGACTGACTTAAGGACCTGCCCCTGCCCTTCGATATTCTCACGAGCACCCTCTTCACGATCGACCAGGG
>CAZXBD010000024.1:0-2392 GCA_964638305.1 uncultured Geobacteraceae bacterium | reverse complement strand
GGCGAGGAACGTGAAAGCGGCCAGGATCGCCACTAGCGTGCCCAGCATCCGCATGGCGCCCTTGTTGAGCGACTGCCCTTCCGTCGGCAGGCTGATCATGGCCACGGCGAAACCGGCCCAGTAAGGTCTTTCCCAGTCCATCTGCAGGGCGATCCCATAGGCGATGGTCATGGCAAGACCGGTCTTGATCGCTTCTTTGGTACGGGTGGACAGGGTCAGCATGGCACGCTTTCAACGTTTAGAGTTTATCCGCCTGCCGGGCACTTGGTTGTCTTCTGGGCTGTGAACCAGGCCAAGTCCAGGCAACCGCAATTTAGGCAGGTGCATGTCTTGTCTGCCTATTATTATGGATTACCATTTTGGGAAAGGATAACTGGGGACTTTAAGATTGTGTAATAGTAGCAACTATTAGCCTCAGAAGCAATAATCTAAGCTTTCCGACGGATGTGCAAAGGGATTGGCGTTGTGCCTAGCTTAAAGAAAAGCACAACATAGTAGATGGAGAAGATAGTAAATCAACGACACAATATGTTTGGGTAGGTAAAGACTGTCCGTGAGTAAAGATACCTTGCTAAAGATGTAAACTTTCATAAAAGTCTAGATATGATATGCGTATGGTAAGTTTTCGGAGACATCCAGAAGGTTACAGTTATAGCAGCTATGTTTATATCCGACCTTATCTCGACAACTACTGTACTTGGTAACAGACTCTCGAGGGTAGAGTGATCATATGAAGAAGCTCCCTCCTTCGAGGCCTCGTATTATACAAGGGGTCTTTAGGAAAACCTAAAACAAAGGACATGGTGAGTCGTCAATGACCTCTTTAAGCCAGCGGGAGACGGCTCTCTGCATCTCTTTCGTGGCGGCAGACCCAACCGCCGTCCAGCAGTTGTGTCGTCGGATCGGCCGTGCCCCTAGAGGCTGAGACTGCCGGTACTTCAACCAGTTATCTTAGTTAGCGTGAACGAAATCAGAAATCCCAGGACCACGAACCGGCGCGCCCAGTCGTGGGTCTCTGCAAAAGCCTCGGGGATCATGGTATCGACGATCATCGCTAACATGCCACCCGCCGCGACGGCCGTCGTCGCCGCAACAATGAAAGGCGAAAGCGCACCAAACACCGCGTAGCCCGCAAGTGACGCCAGGCCGCAGGCAACCGCGATCGCCGTCCACACACCAAAGACATAGGCCGCAGATCGTCCCGCCTGTCGCATGCCAGCCGAGCTCGAGAGCCCTTCAGGAAGGTTCGAGAGGAAGATTGCCGCAACGGTGGCTACGCTCACCGCACCGCCGTGAAGTATGCTCAGCCCGATCGCGATCGATTCAGGGATGCCATCTATCAAAGCGCCGACGGCGATTGCCACGCCGCTGCCAGCCTGATCTTCTTCGCTTGGCTGCTGAGTCCCGGATCGCTTGCGATGCTTGGCGCCCCAGATTGCCAGGAGATGATTCGCCACGGCGTAGATCGCTGCTCCGAGCAAGAAACCTGTGGCGGCCGCGGCCAAACCGGCCTCCTTAAACGCCTCTTCCATCAACTCGAATGAAAGAGCCGATATTAAAACGCCGCTGCCGAAGGCCATCACACCAGCGACGACACTACCCGGCACCCTGGCAAAGTAGCCCACCGCGGCACCGAGGACAAGGGCTCCTCCAGAGACGAATCCCCAAAATGTTGCTTCGAATGTTGGGCTCATTGCTTGCCGTCCTTTCTTTAATCACCGCCTGGTTGCAACAGACGCGACAGATCAGCCACGTAGCAGTCAACGCGCCCACCACCCGGCAGTGCAGAGAGCGTTTTTTCTGCTTCTTCCAGTTTTGACTGGTTGCGCCCGTGCAGCAGAACGTGTTGGCCCCGCGAGACCAGCATTCTGGCCGTTTCCAACCCGATGCCGTCAGTCGAACCGGTAACTAGAATGGTTTTTTGCATGGTACTGTCTTCCTTTGCCTAACGCTGCGCTCACCGGAAAATTAGGAGCGCAGCGAGTAATTTTTCCGAGTGCAGCGCGTTGTTCACTTTTAATATGCACCCTGCGAATAAGTAAGCTCATAACTGTGAGAGTAAACCTCGAATATGAGGCCGAATGGATCTTCTACATAAACCATCTTGTAGGGTTTTTCACCAGGATAATACTCTCGAATTGGCATTCTCTGCTTCCCCCCATGAGCCACTATTTTTTCTACAAGGCCTTCTATATCAGGATCTTGAACGCAAAAATGAAATGTGCTTGTTTTCCAGTATTCGAAGTCCTTCGGTTTTTCGTTGTTTTTAAACTCGAACATTTCTACCCCAATTTTGTCACCTGTAGACATATGAGCGATTTTGAAAGAGCCCCAACCAGTACCAAATACATCAATACACATTTGTCCTATCGGTGTTTCCGACTCCTCGGCG
>CAZXBD010000023.1:0-7381 GCA_964638305.1 uncultured Geobacteraceae bacterium | reverse complement strand
TCGGTCTGACCGTGTCGAACCTGACCACCGATATCCCTTTCGATGAAACTGCGCAGATGGCGTTGCCGTTTCCTTAAACCTGCACGGCCAATATTGGACACTTAAAAGGGACACTCCTTTTTGAGTGTCCCCGCTCTCCCGCTCTAAATACAAAGCTGTAATGTATGTTCACCGGGCATGTCTGCTTCTGTCGACAGGTAATATGCGATCGTGTCGAGCAGAAAGATCAGCTCGAAAGGTTTCTCGATCACCATATCGAACATCTTGTTTGCTAGCCACGGCGTCGCTGTCACGGCAATAACTGGTATGTCAGCTCTCAGGTTGTGAATATATCTTGCCAACATGTTGCCACCGAGTCCCGGCATACAGATATCGGACATGACCAGATCGAACGTCTCGGCATTGAATCGTTTTATTCCATCGATAATATTGTCAGCACAGACAACTTCAAAGCCGCTATGATTCAACCTTGTTTTAAGCAGGCTGCGAATGGATTCGTTGTCCTCGACGACCAGGATTCTATTCTTTCTACTCATTGTCATGACCTCACTTGTTACCGGATTTGTGTAGACTGCTTCTCTTCATGTGTCGGGCAGCTGCTGTCTCCCTGGCAGCAACTGCCCGGACCACACATCTACTAGATTCCTCTCATCGGCGGCTGATGTTTGCCCTGATCATGCAACTGCGGCTTAATTCTCTTCGCCAGCTCCTGTTGCTCGGCAGTGAGCAGTTGAAACACCTCATGCTTGACCCTGGCACGGGAAACAAACATTTCCGTTTTTAAACCGGCCTGGTTGTTGGCAAGGTTACGGATCGTGGTTTCATCAAAGGTGTCGCTTTCGAGAAGGGCCCGCATCTGCTCATGACCTTCGCGCATCTGCTGCATGGTCCCTTCCATATCGGCACGCTCCTGTTCGTGAATAGTGCGAATCTGTTCCTGCTGGGTTTCAGTCAAATCAAGCACCCCGGCCATAAGTTCCAAGCGTTTTTCATGCTTCAGTTCCATTAGTTCCTGCCGGTCAGCAAGCGACGGTCTGTTTCCCGTTTCTGCGAATGCCATACCGCTGAGGATGCCGACTGTCAGCATGGTGCCGATAAAGATCAATGTGATCGCTTTGTTTTTCATGATGGTCTCCTTTAAGTCTCTGTTGATGAAGTTCGTTCTCAATTTCGGCTAAATCAGTATTTTCTTTATCTCTAGCGTTGTCTATTTCGTTCGCGCATTCCTTCAGGGGCAGCGACCAGTTGGTCGTTCCGTTCCTCGCAGGTTGCCGTTAAGGTTTCACCGCGTCGCCCGGTAAATTCAACACTGTCGCCAACCTGTTTGCCTTCGCAGGCCTCAATGGCTTCAGGCGGAGGGCCCTTGCGGCGCTTGCCTTCACCATCATTGTCATAAGCCCAACTGGTGACCGGGACCAGGCTGACCAGTACCAGCAAACAGATGAGGGTCTTCATTTTTGAGATTTTCATTGTCATGCTCCTTTCGGTTTATGTGGTCGGTGTTGCGTTGTGTTTGATTTCAATCTAAGGCCTGAATGAGGAGCAATTAAGGAAGAAATGTGGAAATACAGAGGTATGATGAAAATCTTCTGGTTTTCTCTGAAACGGTTATGCTACCAACGATGTAAACCTATTGTATTCTTGGATATATGATGCGTCTCTCTATCAAACATAAATTGCTGCTAACGATTATTGCAGCGATCAGCTTGGTGGTTATCTCCATTCACATGATCGGTCAATGGAGCTTCCATCGCGGTTTCATCCGCTTTGTCAACACCACTGAACAGGCCCGTCTCGAGCAACTCGCCAGCGACCTGCAGGACCTTTACGCTGAAGAAGGCAGTTGGGGTGAATTGCACGACCGGCCGGTCCGCTGGATGGGCCTTCTGCGTGGTGCAGACCACGAGCGGCCGCTTCCGCCACGCACGGGGGATAGCGCGCGCAAGAAATTCATGGAGCTGCGGAAGGGCATACCACGAGAACTGCCACCTGAAAAGCTGCGTCATTACGAAGCCCGGGTCGTACTGCTCGATGCCAACCGAGACGTCCTTTTCGGTTTCCCTCAAATGTTTGAGGAAATCGAATACAAGCCACTCAGGCACAATGGCAAGATTGTTGGCCAACTCGGCCTGGCCCCGCAAAAGAGATTGGCTGATATGCTGCAGCTACAGTACATCAAAGAGCAAAAATCAACCTTTGGCCTGATTGCCCTCGTCATGGTTCTACTTGCGGCCTTACTGACCCTGCCGATTACCAGCCGCCTGGTGCGACCGGTCAAAACGCTGGCCGCGGCAACCCGCGAGCTGACGAGTGGCAACTACAAGGTCCGCACGCCGGTCACGTCAGAGGACGAACTCGGCCAGCTTTCACGAGATTTCAATGTCTTGGCCGACACTCTGGAACAGAATGAAAAGGCGCGTCGCCAATGGGTGGCCGATATTTCCCATGAACTGCGCACCCCGCTGGCGGTACTGCGTGGCGAGATCGAAGCTCTACAAGACCAGGTTCGTGAGGTGACACCACAAACTCTGAAGACTCTGCATGGCGAGGTGTTGCAGTTGAATCGCCTGGTCAATGACCTCTATGAGCTCTCCATGTCGGACCTTGGTGCCTTGACCTACAAGAAGGAGATGATTGCACCGATCGACATTCTGGAGAAAACAGTAGACATCTTTCAACAGCGCTTGGAAGCTCACAACATAAATACTATTGTTGATCTCAGCGCCGGTGCCGGGGTTGAACTGCTGGCAGACCAGGAACGCCTGCAACAACTTTTTGCCAACCTGCTCGAAAACAGCCTGCGCTATACAGAAGCAGGCGGCCGTCTGGAAATCCGTACCGAATCAACCGGTCATCGCCTGACCTTTAATTTTTTCGATTCCTCCCCGGGGGTTGCGGTCAGCGATCTGCCGCAGTTGTTTGATCGACTCTACCGGGTCGAATCCTCCCGCAACCGCGCTGTCGGCGGAGCCGGTCTGGGACTGTCGATATGCCGCAATATCGTCGAAGCCCACGGCGGCAAAATTGAAGCCAGGCCTTCACCCCACGGTGGTCTCTGGTTGATCATCAACCTGCCACTGAACGGATAGATAATGAGTCGCAAGATCCTGATCGTTGAAGATGAGCCGAGACTGGCCGCACTCTTGAGTGATTACATCGCGCAGGCAGGCATGTTGCCGCATTGCATCGATAACGGCCTCGAGGTCGTCAACTGGGTGAGGGAGGAGCGACCGGACCTGATCCTGCTCGACCTGATGTTGCCGGGCAAGAACGGTATAGAGATCTGTAAGGAGGTGCGCAGCTTCTCTGAGCTGCCCATTATCATGGTGACCGCGCGGGCCGAAGAGATCGACCGGCTGCTGGGGCTTGAACTGGGAGCCGACGATTACATCTGCAAACCGTTTAGCCCCCGCGAGGTTGTCGCCCGAGTCAAGGCGGTTCTGAGGCGTTCAGCCGGACGAGAGGTGGTACCTCAGGCCGAACTGGTGCTTGATGAATCACGTTACCTGGCGACCCTCCACGGCCAGAAACTTGATCTAACTGCCGTGGAGTATCAATTGCTCAGTGTTCTGGCAAAAGCTCCCGGCCGGATCTATTCCCGCGACCAGTTGATGGGAAAAATTTACTCCGACCAACGAATCGTTGAAGACCGCACTATCGATAGCCATATAAAAAAACTACGTAAAAAGCTGTCCGCTGTTTCAGATGGAGTGGAGTTGATCCATTCCGTCTACGGGGTCGGGTATAAGTTCGAGGAAATTCGAGAAAGTTAACGAGGACCTATAGCAGCAAATTCCGACTCTGGCGGGACGTGACCCGTCTGTTTTGCCTCAAACAATCAAAACACCAACACCACCGGACTCGCCCGGCAGCCGAGAGTCTTTCTTTACGGGTCTAAAGAAAGTCACCAAAGAAAGGACCTGCGCTGCGCTGGGCATGTTCTACGCGAGATGACGGCAACATCAATAGAGGACATAGCAACCATCCGTCGCGCTACAGATCCCCCGCAGGAACCGAGGCCCTTGAGGACCTCTCCGGCGTTGCTGAACGCTACGGTAGAAGAGATTACGCTCTAAGGGTTTTGCCCAGTTAGAAGACACCTTCGGACAGGCCCTTCAAGACAGGGCCGGGTTTCAGATCAGTGAGCACTGTTAACATCACGGAGAACTGGCGAAGGAGATGCCCTCCGCCAGGAGATAGCCATTTTTTGCAAACAGGTAATTATGGGGACACAATGGTACTCATATTGTGTCCCCATAATTACGTTTAAGGCGTCTGACGGGACGCGACCCGTCGATTTTACCGTTGAGACAATCACAAAAAAGCCGGAATTAAAGCTTCCCCGCATACCTCTTCAACAGCAAACTGTTCGTCACCACCGAAACACTGGAAAATGCCATCGCCAAACCAGCAAACTCCGGCTTAAGCACAATACCGAAAGCAGGATAGAGCAGACCGGCGGCAATCGGGATGCCGACAACGTTATAGAAGAAGGCCCAGAAGAGGTTCTGCTTGATCTTGGCGAGGGTCTTCCGCCCTAACCTGATCCCGCGTTCAACATCACGAATATCACCCTTAACCAGAACCAGATCACCGGTTTCCTTGGCGACATCGGTACCGCTGCCGATAGCGATGCCGATATCAGCCTGGGCCAACGCCGGGGCATCGTTGATGCCATCACCAACCATACCGGTCAAAAACCCTTGCTCCTGATAACGGCGCACAACGACGAGCTTGTCGCCAGGCAGCACTTCGGCTTCAACATGATCAAGACCAAGTTGCTCGGCAACGGCATGCGCGGCAGCCTTTCGATCACCGGTAATCATGACTGTTTCCAGACCGAGTTGCTTTAATCGGGAAATCGTTTCGGCCGCGCCGTCCTTGAGCGTGTCAGCCAGAGCAAGAACGCCCATCGCCAGCCCACCCCTGGCAACATAAATCACAGATTTGCCAACCTCAGCCCACGCGTTGACCTGCGCTTCAAAAACCGCAACATCGATCGACTCACGTTCCATCAAACGATGGCTGCCAGCCAGCAGCCGAACACCATCAAGCTTACAGACCAGACCGTACCCGCCCACTTCCTCAACATCATCAACGGACGGGTAAGAGACAGCACTGTTCTCGGCGTGCTCGACAACGGCTCTGGCAAGGGGATGGCTGCTGGTCGTTTCCACGGCGGCTGCGAACTTAAGCAACTCAGCTTCACTGACACCATCAACGGTCAGCAGATCAGTCACGGAAAATTCGCCTTTGGTCAGGGTTCCGGTTTTATCGAGCAGGATCACCTGCAAGCGCGAGATATTTTCCAGCACCGAAGCCTTCTTGAAAAGAATCCCGGCGGAGAGGCCAACGGAACTGCCGACCATAATCGCCGTAGGAGTGGCCAGGCCGAGAGCACAGGGGCAGGCAATCACCAGTACGGCGATCGCCATTTTAAATGCAAACAGGAACCCAGCATCGACCATCCCGTACCAGGTTATAAAGGTAAAGATTGAAATGACCACGACAACCGGAACAAACCAGTTGGAGACAGCATCAGCCAACCTCTGGATCGGTGCTTTATCACCCTGGGCATCTTCGACCATACGCACAATCTTCGCCAGTACCGTTTCACTGCCGACCCTGGTCGCTTCAACGACCAGTCGGCCACTGGTGTTGATCGTCGCACCGGTGACCTCGGCCCCCGGAACTTTTTCGACCGGCAGTGATTCACCGGTGACCATCGCCTCATCGACCGCCGAAGAACCTTCCACGACAATGCCGTCCACAGGAATTTTCTCTCCGGGGCGGACCACCACCTGATCACCGACCCGCAGCTGACTGGCAGGAACTTCCTCTTCCTTGCCATCGACCAACAGCAGGGCGCGATCGGCCTGCAGGTTTAAAAGCGTTTTCAACGCCTGGCTGGCCTTCCCTTTGGCGCGGGCCTCCAGCCACTTGCCGAAACGGATAAACGTGATCAGCATGGCGCTGGTTTCGAAGAAGACTTCACCGGAGAGGCCAAAGACATGCAAGAGCGCCAGCAGCGAATAACCATAGGCGGCCGTAATCCCCATGGCAACCAGCACATCCATATTGGTCGAGAGGTTTTTAAGCGACTTCCAGGCACTGCGATAAAAAGTTAAACCGGCACTGAACTGTACGATGGTCGACAGACCACAGATGAGATAGATGGTTGCTGAACCGAAAGGGGCAAACCACATCAGAGGCATGATCGGCAGCGACAGGCAGGCGGCAAAGAGCAGCCAATAGAGTTGGGTGCGGCCTTCGTGCAGATCTTCGGCATCCTCTGTGGCGGCACCGTAACCAAGCGCATCGACTTTGGCAATCAGATCGGCACGTTGCACTTGTGTGGGATCGTAGACGACGGAGAGCTTTTCTGCGGCAAAGTTTACCGAAGCAGAGGAGACACCAGGCATTTTGGCGACACCTTTTTCGATCGTTTGCGCACAATTGGCGCAGGTCATTCCATGCAGGAGAAAGGTACTCGTGCTGGTTGCTTCTATCTTGACGGAATTCCCGGAAGCCTCAATCTCTGCTGTATCCGCTTCATCCTTCTCAGCAGGTGCCACGACCTGATAACCCGTCGCGACGACGACATCCAAAAGCTCTTCACGACCCGGGCCGCCATCGACAACCTGAACCCTGCCCTGTTGCTCTTCTAGCGAGACCACGACAGCACTCACTCCATCAACCGCCTGCAAGGCCGCAGTGATCTTGGCAACGCATTTTTGACAGCTCATACCGTAGATCGGAATTGTGTTTTCAGCTTTTGTCGTCAAGAATCAAACCTCAGAAGTGATTGATTCGTCTTGCGGCTTCCAGAGCCAGGCCAGCAGGCTGGTCAAAAGGATGGCCAGAGCGAGTCGCAGACCAAGCATGACAACGGCATCGCCACCCAGAACCACAAAGATCAAAACGTCTTCAATCACAGCATGACAGGTGGCTAGAAAGAGTCCCGTCAGAAAGAGCTCGCGTTTATCCATCTGCCCTGTGGCCGCCGAGCGAATGATGATGCCAGCGCCATAAGCGACGCCGAGGAAGATCCCGGTAAAGAGCGGCAAAACAGCGGATTTTCCCAGGCCAAGACAGCGCATCGCCGGTTCGGTCCGTGAACCGAGGTCACGAAACACTTTGACATAACGCAGGACTTCAAAAATCACGACCAACGGTACGACGATAATAACCAGTTTACCGCATAACATCAGCGCCCCGATACAGGCGTCTAAAAGGACCGTCATCCCGCCACCCCCAACGCCTGCATGCCCAGCATCAACCAGCCGGCGATAGCCGCGAGCAGAATGCGACAGAGAGTCAGGACGCCACCACGGGCTCCGGTACTGCTTAACACACCGCCTTCAAGGACCAGGTTATGGGC
>CAZXBD010000022.1:0-2711 GCA_964638305.1 uncultured Geobacteraceae bacterium | reverse complement strand
TGGCCTGACTGTGGGTCCGGCTTACTTGATGCTTCCCCCGTGTCAGTGGCAACCCAAGCGACCAGGGAACCCTTGTTCGCCAACTGAAAGCCACAATTATCGCAGAATCGCGCCTTGTCAGGCAGCTCAATACCGCAGTTTGGGCAAACTGCGTCCAGGAACTGGGCGCATTCTTTGCAGAAATGAGCGCTATCTCGATTTGTAGTCTGGCAACGTGGACAAACAATCATGACTATGTCTTTAGGCTGGGTCGTCGGCAAAGGATACCAAAAAGCACCCAGAAAAGCCCGATTGAACCATTGACGCCACGACATAGTTTAGGAACCATCTTTACACTTCGCTTCTATGGTCGGCATCATAGTTCCTTTGACAGCCGGTCAACGTCAACTAGAAATTCCCTTCGGTGTCAATTAGAAATGCCCATGCCTTGTCAATAAAAAAGCTCCTTACGTCACTTATTTTCTTTTACAGATTTTTTAAAAGAGATCTTGTTTCGCCTGGCCGCTTCCTCGGCTCGCAAGCTGGGGATCTCCTTGCCAAACTCAATGATGATACTGTGATGAACTACCCGGTCGATGGCCGCAGCAGTGGTCAGCGGGTCTTTGAAGATCTGGTCCCACTCGGAGAAGACCAGATTAGAGGTAATCATCACACTGCGACGTTCGTACCGTTCGGCCAGGAAAGTGAACAGTACCTCCATCTCTTCCCGGCTCTGCTGCACGTAACCGATGTCATCCAAGATAACTACCTGGAAGCGGTCTAGGCGGCGCAACTCGCCTTCTAGTTCGTAGTCTCGCTTGGCCCTCAACAGCCGGCCTACCAGTTGGTATGTGGGGATAAAGAGCACACTACGCCCCGTTTCTACCAGGGCATGGCCAAGCCCAGCTGCTAAATGAGTTTTGCCTGTGCCAGGAAGACCGAAAAACAAAACGTTCTCGGCTCGGTCTACGAACGTGCCAGTTTGTAGTTGGGGTAATTGTCGCCGAAATCGAAGCGGCAGGCGGTCTTCATCGAATCGGTCCAATGTTTTACCGGGCGGTAAGTGGGACATTTTCTCCAGCCGCTCTATCCGGCGCCGGCGACGTCCTTCCAATTCTTGTTCCAGTAAATGGGTTAGGAACGTTTCCAACGACCATGATTCACGTTCGGCACGGGCGATGGTGTCGCCGGCTACTTCGCGAATGGTTGGTAAGCGCAGTGCCTTGCAGTGTAAGCGGAGGACCTCATACTGACTCATGGGCAAACTCCACTAACAAATGGTCGTAGTAGCCCAACTCAACCGCTCCACGGCTAAGTTGCGGGACCGCTACCGGTTCTGGTTCCAGCAATTGCTCGACATCTGTCTCATCCCATCGCTGACCACGATTGACCAGCAGCTCCAGGGTCGCTGCTACCTCGCTCTCATAGGTCCGTGCGGCCAGTCGTAAGATTCGTAGGTAAACCATGTCTGCCCGTCGCGGCGAGTGCCACTGGTTCAGTTGCTCCCAAGCCCGGCGAAAGATGAGTCGGGGGAACAAGTCTTCCCGGTAGCGATAGCGGCGAAAGCCGCCTGGTTTACGCAGCAACGTGTCGATAAGGTGACGGTAATTGACGCGGTGCGACTTCTGGCCGATTAAGCGGGGCAAGGTGTCCACTAGTTGACCGGCGTAGTAGACGTCTAAGGACCACTCATGAATGTAAACGGTCACCTCTTTGCCTATGAGGGATGTCGGCACGGAGTAGGTTTTCTTTAACACCCGAATGAGGCTACCACTGCTAACCCGTACCTTGCGTTTTATGCTGTTAGCCAATGGCGTTGCTTTCAAGGGCTTCATGACAGTGAGCTCTTCGGCCAGGCGCTCCTGCCGCTGCTTATTTCGTTTGTCCATCACCTTGAACAAGAAGGCTTCGTATGCCTCAATCTCCTCGAACTCCCGGCTGCCGCGAAGCAACAGTTCTTGCTTCAGAGCGCGCTTCAATACGCCATGAGCGGATTCCACATCGGCGTTTTCATTGGGGCTGGCTACGTGTATCGTTTTTGGCTCCAGACCGTAGTGGTTCAACAGGTGTAGGTAGTCGCGCGTGTATGTACGGCGAATATTTTCTTCTCCTTCTTCGCGAATCCCCATTCGCCTTGTGGCGGCTGAGCTGTTGTCCGTCTGTACGATGCGCGGCACGTACCCCAGTTTGACGAGTGTGCTCTGTAACCCAAGGCGCACCGCACCCAATGATTCCGATTGTACTACCCGCCCCCATTCCCAGTTGGAAAAAGGCAGCACACAATGAATGAGCAGGTGCTTGAAGGGTTGGCTCTGAATAGTAATACCTAGTTCTGTCATCCAGGTGCCATCCAACTCCATGAGTTCACCCGGTTCGTGTATCTGCTCCAAGGTGGCTATCTGAGATTGATTAAGCGCCCGCCAACGAGCTACCCGCCGATGAAAGGTGCGTAATTGGCTATCTTGGTACTTAGTTGGTCTTTGCTCCTGGAGCCACTCAAACAATGCCTTCGCCTCTAGTTCTGGAGCATCGTACAGCATCTGCTCGATTTGTGGCCAGTCCTCGACAAAAGCATCTGGCCTAGTCCGGTAAGTTCTTGGTCGCTTAAGCTGACTGGGCAACAGCCCCAACTGCTCATACTTGGCCGTTGTCTTCCGGCTCTTGAGATTAGCCTTGGCTGCTGCTTGTTCCTGGGTTCGTCCTTTCTTCCTTTCTCGCATTAGAATCCTCGC
>CAZXBD010000021.1:0-1513 GCA_964638305.1 uncultured Geobacteraceae bacterium | reverse complement strand
TAAAACCTTAATTCTGGATTCTGGCTACCTGCCCTGAGCCTGCCAGTCCTGAGCCTTTCGAATGGGTCGAAGGGCTGCCCCCTTCTTTTTGGTTCTTAGTGTTTAGTGCCTAGTTGTTTTCTGCCTGCTGCAGTCTGCCAGCTGTCTTTCTGCATGCTCTATGCTCTATCCCCTTATATGATCGCCGATTTTTCGCATTTGCTCCAATTCATCACCTCCCAATGGACCGAGGTCAAGGGTCCTGAGAGCCTCTCGCATTTGTTGCAGGTTTTTAGGCCCGGTCATGCAAACATCTACTGCTGGATGGGACAAAACGAATCGGTAGCAGTCACTGGCTGTTGGTGCGGATTCACCCGGTGGCATGTTTTTTTCCTGAAGAAGCTGACCCCATCTCGTTGCAGTGTAACTGACTATATCTGGACTGTTATTGCCTTCCAGGTAGGGGAACGTCTCCGATTCTGCCCCGCGGTGTACGGCGCTGTAGCGAATGTGGAAGATGTCAAAGATGTTTTCTTTGGCCAGCTCTGGGAATAGTCGCCGGTTGTGACTGGATAGAGCCAAGAACCGAAACATACCTTTGTTTTTCATGGCATTGGCCTTATCGAGAATCCTCTGGGGAGGTTTCTTCCTGTGCCATCCCAGAAGGAAGACATCGGCGTGATCCAGTGCCAAAAGCTTCAGTGCTCGGCGGTAGAAGACTTCGAGGAGAAAAGCAGAACGGGAATAACTTTGAATCACCACAATCAATTCGTCACGTTTTCCTTTTCGGCAAATGTTTTTGATGGCTTGGCACATGCCAGTTCTGCGCAAAGAGCCCCAATAGAAATAGTTGCACCCTCGCTCGAAGGCTTCCTCAAAAGCTTCAGCCGGCGCACCATAGCTTGACCCTACTCCCAAGCGTCCCACCCTGAGGCCGGTCCGGGCGAGAACCCTTTGAGAATTGAAATCCATATAGCCTCCCTCCCCACTTCCGCAGTTGACTGCTCTCTAATAAAACTCTACCCTGAAGCTATCATCCACGAACAACTGTCGGTCTGTTGGCTCTCTGAAGTAATGGTGTCCCGAATCGGAATTTTTAAATGGTTACGTTGTTAGATCGTGGTTGTGTTTCTTGTATTTTCTGTCTAAATGTTTCATAGATCATTACGTGGACCATACCATTTATTTTAGGAGGCAGCTATGGAATTACGCTCTCTTGGTACGTCTGAAGTGAAAATCACACCCATCATTATGGGAACCTGGCAGGCTGGCAAAGAAATGTG
Source organism: uncultured Geobacteraceae bacterium (assembly GCA_964638305.1). Lineage (GTDB taxonomy): Bacteria > Desulfobacterota > Desulfuromonadia > Desulfuromonadales > BM103 > M0040. Next base: position 251 of record CAZXBD010000021.1, on the reverse strand, counting down.
GGTAGGCATCGATGATTCCGAGACCATCGAGGCCTTACGGGCTGCGTTTGAGGCGGGTATAACCACCATAGATACAGCTGAGTATTATGGAAATGGTCATTCTGAGCGAATCGTCGGTGAAGCGCTCGCTGATGTTCGGGATCAGGTAGTCTACGCAACCAAAGTCTTTTCCAACCATCTCAGGTACGATCAGGTCATGGAGGCATGCCATGGCTCGTTGAAGAACCTCAAAACGGACTATTTGGACCTCT
>CAZXBD010000020.1:0-14524 GCA_964638305.1 uncultured Geobacteraceae bacterium | reverse complement strand
ACCGCTAACATTGATTCTACGAGCGAGTAAGCATGATATGCACCCGCCGATAGTCGTTCAAATATGTCCTATTCACCTCGGTCCTGACACACCCGGTTTTGTGTTCCTGGGGCGTGGTGAATAGGACACATCATCAAATTGCCACTTTCTCTTGTTGAGTATCCCGGTTTAAGAATGGGTTGTTTTCTTCGAGCCATTCAAGAGCCTGTTGTTTTTCTTGCTCGCTCAACTTCATAATGCGTTCAGAGTGTTTATCCAAATAAAGTGTAATTGCCAATGCCCTGATTTTATCAGGGACAGAATATGACCATTTAGCTTCACAAGCATATGCCCAAGCGTCTAGCGGATTCATTCTTTGATTGATCTTAGCCCATTCAATGCAGAGTTCTCTGTATTTATCGTGGCCAGTTTCCAAATAAAGCCATTCAGCCGTTTCAACCATTTGATACCAAGGAAAAATATAGCCCTCCCAAGTATTAGGGGTTCGGAATTGTGCCATTTTGAGAGCATCAATCGATTCGTCATAATTTCGGACTAAACCGGCCTCTACCGCATGGGCTAAATAATAGTTAAAATCTTTACCATGGATCCTTTCGTAAGCATTGATTATTTCGTCATACTGATGCAACTGCTTCGTCTTTTGGAGTGCATATAATGTATAAAGCGTAAAGCTCTTTAATAAAGGGTTATGCTTCTGTGGTACTCCCTTTATCGTTGTTGACTTCATATAGTCTTCTCTTTTTGCCTTATAGAAAATCTTTACCGTCTCAGCATATTTTCTATTTTTAAAAGCTATATACGCCTTTGCAAAGTAGTTAATGAACCTCTTGTCACGTTGAGGCTCAGTGAGCTCAATTTTGTCATTAACCTTATGGACTGGACGATCCAACAATTGAGTTAATATCCATAATCTACCCGTTGGCGGGAAGTTACGATTCTCGCCCTGTTCCTTGAACCATTCATCAAGTTTCTGAGGTGTCATCCCTTTTGCTTTCAGCCCTATCATTGTTGAGTGCCATGCCTCAGGTATCAGTTTCCTATAATCAGATGATTTGAACGCTGCCCAAGCCTCCTCGTCATACCCTATTACAAACAACAAACTTAGATAATGGTCATAAAAGCCTTTGTCTTTGTACCTCTGAACACCACGTAGAGCATGGTATGTTGCTGCTTCAAAATTATTATCAAGTATTGACAATACAACAGAAGAGTTAATCTCCGACCACGCCCCAGTTTGACTTGCTGCTGAAATTTCATATAAAGGGATGGCTTCATCAATTGCACCGCTGGTCAGTAAATAATAAGCAGCGGTGTGTGCTTGGTTAGATATTTTTACCGCGTTCATTTCGTAGTCAGGCTGAAAACCTGGGTACTTCAAATAGGCTTCTTGGGCTTTTTTAAAATCACCCGACTCAATATATAAACGTGCAAGAAGATCATACGGTTTCCACGAGGTAGGATTTAATAAGATTTCACTTTCACATAGACTTTTTACTCTATCTTCTTCCCCTTTTTCTTTGTAAATATTGGCTAAAAATTCAAACTTGAGAGGGTTTCCTGAGAATCTGTGTTCGTTTTGCTTTAAGATTTCTTCGGCGTCATCAACATACCCAAGACTAATCAACGACTCATATAAAGATTCCAGTGCGTTGAACTTAAACATTGTGTAGTCCAAAAGGATAAGTCTCTCTTTTAAATCATTAAGAAACTTATCGGCATCCGCGGGCTGCTTTTTATTTATGAGTGTCCTCTTAAGCTTGTCTTTGTTCTTTGACAACTTGTCATAAAGCTGTTTTCCCTCTAAATGTTTCCTGTTCCCACCCTCTACTCTCCAATTTGTTCTCGATGGAAAATCAGCGATATAAAAGGGAAAATACCTGGGTATGCCACCATAGGTAGATTGTCCTTGTTCCCAATAAAGTGCTTTATCTCCAAGAGTTCTCCCTGAATCGACAAGCTCCTTTTGCTTTTTGCCAACTTCATTCCTTCCCATTTCATATAAAATTTCTCTTTGATAGAAAGTAAATGTAGGGTGATCTTTGTAAACAACCCCATATTCGTCTAGGAGTTCTAATGCTTCTTTGCGTAAACCTTTAACCTTATAGAGATTCTTGATTTTTTTAATAAGGTTCGCCTCACTGGTATAATACAAAAGGTCTAATTGGTCATATTTTGCTGGCATGGGCGAATCTATTTTTGAGAAGATATCGATATTATCACCTGCCAAGAGTTCCTTCCTGTGGTTGTAAACGCTTAAGTCAATTTCAACGACACTTTCATTAGAGGCCCCAAGTACAGACTGTGACAAAGACAGGTCTTTGGCTGTTGGCCCTGGTAATGGGAAAGAATGGTCCAGAGAGTCCTTAATTAACAAGTTTTGCGGGACATACCATTCATCTCTGGCAAGAAGGCTTCTAACAACATATTGCTCTAAAGCAGGGTGTCGACCAACAATATCAGCCAAAGCCTTACGGTCTAACTGTTTCCCGGTATAAGCTCTCTCTACTGAGTAAGTCTCAATATCACTCATCAAACGAAGTACTGGTGAGGTGATTTTGTTAGTCAATTTCCTTAATTTATCAAGGTCGCCATTCATAAAAGCAAGTAAAGCCCCCTCCGCTGGAGTCTTTACTTTGCCAAGGGCAACAATAGCGGCCGGTCTTCGCTCCAGATACAATAAAGCTCTAGCCTTCAACAAACTGTAGTCAGGTGCATTTGGACTCAATTCCCTCAAAGCTACAAGTGATCGCTCGAAAAAAAACTCAGACAAATTAGACGTCTCTGGGCTAAGCACACCTAACATTTGCAGTAAAAAAGCCGCTTCCACAGGCGATTCGGGTGGTTTTTCAAAAACGTCATCTATGGTTTCCGGCATGGAAGCAACATATCTTTCTTTGATGTGCACTGTATTAAGCTTTTTTTGTTGCTCCAATGGGAACTCAGACATAATTTTTGGGAGAAGGTCGATAAAAACTTCAGACGGGAGAATATTGTCAGAAAACGCTAGGCCTTTAAAAGTGACTGTCTGAATCCCCTCTAGTGGGACAAATCCATCGCTTCCTCTTTTTTGGATTAAGAGAGTTATGTACATCTTCATATCCCGGCGGTGTCCGACATAGCCATGAATCAAAAACTTTGCTGTTGTTTTGTTCGCCAAGTCATAAATTTCGTCCAGATCATATCTTCTACTGGCAGTACCAAGCGCTTTGTCTACCAAGCTTGGAGCATACACTTTTGTATTAGTGCTTCTCTCAATTTGGTCAATTAAATAACGTGTCATAAGTGAGCGACCTGCTCGATCCAAGGCGTAATGCTGTACCTGGAACGGGACGATTAGTATGTCTGCATTGATTTTTCTTAAAATCGAGTAGAATATTTTTTTCTGTTTTGTCAGCCATTTGGAGGGCTCTGGTACATTGTCTACAACTTCGCTGTAGCCAAGATCATTATAAACGCCAAAGTCTGCTAAAGTTTTAACGTTGTTCCTGTTAGGATCAAAAGTAGGAGCCCGGCCTGTGGAGTCAGTTAGCATTTGGAAATTGAAAGCTTTGTTTGGTTGCCGGTTTGCTATCGAACCATCTTCTCTCCTCCAAACGCTATAAAATTTTTCTTGGGCAATATCAGCCTCCCAAGAAAAAGTTTTACTCCAGTCGGATCGCTTAATTTGTAGAATCGTTTCGTTCTGCGGGGTCGCTACAAACTTCTGTTCCATTGGAATATTAGTGCCTTCGACAATAACTGAAGACGAGCCATCTACCAAATTCACATGAAATATTCCAGAGGTAGAGATCAAGCTGTAGGTTTGAAATGGTTTATTGTCTTTAGTGTGACCCGTTCGCAAAGTAACTCTAAAGCTTTTCATTTGAGAGGCTTCACCTGTTGCAGAAATATAATCTCCCTGTACCCGATATACATTTTCAGATTCTGCATCAGCTAACCAATAAAACCCATCCCAATCCTGATGTTTTATTAACCAGATACCAGGAGATAAGCTTTCATATAGCCAGTCAGATCCATTAGAAATGCCCGAATTGGACATACGGGTATCGGTAAATCCAGCAGATATTAATGTAGTAGTCCCTTCTGAGCTTTTAGCTGTGTCCTCTACAGAACCACTTGGGGAGAAGTGTCTCGCACCATTTCTATCCATGGGTGAGTTAGACGTCTCCTTTACCGTTACAACAAAACCTTTTATTGCTAGTCTTAAGTGATCTGGAGATGAGAACGTTGATGTTTTATTGAAGTTATGCTCATTTTTAGTAATTGTGATATTGAGTGCAAGTTTTTCATTAACCTGTTCGCCAGGGGATTCTGCTAAAGCTTTAGTCATTTTTTCGACAGGTTGATTGAAAGCAGCATAAAGAGAATTCAGGACACTATCATTCAATTTCTTTGTACTTGGCTGTCTTAAAAAATCGAGATATTTCTCCATGCTTTCCGTGTCAATGTCTTTGTATCTATATACTAACGAAAGTTTTGATAGTTGATCGGCACTTGCATTCATCTGCGGTTCCAGAGAAGACATATGTAATTTAATAGCCTCTATATCAACAGGCTCATCAGGATTACGTATCTTAGCCAAGGCTGCTCGAACTGAGAGCCCAACTCCCTTTTGGAGTTGCACATTCAGACGCGAAAAATATAAAAGACCATCCAATTCCATAGCAAGAGAGACACGATGCTCATCACTCAGAAGAGACTCCCTGTCACCAAACATCTCCTTGAATGCTTCTGGTTTTGTTGCACGCTCTTCCGCTATCGTGATCATTCGCCCTACATCAGACTCATACCAACGCATCAGCTGCTCAGCATCTGCTTCTGTAAGATTTCTTTTGATCTCTATCCAGAGAGAAGAGAGGATTGCAGGGGGCTTGAATGCGTCCTCAATAATTGCAAATAGCCTTGTTAAATCGGCTTTGGGTATAAGTTGCTCCTGTGTCCCCGTCTGATATGTCTTGGTTTTAATCATTTCTGGGATTTCTGCCATCTGTTTGATGGACCCTGAAAGATTCATTATTCTCGCCAGTGAGCTATCAGATATTTCTTCAGCAACAAGCGTATTGGGGATAACCATCAACAAGAAAAGCATTGAGCAATAAAAGGCTTTATTCACAATACACCTCCGAAGTTGCGATACCGGCATCTTAAACATACGTCTCATACAAAGCCTCTAGGTACAAATGATAAAAAGCCACCCGCAGTTGTGCAGATGGCTTGTAGTCAACGTTCATCAATCCCCCTCAAGATTCTTATTCACCAAACAACTGACACACTCGGCAATCTATCGGAATTATTGCATTCGGTCAAATTTGAGGGTGTCCCATAAGTTGTGTCAGAAGGTTTTGGCGGTCGAATAATGGCCATTGTGGACAATTGCTGAATACCCTCCGACTGACACACGGGCCTTCATGTCCCTGGGTCGTGGCTTCTGGGACAGTGATTGATTCAGCTGCATATGCGAAGTCAAATCATTACTGTTCAGTCATAGCCAATTTAGCGCCAATGGCAGCAAAGATTACAGCAAAACCACGCTGTAATTTCTGAAGTAACCTAGGGGAATTTACAACATAAGTTCGCACACCATGCGCAAATGCACCGTACAAGATAAAGATGAGGAGTGTCATGATCATAAAGACAGTGGAGAGAGTCAACAACTTCACCAAGGGTGTCGTAGAGTTGGATGGTACAAACTGTGGCAGAAAAGCCAAAAAGAAGATAGAAAGTTTTGGGTTAAGGATATTGATAAAAAAGCCCTTTGAGGCGATTTTGAGTAATCCCTTTTCTTGATTCGATGATTCAAAATTTATTGCACCGTTTTCACGCCACATTGTCCAAGCAAGATAAAGCAAGTAACCAACACCGGCAAACTTGAGTGCTTGGAAGGCCAAGGCACTCATATGGAGGATGGCCGCCAAACCCGTTATGCTTGCGAGAAGATGTGGAATGATACCTGCAGTGCAACCAAAGGCAGCAGCAATACTGGCTCTTAAACCAAGGACAAGACCTGTCGAAACTGTGTAAATCACGCCTGTGCCTGGTACTAGGACAACAACCAAAGATGTAATAAGAAATTCAGTGCTCAACGTTTCTCTTTCTTTCAAAAACAGTCTCAAATACCCGCAATCTGAGACGCCAAATATCTGAGTCAATGGCGTGGATTGTGGGACACCTGCTGGCTAAGTCGAGGTGTCAATTTTTTCGGAACAAGATCCTGTTCGGATGTTTTGACTAATAGCAGAATAAAGGCTTTCGATATTTATCGGCTTGGATAGGTATCCGTCCATCCCGGCATCCATGCACTGCGCTATGTCCTCTTTTCCTGCGTGGGCCGTCAAGGCGAGAATGGGGATATGAGCATCGGTCGATTTTTCCCGTTTGCGGATGGCACGGGTCGCATCAAGACCGTTCATTTCCGACATCTGCACATCCATCAAGATCAGATCGAAAGCGTCTGTCTCCCATATTTCCACTGTTTCCTGACCGTTGGTGGCGATAACCACGTCGCAGGACTTTTGGTTTAACATCAGTTTAATCAGATGGGCATTTGAGGGGTCGTCTTCGGCCAGCAAGATACGAATTGGGCCGATTTTTTCTTCCTGGGGATTGAGGCCCGATGAGTTTTGTTCCGTTGGCAGGGTCGCTTTATGGACTTCAAAAGGGATTGTGAAGGAAAACTCACTTCCTTTCCCTTCTTTGCTTTGAGCCTGGATACTTCCTCCCATTGCTTCCACGAGCCCCTTGCTGACCGCCAATCCGAGTCCGGTTCCACCGTAGTTGCGAGTGGATGAACTGTCGATCTGACTGAAGCTTTTGAATAGGCGAGCCATTTTATCTGCAGGAATACCGATGCCGGAGTCACAGACCGAGAACCGGACTGTAGCCCTTTCAGGGGAGTCCGGATCTTTTTCTTCTTCGGTAACCCTGACTTCTATGGCTCCTTGCTGGGTAAACTTGATGGCGTTTGAAAGCAGGTTAATCAACACCTGGCTCAACCGAACCTCATCGCCGATCACGACCTCGGGTACCTGAGTAGAGATATCCATTGAAACAGTTAGGCCTTTTTCTGCTCCAGATCGATTTAAAAGATTCACAGCAGTCAGAACGCTCGAGCGCAGGGGAAACGGAACCATATTGAGCTCGAAATTTCGCGCTTCGATTTTTGAAAAGTCCAGCACATCTTCAAGTATGGTTTTGAGTAAGCCGGATGATTCCTGGGCCATTTCCAAGTACTGTCTCTGATCAGGCAACAGATCGGTGGTCAAAGCTAGCTCGATCCAACCCAGAATACCGGTCAGCGGAGTCCGGATCTCATGACTTGTGTTAGCCAGAAACTCACTTTTAGCCAGGCTTGCATCATCAGCGGCAGTTCTGGCCTGCTCCATGGCAGCCCGAGCCTGCTCTCGTACAACAAGGATCCAAAGACCATCCATGAGCAATTGCAGCTGGCGGAGATCTGAATCTTCATAGGCCTCCTCTTTGTTTCCGACAAGAGCAATGGCTCTGACTTGCTCCTGATCCATAACCGGCACGACCAGCAACCTTTTTATTGGTTTATCCCCCTGCGGAAAACATCCTTGAAAAGAATGAGGCGCGTCAATATCGTTGATGATCATCGGCTGAGGATGTCGGATGATCTCGGCACACAGTTTTTGCCCCTGATCTGGCCATGCGGCAGTAGTAAACCGCTCGTTGCCGCCTTCGGCAACTATCTCGGAGAGGGTTGCTGCTTCGGAATTGAGCAAGGCGATCATGGAGAATTTACTGCTGGTAATGGCAAGGGCACTTTCCATTACGAACCGACTTGCCTGCTCAAAAGGAGCCTGTGTCATCTGGCTCAATTTCACCAGGACTTCCATTCGGGCCTCACTCACACGACGTATCTCTTCGACCTGTTTGCGATCGGTTATGTCAACAAAGGTGAGCACCACCCCGTCAATGACGTCTTTCACAGTACGGTAGGGATGGATTCGCATGATGTACCATTGGTGCCCATGCCCGGCAATCTCACGTTCGACGCCCTCTAGAGTCTCCATGACCTTTTGGGCGTCCTCGGTCAGGTTTTGAGTCTCGACCTTGCTGGTCAGGTGATGCAGAGGTCGACCGATATCCGACTGGATCAGGTGAAAAATTTCAGACGTCGCCGGGGTAAAATTCCTGACCCGGAGCTGATTGTCGAGAAAGAGGGTTGCTATCTGGGTGCTGTTTACTAAGTTGAGAAGATCGCTGTTGGCTTCCTCCACTTCCAGCAGTTTGTTCTGGTACTCCGAATTGACCGACATCAACTCTTCGTTGAGAGCCGACAGCTCTTCTTTTGAGGTCTCCAGTTCTTCGTTGGTTGACTGGAGCTCTTCGTTCATGGACATGAGCTCTTCGTTGGATGCTTTCAGCTCTTCATTGGCAGACTCGGATTCTTCGATAGTCACACGCAACTGCTCAGAGGTTCTTCGCAACTCGTCTTCGAGCTGTCGCACCAGCAAGTCTTGGGATTCTTCTGCAGTTTCTCCGGCAGCTTTCGCTAAACTGGGTTCCTGGACTAAATGTGTTCCTACCTCTTCCAGTACAACCATGGCCAACCCGCTGACAAATGGTGGTTCTTTGAGTGGTTCGACGATCAGATTCAGGACTTGCTCCACGTCACCATCACGGATTTTCAATCCTCTGGAGACGGTCCTCTTTTTCTCGGAGAAGGCTTTGTGTACAATCACTCGCAGCGGTGCTCTCAGCTCCTCGCGTGCCATCCGCAGGATGTTGAGGTTCGGTTCGCCGACCGGTGGCTCCAGGTATTTGCTGGTACGGGTGGAAAAATGCACCACCTCGTACTTTTCGTTAACCACCACGCAAGGAGGAGAATATTTATCCAACAACGTCCTGTCCGCGATCCCGCCCACGTTAACCCGTTTGGCAGGAGGCCCTCCAGTCTGATTCCGCTCGGCGGTTGTACCTGAAGGGAAATTGAGCGGGAAATGAGCCCGATTCGGAGAAATGATCGATCGGCGTTGGAAAATTTTCCACTTCTGCTCCACCGGGATGAAAAGATCTTCAGCGACGCCAATGGTTTCCGAGGCACCCAGGAAAAGGAAACCGTCCGGCTGCAGAGCATAACAGAACAAGGGCAGGACCTTCTTCTGCAGCTCGGCTTTGATGTAGATCAGCAGGTTGCGGCAACAGATGAGGTCAAGCTTGAAAAACGGTGGGTCCTGGATCAGGTTGTGGGGTGCGAAAATGACCGTCTCCCGGATTTGACTGGAGACCTGATAGGAGTTGTCCAGCTTCTTGAAAAACTGCCGGAGCCTCTCAGTGGAGACATCTGCAGAAATGCTGTCTGGGTAAATCCCGGCCCGGGCGGTGTCGATAGACGTTCTGTCGAGATCGGTAGCGAAAATCTGGACCGGATGGTTCTGATTAGAAGCAGCCAGATGCTCCTGCAGGAGGATAGCGATAGAGTAGGCCTCCTCGCCAGTGCCGCATCCGGCGACCCATACCCGGATGGGTTCGTTGGCCTGCTTCGATTCAACCAGCCCGGTCAGTACCTGGCGGCTTAATGCATCGAAGGCCTTGGGGTCGCGAAAGAAACTGGTCACTCCGATCAACAGATCTCTGAAGAGTGCTTCCGCCTCGGCTGGGCTCTCGTGAAGGTGATGACAATAGTCGCTGCCCTGATCGATACCCTGAAAAGCCATGCGCCGCTCGATGCGCCGGATGACAGTATTCTTCTTGTACGCGCTAAAATCCTGTCCTGTCCGGTTGCGAAGTTCTTTGAAAATTTTCGGCAACAGGTCGCAGATTCCCTGCTGTGACGCCAGCGGTTTAGCACTCCGGTTCAGGGCGACAGAGTGCTTCGAGAACTCGACCAGTTTTGCTGGAATCTCTTCGACCGACAGGATCAGGTCGACTAAACCTGTGCGGATGGCACTGCCTGGCATGCCCGGGTACTGTGCGGAGACCTCCTCCTGAACGACCACCAGACCGCCTTCTTCTTTGACAACCCGCAGACCGATGGTTCCGTCGGTGCCGGTGCCGGAGAGGATCACGCAGACCGCATGCTCGGCCTGATCCAGGGCCAGTGAGCGCAGAAAAAGATCGATCGGGTGGCGCATCCCCCGGGGTTCGACAGGTTTATTCAAATGAAGGGAACCATCCTGAATTTTCAGAGTCCGGTTGGGAGGAATCACATACACGCAGTTGGGTTCGATCACCATGTCCTCTTCGACCTTGGGACATTTCATGCGTGTGTATTTGGTCAACAGCTCTGTCAGCAGGCTCTCGTGAGTCGGGTCGAGGTGGGTGACGACGACAAAAGCCATACCGCTATCAGGGGGCATACGGGTAAAAAACTTCTCCAGTGCCCCCAACCCTCCGGCAGAAGCCCCAATGCAGACAATGTGAAAGGCCTTGTCTGCTTGCTGCCTGGAAGACTTTTTAGCAACTGTTTGGTTCTGCTTTGTTTTTTGGCCCTTTTTCGGCACGGCTTACTCCGCAAGGGAAACTGTACATTGGTAATAATGCAATTATACATTATTAACCATTTTCACAATCGAGATTAATGAATATGCCAGAGGTCTAAACGCCATCTATTCTTATCTACAGAATACTCTGGATTGAACGAGATTGGCACTTCAGATAGCCATAATCAAACATGTGAATAGCCCCTAGATTTGTAGACGCCCTCAGTTATCTCAAAACAAGCCGACCGCAGTTATGCAGTTAGCCTGTAGTAAAAGGTCATCGTTCCCACTAAATTCTCATACACCAAGCAATTGGGACACTCGCCAATGCACTGTAATTATTGCAGTCGGTCAATTCTGAGGGTGTCCTAGAAGTTGTATCAGAGACTTTTGGCAGTCAAAAACGGCGACTGAGGAAAATTACTAGAAACCCTGCAATGCAAGAATGGCCCACCCTGCTCAGGGTAGGCCATTTTGTGTCTGATAGATGATGGGAATTGTTATTTTACGGGGCCAGTAAATATCCAATCGTTGCCTATTGCGGCCGTGTGACAGCCGATGCACCCTGCGACCTTACCCTCTTTCTCAATTGAGCCGTCGGCTTTATATTTGGCCCAAAACCAGTCACCGGCATCAGAATCATAGCCCTTGACACGATACATCACTGTGACTGCGCCCAGAGTCTTGTCAGGCATGTAGTTCTCTTTGACGATAATTGCACCATCAGCAAGGGTGCCAACCTTGTTGTTAATCCCATTGAGTGCAACATCGTTGACGTAGCTGGTAAGTAATGCGCCATGTGGATGCTTTCCTGTATAGAATTTGTCTTTTCCGGGTTAGAGCGACCAGTTCTGGTAAGTGCTGGTTTTTGTGATGTAGTCATAAACAGCCTGACCTTCTGCGGATGGAATAGGGCCACCGTCGGCCAGTACCAGACCGGTGGTACTGAATGATAATGCTATAGCAATAACCAGTACGACCAATAATCTTCTCTTCATGATCTCCTCCTCTGCGTTTGTGGGAAGTGAGTGGTTTGTGCTTTGTACAAGTATCCTCCATAGGGTGAGTTAGAACTGTAATCCAGCTTACATTGAGTTCAAATAATCATCGATTCGATAGAAAATCTGGCAAAAAACTTTTTCAAACCTTCCAGATCAGTCAACCTGATACTGCGGTGTGAGGTTTTAAGTAATCCTAACCCCCTAATTTCTTTCAGTTGCTCAGCAACTGCCTCACGGGAAGCCTCGATCAGGTTAGCCAGGTCGGTTTGAGTCAAGAGGATGCGAATCCCTCCGTCATCTTCAGTAACTCCATGGAGTTGGCCTGCATATAAGAAAAAGTCGCCGAAGCAAAACCCGGGCAATAATTCACAAAGCTATTTACACAATATGTTGAGCGTGGTGGCGTTCAGTGCATAGACCAATTCCTTTAATAGCTTCCATTGAATCTCTAAAAAATTGACCAAAGTCATATCAATATTTCCCTATCCGAAGTATTTTCCAGAAACCATGAAGAAAATAATCAATTGGAAAAAAGCGAGTCACTGGCGGCTGACTATCCAGTGGCTGTTCTTTGCCTGGTGTCTTTTCCTGGGTGTACAGTTCGCTCTCTTTGTCAGGCACTTTGAGACGGCAGGGCGGGCCGGGTATTACGCGCGGCCGCCGGGGGTCGAGGGCTTCTTGCCGATCGGCTCACTGGTGAGTCTGAAAACCTGGCTGTTCACAGGACACTTTGACACGGTGCATCCGGCTGCACTGGTCCTCTTCCTGACTTTTCTGTTGATGTCACTTCTGGCGAAGAAGTCGTTCTGCTCTTTTATCTGTCCGGTAGGAGCCCTCTCTGACGGTGCCTGGAGACTTGGCCGAAAAGTGTTCGGAAAGAACTTCAGAATCTGGCGTGGTCTCGACCTGTTTCTGCAATTTACCAAATACGCGTTGCTATTTTTCTTCGTCAAGCTGATCCTGTTTGGTATGCCGGCCGTTGCTTTGAAAGAGTTTCTCAACGCGCCTTACTGGGCGATAGCCGATGTGAAAATGTTGCACTTTTTCACCAGTATGTCGACCACCAGCATGGTGGTGATTGGGCTGCTGTCGATATTGTCCGTTTTCTTCAAGAATTTCTGGTGTCGCTACCTCTGTCCCTACGGAGCGCTTCTCGGCCTCCTCAGCATGATCAGCCCATTTAAAATCGCAAGATATCAGGATAAATGTATCGACTGCGGCACCTGCAGTCGCCGTTGTCCGTCGCAGATCGATGTGCAGCACAAGGTGCAGGTGCATTCACCGGAATGCACCGGGTGCCTGACCTGTGTCAGCAACTGCCCTGCAAAAGGCGCGTTGTCGATGGCGTTCTGGAAACGTCCTGTCTCGGGATTCGCATTTCTGGCAATCGTGCTCTTGCTCTTTGGTGGCGGGGTGCTGACCGGTATGCTTACAGACCACTGGCAGACGCGTTTGACTTACGATGATTATCGACAGTTGATTCCACTGGCTTCGCGGCTGGGGCATTAATGCTTTTCCGTTTGGGAATTACGACAAAAAAAACGGGGACAGAATTCAATTCTGTCCCCGTTTTTTTTACCTCTCAATCTTTATGAGTATGATTCAACTGTCGGGAAGTTGGAAGCCTTCCCCTGCAAATTGAATGTTGGCAGCGCTGTCACTCCGTGGCGGGGAGACAGCATGGACACCGTCGCAACCTGGACACTTGCCGACAAAAGTGGTTAAAACAAAGCCCGTTCCGCATCCCTGGCAGACAGCTTTCAAACCACCGTTGGGTATCGGTTGATCCCTTAGACCACCACCATGAGCCTGATAGACAAATTCAACCAGCTCTCTGCCTTCGGCAAAAGGACCTGTGTTACTACCGTTATTTGAACAACATCCCATTTTTGAAGCTCCTTAGTCTTATGAATTGATCTCTATGATAGCCGGAGGCTTGAGTCGTTAATATGATCCAGGTCAATTAATGAACTCAGGCCTGATAGGTCCAACAAAATGCAAAAACCCGCATGCCGTGGGTTTTTGTCAACGCTCGAAGGGCCTTTACGGTTACCCTTGCTTCTCATACCCTTCGACCAGGGCCTGATATTTTTCTTTCAGTTCAGGAGTGCATGCTTCGGCTTCCTCGTAGGCGGTCAACATCCCCCTGCGCACACCCTCTGGCAGAACCCGTTCGGCCAGAGGGTAGAGAATGTCGTTTTCTTTTTCTATATGGCCTCGCAGCAACTCTGCATAGCCCTTGGCGTGTTTGGCAATAATTGCAGCCTGGCCAGTTTCACCCTCGAGTGCTTTCTGAGCTGCTTCCTCCATGGTGCGGACGTGGGCGCGGCCCTGGTCGTGCTCCATGTGCATTGCTTCGATCGGTGATTGTTTCTCCGGCATGCCGTTCTTGATCAGTTCGGCAAAGAGTACGTCTTCTTCCTTGGCATGATGAAAGCGGTCGGCGTAGTTGCGAATAAAGTCAACGGCATCGAGATAGAACTGCCAGTTGCGGAACTTTCCCTCTTCGAGCAGGGTGGTGTTCTGCTCCACGAGGGTAATCATGCGCAAGATCAGTTTGTGCTCGTCCACCATCACCTGAGTTACGTTGGCCTTCATCTCAACTCTTCCTTCCGCCGTCAATGCCGATAATCACAATCTCGACCGGAACATCCTTGCCTGACTGCTTCACCGCTTCCTGGGCCATCAATGCCAGGCCGCGACAGCAGGGAACTTCCATGATCGGTACCGTGACTGATTGAATGTCATTCTGGCTGATCATTGCCGCCAGCTTTTCGACATAGGAGCTGGTGTCGTCCAGCTTCGGGCAGGCATTTACCAGTACGCGTCCCTTGATGAAGTCACGGTGAAAGTCTGCATAAGCAAAAGGCGCACAGTCAGCAGCGATGAGCAGATGTGCATTCTGCAGATAAGGTGCACTCGGCGGCACCAGGTGCAGTTGAGTCGGCCACTGGCGGAGTTCGGATGGTCGGCTTTCGGTTGAGGTGGTCTCTGCAGTTTCTTTCTTCTCGATAGTGCGGACATTCGCTCCAGGGCAGCCGCAAGCAAGTTTACTCATGCTGATTCTCCTTCAGTTAT
>CAZXBD010000019.1:0-4553 GCA_964638305.1 uncultured Geobacteraceae bacterium | reverse complement strand
CCCTTGGCACCGGCTGCAGCGTAATGGGTTGAGAAGTACTGACCGTTGCACTGCTCGCCACAGAGTTTGACCAAATCCGGGGTGCCCCAGGCGTCGGAACCCATGAATGGGCCCTTGTAACCGAGATCACGCGCCTGCGGTATGATCAGGGCGACCTGGTTGTAGTTTTCCGGCACAAAGACAAAGTCAGGTTTGGCGGCAATGATGGTGGTCAGCTGGGCGGAGAAATCCTGGTCCTTGGTGCCGTTCGACTCGTAGGCGACAACCGGGCCGAGCCCTTTTGCTTCCCAGGCAGCTTTAAATACTTCTGCCAAACCGACAGAATAATCGTTAGCGACGTCGAAGAGTACAGCTGCGGTCTTGGCACCGAATTTTTTGGCTGCAAAGTCGGCGATTACTGGCCCCTGGAAGGGATCGAGGAAGGCTGCGCGGAAAACCCAGGGACGGTCCAGCGTAGTATTAGGATTGGTCGACCAGGGGCTGATCATCGGCACGCGGTTTTCGTTAGCGGTACCGCCGCCAGGTACTGCCTGCTTGGAGGAGTTGGGGCCGATAATCGCCACGACTTCTTCCTGCTCGATCAGTTTGAGGGCAGCGTTGACTGCCGAGTCGGCCTTGGCCTCGTTGTCCATGTAGATGAACTCGAGCATGTACTTTTTGCCGCCGACCTCGAGGCCACCGGCGCCGTTGATATCTGCGAGGTACATTTCAGCGGCGTTTTTGGAGCCTTCCCCAACTTCCGGGATGTCTCCGGTCATCGGGATGTTGAAGCCGATTTTGATGGTGTCAGCTGCGAGGGCGGGGGTCGCAAAGAGAACGACCAGGGACAATACAACGAGAAACTTCAGCTTTTTCATCATGTCTCCTCCATGGGGTGGAAAAAGGCTGTGTGCCACGGGATGTGGAACACCGAGGGTAATTTATATCATTTGCCCAATAAAACCGGACATTTAAGTACACCAGTCCGGAGCATGTTTGTCAAGTCGTTTCTTGCGTTTTTATTCTTGTTTGTAGAAAGATTTTTTATCCCTGGAGTCCTCGCTCGGCAGATTAAGATCAGTATTTGATCTTTGCAAAGGGTGATTTGATAGAAGCGCTGAGGGCCTCTGCCAGGGTCAGTATGCCCTTGGCTTCCAGCAGGGGGATGAGTTTTAACAAAACCTCCGCTGTGACCAGCGCATCTCCCAGGGCGGTATGTCTACCGACGATGGTGATGTTGAAGCGCTCGGCAATCGCATCAAGCGAATGGCCCTCCTGATGCGGGTGGACAACGGATGAGAGGAGCAGGGTATCGAGAACCGGGTTGTTGAAGTGCAGACCGGTTGCCTCCTCTTTCAACTGCAGGAAACGCATGTCGAATGCGGCATTGTGGGCGACCAGGACAGAATCAGCGGCGAAGGCATGAAAACCGGGCAATACCTGGGTGATGACTGGTTGGGAGGGAAGTAAGTCCGGGTCGATTCCGTGAATCTCGACCGAAGACAGGGGCACCGGTCGCTGCGGATTGACCAGTTGGTCAATGCACTCGTTGTGCAGTAGTCGGCCGTTAACGATACGGACGGCGCCGAGTTGGATGATCTCATCTCCCTCGGAGGGGTTCAGCCCGGTGGTCTCGGTATCAAAGGCGACGTAGGTCAGCTTGTTCAGCGGCAGCTGGCCAAGTGCTTCTTGTCCTGGCTGGTGAAAGAGGTCGAATTCGTAGGAAACCGGGCGGGGCGCCACTGATGAGTGCAGGTCAGCAGGCTCCTCGTCGAGAGCGGTCGGCAGGGTCACTTTGATGCCCTCGCAGTAGGTTTCATCTCTCTCTACGAGCGTAATACTGCCACCATGTTCCTGGAAAATGACTTCGGGAGAGTCCGCTGTGCCGTCGCTGTCCATGAACAGGGGGGCTGTCTTCCAGTTCAGAACCGAATGTTTAAGGACGGTCTTGTCCGCCCACGCCAAGGTGAGCGTTGCCAGTGGCCCGTCATTGCTGGTGATTTGCAACGGCACGGACGCAATATCGTATTCGGCCTTCAGCAGACCCGCCAGGGTTGTGATCGCCTGTACGATGGCATAGCTGTCCACCTTGAGCCAGATTGATTTATCAACGCGCGTTGCCGCCTCAATCGCAAAGCGTTCGTTGACATTCTTTGCGAGCAGCGTCATGAGGGTGTCGGCCAGCACGTTTTCGCGGTTACCGTAGGCTCGGCGATGCTCGCTGTAGAGTTTTCTTGCCAGTGCCAGGTGGTCTTCGAGGTCCTTGGAGACCGAGGTTATAGCCTGTTGATGGTGCCGGCACGCGTTCTCCCCCGTCCCTGGCATGTCACAGATACTGCCGACGCCTTTGTGCAATGTCCCCAGCGAGTTCTGTACGGCGTCGACCATACCCTGTAGCAGCCTGTCACGTTCTCCGTCGGCGTCGATTTCGCCGGTAATATCCTCAAGAGAAAGGACGAACCCGGAGAGAGAACGGACTTCTTCCTGGCGGGTCACCGGAGCCATGTTGACGCGAATGAATCGTGTCCCGCACATCTTTGTCATCAACCCGAGCGCCGGCTTCGCCTGGTCCGTGGCAAAGGCATGGTTCATGACTTCCAGGGCGTGCACCAGCGGGTCTCTCTCAAGAACTCCGAATATCGACCGTCCGAGGCCGATGGCTCCGCCACCCTCCTGGTCACCGTTAGCGGATTGCAGCATGTCAATGGCAAGACTGTTGTAAAGCAGGATCCTGCCATCCTCATTACAGACTACAACGCCGTAGGGCAGTTCCGACATCAGGGCCGCGAGCCGGTTTCGCTCCTCTTTGAGGGCAAGACCGGATTGGTGAATTTTTTCATCAACCTCATTCTGCAATTTCTGAAATGCGTCCGCCGACTCGTTGATCGTATCGGCCAGCATGACAATTTCATGGGCACCTTCGGCCACGATACGATAATCGGAGTTGCCCGAGGTGATCAGGCGGGTCTGCTCGGCCATGCGCAGCACCGGAATAATGTAGTAACGGAACAGCAGGCTGACCATGGAGCAGATAAACGCTATCAGAATAATCGAACCGATAAATGGGAAGGGGATCAGCTTGTCGAAAATCTTGGCAATAACTGTTTTGTCTTCGGGGGTCAGGTTCAGATAGGACGCTGTAAAGCTGCCAAAGATAACCGCAAAAATAACGACGGTAATGCCGATCAGGAAAATCCAGTATTTGACTGCAGGGGAGAGGGAATCACGAAAGCGTTTTTGCAAAACGGGCTCCTTGGAAGGGTCAGGTATGCACTCTTGCTATGCATAATATGCGATATGCGTGTACGGATTCAAGCGTGGTGCAACGATCCCTGCAGGCTGGTCTAGCTCTTTGCGGCCTCCTGGAGAATCGCCTCCAACTCAGAGACCTCCTTCTCCGCGCTGTACCGCTGCGGGGCCGGGCGACAGAGCTGCTGTCTTCTGTCCCGGCTGAGCAGCTGTAATGCGTAGCTGTCGAAATCCGCCTGATCATTATACAGGAGGCCGTTGTCGTTGTGGCAGACGATTGCAGCATTGCCGGGGATATTATGCGCCAGGATCGGGACCCCGATGGTGGCTGCCTCCAACAGGGCGTTTGCCAGGCCCTCACTCCTGGAATTGTTCAGAATGACATCAGCAGCACGCATGGCAGTGGTCATGGCCTCCGCCGAAATGATGCCGAGATAGCTGGCCCATGGCCTTTGACTGACAGCTGCCCTGAAGCGTTTGCCATAGTTCTCGTCCAGGATGGGACCGCAAAAAACAAGTTGAAAGGCCGTACTCCGGACTCTTAACCGGTCGAACAGTTCCAGTAGTTCCAAAACCCCCTTGACGGGACGCACTCCCGCCGGGCAGAGAAAGAGCGTTTTGTCTTTTGCCAGGGCATGATTGCCGCGCAGGTCATAGTGAGACTCACCGAGAGAGACCCCCGGCGAAAATACGCGCAGATGGCCACTGAACTGTGGATGGGTGGCCGAGAACTTGGCTGCTATCAAGGAGTTTTGCAGCAGGACAAACGCGGCCTGCCCGAGGCAGTCGCGAATGATTTCGCTTTGTCCGGGATCATCAAGACCGTGGTTGACGTCGGTGCCGGTTAGTACGACCACGAAGGGAACGTTCATGCCTGCCGTTGCCTCCAGCCACGGTTTCCCAGATCGGTAGGCATGCAGGAGAATGGCGACATCGGGGGAGAAGCTGCTTAATTGCTCGCCCAGAGAAGCCTCCGCTTGCAGAGGTGTGTCGAGCAGGTGGACCAGGTGCCCGCGGTCTTTCAAACTGCCCTGAAAGCGCCGGGCAGAGACCCAGTTGCCGCTGTTATGGTCCTGACGTGGAACCACAATCAGGATGCGCATGATAAATCACCGAAGGTGCAGAGCCTGATTTGATGTTTTGTAATGATCTCTTTAGCGTCCTCCGAGAGCAGCGCCTGCAACTCCACCTGTCGTTGCGACCCGTCAAAAGGAGGCCCTTCTTCTCTAATGTAACCGGGGTGGGTCATCAACTCCCAGCGGCCTGGCGGCAGTTTATCCAGGAGTTGGCAAAGACTGCTGGTGTCCAGTCGATTCAATAGCGGC
>CAZXBD010000018.1:0-3061 GCA_964638305.1 uncultured Geobacteraceae bacterium | reverse complement strand
CGGTTTGTCTCTAAAAGTGAAAACAAACTTTGGGTGCAGTCCCAACCGCCTTTTCAAAACACGTTTCGCGTCTTCGTTTAACGGTACAACAATTGCCTTGCGGGATTTAGAGGCCGAGGCTTCGATCCACGCCGTGCCACGATCAAGAGCGACACTTTCCCATTTCAGATAACTGACATTGCGTTGCCTTAAGCCCGTTGCCAACGTGAACGCTGCCATGTCAGCAAGGTGGGTTGGTAGCTCCGCTAAAAGCCGTGCAGCATCTTCAGGTGAGAGCCATCTCACACGCTTACTTTGCTCAGGGAAGAGCCGAACTCGCGGTATCTTGTCGATCCATTCCCACTCATCGCGAGCCATTCTTAAAATAGCCCGAACCAGAGCCAGGTAGCGATTGACCGTAGATAACGAAACCTCTTTTCTCCTGGCTGCCGCAGCTTTGTCTATCAAGTCACGGTCAATTTCATTCAGCATCTTGTCGCCGAAAAATTGATCCAGCCAGCGAAGTTTGGCCTTGTCCTCTTTGATATTCGCCTTGTGTTCTCTTTCCCTAAACCATCGCACCACGGCATCTTGCCAGGTGCGTCTCGGTTTCTCACCGAGTCTGTGGACTCGCCACAGTTCGACCTTTAACTGGTCGTGGTACTCCTGGGCTTCTCGCTTGTCGGAAGTTCCAGTAGATCGGCGTATTTTGCCGCCACTGGGTGCCGAGAAACGTATCCACCAGGTTTCACCGCGTTTGTATAGTGACATAGTGATTTCCTCTCACTTGAGCCACTTAACGGTGTTTGCCCAAGCACAGCATAGAGCGAACGGATATATGTCACAAGATCGTCTTTCAGGAAGACCCACTTTTTGCCAGGTTTGGCGGCTGGTATTAGGCCTGATTTGGCCTTGTGTCGAAGTGCCGAAGCTGACATTTGCAAAAATACCGCAGCTTGTTTGAGGGATAGCGATTGCACGGTTCATTCTCCCTCCTTGACTTTTCGATATGCCGATGGATCTTTGTCCTTGGCGTCAGCTTCTAACCTGGTGTTATGTTTCCGGGCTTTTTGCGCCACTTTCGCTTTAAGGTGGGTTCCCAACGAATAACCGCTCTCCCGACGGTTGCGATGGTAGGCATTCGCTTTTTGCCCCAATGCCTTTAAAGCTTCATTAAGGTCACTGATTCCATGCTCAGCCATCACCGAAGTCAGTGTACTTAATCCATGCACATACAGACGTTCATCAGATGGCAGTCTCTCTTTCCTTGTTCTGTACAGTGGCTGCAGGCTACCAGAACCAAACCTAGCCTCTTGCAGAACATTCCACAATGGATGATTAGGCCACCTGGTCCTTGATGTATCAGTGCTTGAAGGCAGTGTTAAACGTAACCACTTTTGGGTTGCGTGTTGCCACAGGCCATTCATATTTTCATCCAGATCGTTGGTCGAATCGATCCCCATGTTTTTGAGTGGTTCGCGACGGAACTGAAACTCCATTCGCCAAACTGGAAGTTCGCCCATCCAGCCTGTTTTTTCCCATAAGGAGTAGAAAAAGTTTTTTTTGGACTTTGTCTCAATCTCCAAAGCTTTATCGTAGAGCCTGCCTAAGACATTGCCTCCGGCGCCAAACAGTAATCCAGAGAACCGTTCGCCAACGTAACGAGAGCCATAATCCTTTGCCTGCATGACCCAAGCTGGTTTGGGTATCAACTCCAGGTTGAATTCAGTGTAGAAATCGGCACAGACATCAATCCGGCTTATTTTCTGTTGCTCAATGTTTCCGATTTGAGAAATAAGGCTTTCCAGCTTTCTGACGGATTGGGAGTATCCAGATTTTGTTAACAGTTCGCTGCTGATCTGGGCGGTAGCTAAGGGCATTGATTTAGAACTTGCTCGAGAAACTTGGATATGAAACCAATTATCTCGAAGCACAAAAGGGAAGTGTCCCTTGCCTTTGTCGGATACTTCGAAACGATGGTCCAGTAGTTGCAGAACAACCTGAGACTGTTCCACTGGATTTGGTGATTGGGCTTTCTGCTTTAGGTCACTAAGCAGGTCGCTAAACTCTTGAGATAGTG
Source organism: uncultured Geobacteraceae bacterium (assembly GCA_964638305.1). GTDB lineage: Bacteria > Desulfobacterota > Desulfuromonadia > Desulfuromonadales > BM103 > M0040. The sequence goes on along the minus strand of CAZXBD010000018.1, from coordinate 1,002 downwards.
TCCCTGACCAGGATAAGTAGAGACTATCTATTCCGGTTCTGAATATATGAGTTGACTCATCTGTGTAGTTTGCAGGTGCTGTGTTACTAGGCGGCGCACCTTTTGAACTAGTTCCAAGGCTCGGCGCGGCCAGGGCAGTCATAGAGTCACAGGGTGCCTCTGGGGTTGTCCTGGCCCGCGCTTTCGTGGAATCTTGATTTCGTGTTGATTCGGTCATTGACCATCTCCAATAAGTTAAAGATGGTCAAACGTTTTATACCTCGTGTGAGGAACTAGGAATGAACTAAATTTAAAATTTACCTTCTTGACTTTGCCCCCACTTCCTTATGTGCCACTTAATGGCGTCAAGAGAGTCCTCTTCTTCCTCTCCAATTAACTTTAAATCCCTTTGAAAAACATTAACTGGGTCGTCGTCAGTTAGTGTCTCCAAGTCAATTTGCTTTTCGATTACTGCGATCATTGCCCGCATATCGTCAAGCCCTTTATGCCGCCTGGCTTTAGATTTTGCCAATGACTTAGCAAGTTCTTCCAAGAAAGTGTCCTCTTGCATTGCTTCAGCTGTAGATATGTCAGAGCTTACGGGACAGTCTATTCTAAATAATACCTGTTTAGGAGACTGGAAAACCATCGCGCTGTTCAATCCTATCGTATACCTGATAAGTGGCTTTCGGTGGAGTTTTTATGACACCTCTGATGTGGGAGTGGGTATTAGTCTGGCTGCTGTGTTGGGGTTTTTGTTGCTGTGCCTGGCGATTGTTTGGTGGATCTTCCGGACCGGGTATCGATTGAAGGAGTAAAGGGCTCTGACCCCCCTACCGTTGCATTGGTAGATTAACCTGGCTCCTGTTTGCTGAAAGCCATCTCCGGCAGCATTAGTAGCGAACCGACAAAAAAGCAGATCGCCCCGAGCAACGTAAAGAGTATCGACAGGTGTATGACCTCGATGTTCGGAGTGCCGGGTAACACGATTGCCAAACATGCCGAGGCCATGAAGCCTACGCA
>CAZXBD010000017.1:0-7119 GCA_964638305.1 uncultured Geobacteraceae bacterium | reverse complement strand
CCGACGTCTCGGTGAAGGGCGGCGGTCTCAACGTCGGCTACGCCACGGTGGAGTTCGTCAAGCTCGACGGCATCCTCAACAAGGACAAGCCCCAGGGTGGCTTCGATGCCAAAACCTGGGCCGATATCCAGGCCTCGCACCTCGGTTACGAGGTTGGTAACGAGCTGTTCGGCACGCTCTTCATGATCGCCGAAAAGACCGATTTCTATTCGTTCAAGGTTGAGGAGGATCTCGAGGTGACGATTCCCGATTACCTCAATGATCCTGATCTGCAGGCTGCCATGAAAAAGGTCCTGGTCCCGCCGCCGGCAACCAAGGCCGACGAGGTCGTCACTCCGGGTGGTGGCATGTACTACGCACAGGAAGCTCCCGGAATGCCGTCTTTTGTCACCGAAGGAATGCACTTCGAAAAGGGGCAGCCGCTCTTTATCCTCGAGGTCATGAAAATGTTCAACAAGGTTCCGGCGCCTTTCTCAGGCACAATAGACAAGATTCTCATCGAAGGTGGTGACGCTGTCATCGTCCAAAAAGGACAGCCAATCTTCAAGGTCACGCCTGACGAGAAGTTTGTCGAAGTTGACCCGAAGGAGATCGAACGGGAAAAACGGACGACAACAACGAAATACCTTGAAGCTGTTCTTTAAGACTCTTGATGTAGAAATGTCGGGTTAAGTAAAGGCCTGCGCCCACTTGGAAACAGGTGGGCGCAGGCCTTTCAGGTTATTGAAAAACCTTACAGTGTCTTGCATGTGGGGTTTGTTTTTTGTGTTTGGAAATTGAACAACTTCAATCCTATCAGTAGATTGTTAATCTGTTGCTCTTTTTGTTGGACTTTGCAAGCTAAGGATAAAAGCAAAACCGTCGGGGTTGCCCGACAGCAACGTCATTTTCTTTGTGTCGACAAAGAAAACGAAGCAAAAGAAAACTTGGCGCTGCGCTTGGCATGTCTTGTACGGGGATTGCTGGTGGCAAGTGTCATAGGTATAATTTTTAGCTGTCTACATATCCCCAGTTATCCCCGAGGCCCTTGTGGTCCTCTACGACTCTGGTTGCTGTTGCTTTTTGTGTGTTACGTCTTTTGCTGCAAAACTCCGCCCTCTGGAAGGCCCGCAAGCACAGGGCCGGATTCTTTAGCTCCGCCATAACTTAAGAGCTACGAAAGCTGGCAAAGGAGATGCCCTCCGCCAGGAGCAAGGCCTTTTTTGCATCCTTTTTGTGGCCGTCTGGACAAAAAGGATGGCGTCCGCCGGTTCTTCTTTGGCCTATTAAAAACTTAAAGAGCAACAGATTAACGATCTGTTGCTATCAGGAGTTTGTCTCCACTTCAACTTCAATCGTTAATACAAAACTTAGCTTTGTCAACGACCTGATAAGGACAACGCCCATCTGGAAACAGGTGGGCGCTGTGCTTTTTTGGTCTAACGCTGTACTTCTGAGTGAGCCCGTAGTGAAACGGCCTACTTGGGTGTTTAATATAGGTAAACACTTTTTATCATGGTTAAATATTTATTGACATTTGTGACTTGTATCGGTTATATCCTACAGCTCTAAAACCTTATTCTATTTTCACTTGGAAGGTTAAGCGTGGAATACAATATCGGTTCAAAAATCAAGGAACTGCGCAAGGCCCGCAAGCTGACTTTGCAGGCCGTGGCGCGTGAAACCGGGTTCTCGCCCGCATTGATCTCGCAGATTGAGAATAATAATGTTTCCCCGCCGATAGCGACCCTGTCAAAGATAGCCCGTTTTTTCGATGTCAAGATCAGCCTTTTTTTCGAAGAGGACGAGGTTGACTGCAAATATGAAGTGGTCAGAAAGGCGGATCGCCGGGAAGTCAGCCGCGTTATCTCGGTAGCGGGTACCGGCCATGGTTACACCTATGAAGCTCTCTCGTTTCGCAAGCGCAACAAAAAGATGGAGCCGTTTGTGGTTACGGTCGCCCGTCGCCCGGATGAAGAGACCTTATATAATCATGATGGCGAGGAGTTTCTTCTGATCCTCAAGGGCAAGGCCGAAATCATTCTCGAAAAAGAGCGTATTCTCCTGGAAGAGGGAGATGCGGTTTACTTTGATGCGACCCTGAAGCATCGCCTGCTTTCCTGCGGTGAAGAAGAGACTCAGGTTTTGGCAATAGTGACACGATAGGAAGAACCCGGGGGTTGGGGATTGGGGGTCGGGGTCTGGTATCTGTTTTGCCAGCCGTCAGTCCCAATCCCCAGCCCCCGAATTCTGAAAGGATCTCAAGATGAGCTGTTTCGAAAAGAAGACCCCTGCCGATTGGGAAGTCCAGGCGAGAAAAGAGAAAAAGACCGACGACCTCTCCGGTTTCAAGTGGGAAACTCCGGAAGGGATTACGGTCAAGCCGCTCTATACGGCCGCCGACCTCGAGAAGTTGGAAACTGTTGATTCCATGCCCGGCCTGGCCCCTTTTACGCGTGGTCCGATGGCGACCATGTATGCCGGGCGCCCCTGGACCGTCCGCCAGTACGCTGGCTTTTCCACCGCCGAAGAATCCAACGCATTCTACAAACGCAACCTGGCTGCCGGCCAGCAGGGCCTGTCGGTTGCTTTCGATCTGGCCACCCATCGTGGTTACGATTCTGACCATCCCCGTGTTGTCGGCGACGTCGGCAAAGCCGGTGTCGCGATCGACTCGGTTGAGGACATGAAAATCCTTTTCGGTGACATCCCCCTCGACAAGGTCTCGGTGTCGATGACCATGAACGGTGCCGTGCTGCCGATCATGGCCAACTATATCGTTGCCGCCGAGGAGCAGGGCGTCTCCCAGGAGCAGCTGGCCGGGACCATCCAGAACGATATCCTCAAGGAGTTCATGGTCCGCAACACCTATATCTACCCACCGGCACCGTCGATGCGGATTATTGCCGACATCATCGAATACACCAGCAAGTATATGCCGCGCTTCAACTCGATCTCGATTTCCGGCTATCACATCCAGGAAGCCGGGGCCAATAATGCCCTGGAGCTGGCCTTCACCCTGGCTGATGGCATTGAGTACGTCAAAACTGCCATAGACAAGGGTCTCGATGTCGACTCCTTCGCGCCGCGACTTTCGTTCTTCTTCGCTATCGGCATGAACTTCTTTATGGAGGCAGCCAAACTTCGTGCCGCGCGTTACCTCTGGTCGCACCTAATGAAGGGCTTTGAGCCGAAAAATCCGAAATCGTTGATGCTGCGAACCCACTGTCAGACCTCCGGTTGGAGCCTGACCGAGCAAGACCCTTATAACAACGTCGTGCGCACAACGCTGGAAGCTCTCGCCGCCGTGCTGGGTGGAACCCAGTCGCTGCACACCAACGCACTTGATGAAGCGATCGCCCTGCCGACCGACCACTCGGCCCGGATTGCCCGCAACACCCAGCTGATCATTCAGGAAGAGTCGGGCGTCACCAATGTCGTCGATCCCCTGGCCGGTTCCTACTATGTCGAATCGCTAACCGCTTCACTGATCGAAGAAGCTCAGAAAATCCTCGACGAGATCGAAGGTCTCGGCGGCATGACCAAGGCGATCGAATCGGGCATGCCGAAATTGCGCATCGAAGAGTCGGCCGCGAAGAAACAGGCGGCTATCGACAGCAGCCGCGATGTTATCGTCGGGGTGAACAAGTACCAGCTCGCCGAAGAGGACGAGATCGAAGTCCTTGATGTTGATAACACGGCCGTGCGCAAGTCGCAGATCGCACGCCTCGAAAAAATGCGTGCCGAGCGCGATGAAGCCGCTTGTCAGAAGGCCCTTGCCGCGATCACCGCGGCATGCGAAGATGACAAACAGAACCTGCTCGGACTCTGTGTTGAAGCAGCCCGTCAGAGGGCCAGCGTCGGTGAAATCTCCGATGCCATGGAGACGGTCTTCGGCCGCCACAAGGCGGAAATCAAGCTGGTTTCAGGAGCCTACGGAGCCGTGGTCGAAAACGACGAAAACTTTGCTGAACTTAAAAAGCGCATCGATGCTTTCGCCTCCAGTGAAGGGCGTCGGCCGCGAATCCTGGTTGCCAAGATGGGGCAGGATGGCCACGATCGCGGTGCCAAGGTGGTGGCGACCGCTTACGCCGACGCAGGGTTCGATGTTGATGTCGGCCCGCTCTTCCAGACTCCCGAGGAAGCGGCCAAGATGGCGGTTGAGAATGACGTCCACGTAGTCGGCGTCTCCAGTCTCGCCGCCGGGCACAAAACCCTCGTTCCGCAGCTCGCCGCCGAATTGAAAAAACTCGGTGCCGAAGATATCGCCATCGTTTGCGGCGGCGTTATCCCGCGCCAGGATTACGATGAGCTGTTGTCTGCCGGGGCCGCCAGGATTTTTGGTCCGGGCACACCGATCGTCACCTCGGCGACCCAGACCCTGGATGCGATTGAAGAAAAAAAGGGTTAACAAGGCATTAACGAACAATGGAGGGCGGACGTGAGTCTGCTCTCTTTTTTTGCTATACTCAAGAGCGATTCAACGCGGAGACGCCGGGGCGCAGAGAGAATCAAAGGTCCTTTTGTTGTAATAATATAGGCTCAGGTCTTCTCACTGTTGTTTTTTTTGCCGTCTTGGTGAGAGTTAAAGCGGACGGTCTTAATGCCATAACGAACACGGAAACGCAGAGACCTTTACCCTCCCTGGATTTGTACTTCAGCGTCTCAGTGCCTCGAGTGAGTGAAACGAACGGGCGTTGGAATGATCCTTCAGGTTTTCATATGATCAAAATTCAAGAAATAGCCGATGGTGTCCGTGCCGGCAACGTCCGGGCTCTGGCCAAGGCGATCACCCTGATTGAGAGTCGCAACCTCGATCATTCTCTGGCCGCGACCACGCTGCTCGACGAGCTCCTCCCGTCTACGGGCAATTCAATCCGTATCGGCATCTCCGGAGTTCCCGGGGCGGGCAAGAGCACCTTTATCGAAGCCTTCGGTATGTACCTGCTCAAGCAGGGGCACAGGGTCGCCGTACTGGCGGTGGATCCGTCGTCGCAAATCTCCGGTGGCAGTATCCTCGGCGACAAGACGCGCATGGAGGAACTGGCGCGTGAGACCGATGCCTTTATCCGTCCCTCCCCGGCCGGGCAAACCCTTGGTGGTGTCGCCCGCAAGACCCGCGAAACGATGCTGATCTGTGAAGCCGCGGGCTACGATGTCATCATCGTCGAGACCGTCGGTGTCGGTCAGTCCGAGATTACGGTCGCCTCCATGGTTGATTTCTTCCTGTTGCTGCAGATCCCCAACGCCGGTGACGAACTCCAGGGCATCAAGCGCGGCGTCATGGAGATTGCCGACGCCATCGTCGTCAACAAGGCAGAAGGAGATAACCGCTCCCATGCTGAACTGGCCCGACAGCAGTATGCCAACGCCCTGCATATGCTCAAGCCAAAAAGCATGAACTGGCAGGTCCCGGCCCTGCTTTGCAGCGCTCTGCACAACGAAGGTGTTGAAGATGTCTGGAGTGCTGTTGAGGTTTTTCGGGAGAGTATGCAGCAAAGCGGTGAGCTTGAAGGTAAACGCAAACTGCAGGCCAGCGACTGGATGTGGACCCTGTTGATGGATGATCTCAAAGAAATGTTTATGCGTGATCGCAATGTCGAAGGCATGCTGGAACAGGTTCAGGCCGCCGTCGCCAATGGCTCGACAACGCCGAGTGCAGCTTCGAGGAGGCTTTTGGAAGTATTTAAGAGAAATTGATTCAAGAAAAAACTTTATTCAACGCGGAGGCACAGAGTCGCGGAGAATCTTTTATGTATTTTTATGGAGGGGGAGATGAAGTTAAATGTGTTGACGGGGGAAATCGTTGGTGCTGCGATAGAAGTACATCGTGAGTTAGGTGGCCCAGGGTTGCTGGAAGAAGTTTACGAATCAGCAATGGTGTATGAATTGAGGCTGCGGGGCCTTGCTGTGGAACAACAGGTTGCCGTCCCCGTTCTTTATAAAGGGTTTAATATTAAAAAGCCACATTATCTGGACCTTCTCGTAGACGGTCGCGTAGTCGTTGAGCTCAAGGCTGTGGAAAAGTATTCAAAATTGTTTGAATCGCAATTATTGACGTATTTACGCCTGGCTCAATTGAATGTCGGTTTGCTGATAAATTTTGGTGAGGCCCAGATCCGACATGGTATCCGACGCATCATTAATGGTCTTCCCCCAAGTGATGACCTCCGCGTCTCTGCGCCTCCGCGTTGAATGCTTTGTGAGTTTCAAATAAACCGAAAATTAACGAGGTACACAGGATTATGCCCAAAAAAATCAGTCATATCGGTATCGCCGTAACCAACATAGAAGAAGCCACACCCTTTTACCGGGATGTCCTTGGCATGGAGTTCGAAGGGACCGAGGTGGTCGCCGAGCAGAAAGTCAAGGTGGCGTTCTTTGTCGTTGGCGAGAGCCGGATTGAACTGCTGGAGCCGACCGCTGCCGATTCGCCTGTGGCGAAGTTTCTGGAAAAGAACGGCCCCGGCGTGCATCACATTGCCTACGAAGTGGCCGACCTCGAACAGCGTCTGGTGCAACTCAAGGCCGAAGGCGTACGCCTGATTGATGAGAGCCCGCGCACAGGTGCCCATAAAACCAGGATTGCCTTCATGCACCCCAAGGCCAGCGGTGGAGTCTTGACCGAGCTCTGCCAGCCGGGAGAGCATTAGGGCGGTTTGTCAGCGTGGAGTTTCTGCAGAAAAGACCTCAAACCTTTTATCAACGCGGAGACACGGAGAAGCAGAGGAAAAGGGACACCCTATAAATCTTTTGTTTGAAGGTTAGAAGCGATTTCTCGGCGGTCCCAGCGCCTCCGCGTTAATTTTTGGTTTGCTTAGCCAGTAAAGCGATCAAGGGCTCCCCGTCTCTTTGCGCCTTTGCGTTACGCTTCTAATGCTTTCCCCCGACCCCACGAACCCGAAAAAACAGGCTTATGTATAACAATGTTCTAATATTATTTAAGCTCAGTTTTTTCTAACAAAACCTACGAAAAAGCAGGGTCTTCGCTTTTGTTCTTGACAATTTGGAAACGGCGTTTCTATACTGCAAATGCTTGTTCTACCGAAAGCTGTAAAGGAAATTTCCAAGTGTAGTTTTTTCAGTGGTTTACGGTGTCAGGTTTGTGCTACTTCCCAGCCCCCAAGAGAGAACAAAGTG
>CAZXBD010000016.1:0-1755 GCA_964638305.1 uncultured Geobacteraceae bacterium | reverse complement strand
GGCCACCATCGACAGGAGCAATGTCTTCCTGGGCGAGCATCACTCCACCGGTACAGATCACCAGCAACAGGACGATCGATAGCTTGCGCATGATTCCCTCCGGGCCAGGAGCAAGAGCCAGTCGCACCACTTTTGTCCTTGCATCCTACATGGGTTACCAGCAGATACAAGCTTTTCTGACTCGACAATCAGACCAAATCGGTCCTGTTCGGAAGAACCGTGAGTCGAGAGAGACAGGAGAACGTTACGGCGCATAGGGCCTCCAGCAGCGTGATCCAGGAAAATCGTGCTCACGTTACCACCACGGTGCCAACAGGTGCCTACTCTTGGCCAACATCTAGCTGCTATTGGCAAATGAATGATGCACCCGTATTGGTATCCTTGGTGCACTCGAAGGGCAACAGGAATCTTTCGCGTGCAGGTCAAAGGAGACCGACCATGCCCACCTCCCAGTTTCGCGTTGCGAGTTTTAATGTTGAGAACCTGTTCGAACGCCTCAAAATTTTCAACTTCAAGAACAAGTCGGTTGGCGATGGGCTGCTCAAGAGGCTCGGTGACTTCCGCAAGATCCTGAAGAAGGATCAGTACACGGCTGCTAACAAGAAAAAGCTGGTCAAGGAGTACACCGCCGGTGATCCCAGCAAGAACAAGCTGCCCCTCAAAGACTTCATCAATATCCGCGAAGATAGAGGGAAGCTCTGGAAAAAGAAGAATCGAAAAATCGTTGACGTTGCCGCAAGCGGCATAGGCGACTGGGATGGAACTGTCGAATTCAAAAAGGCTAAATTCTCGAAAGTCGGGCGCGCCAACACCGGCAAGGTCATCAGAAATGTCAAAGCTGATGTCGCCTGCATCGTTGAAGCCGACAACCGGCCATCACTGAAAAGTTTTGATACTCATGTGCTGCGCTCGAAATATCGCTATGAGATGCTCCTGGACGGCAACGATCAACGCGGCATTGACGTTGGTTTATACAGCCGCTTCCCCATCGGTGGAATCTGGACCCACATGTTCGACGGCGCCGGTGCCAGCAAGACCTTCAGCCGTGACTGCCCAGAATACGAGATAACCCTTCCCAACAACGAAATACTCTATGTTCTCTGCAATCACCTGAAGAGCAAAGGTTATGGTGCACAGGCGACATCCAATGCCCGCCGAAAGCGGCAGGCGCAAGCCATTGCCGAAATTCTCAAAGAATACGATCTGCGCACCGACTGGGTCATCGTTGCCGGCGACCTGAATGACACGCCAGGCAGCGCGCCTCTCAAGCCGTTGATGGATGTTCGTTACCTGTACGACGTCCTGGCTCTTCAGTATCCCGCCCAACCCGAGAAGCGCTGGACCTACCACTACCGCAAGTTCGAGCAAATCGATTACTTGCTGGTCTCCAAGCCACTCAAAGAACGCTTCATCCAGGCCGGCGTCGAACGGCGTGGCATGTACGACCTGAAGCGCCTCACGGCTTCCAACCCATCCATCGAGAACGAAACACAGTATCCGAAAGTCACCCATTGGACCAATGCCGCATCCGATCACGGAGCAGTCTGGGCAGATTTCGACCTCTAGGAGGGAGCCATGGCGAGACCGAGCAAGAAGAGCCCGAAGAAAGCTGCACCCAAGAAGGCGGCCCGCAAACGTCCCGGCTCCGACGGGATGCTTCGGATCAAGATGACCAAGCCCCCGAAAGAGGTGTCCTTCGAAGTCGTTGTTCGCCCCGATGCGGGGCGCTCGGTGTTTGACGAGGATGTCCTGCCA
>CAZXBD010000015.1:0-25517 GCA_964638305.1 uncultured Geobacteraceae bacterium | reverse complement strand
CACTGAGGCCAAAAAGGATATCGGCCATTATCTGATGGACTATTACAATTGGTATCGACCACATCGAAACAACGGTGGCATATCACCTGTTCTGGCCGAAGAAAAACTTAACTGCGTGTCCGGAAACTGTTGACCACTACATCTTATTGATCGAGACATTTAGGAAGCTCTTTAATCCACAAAACAATGGCCGGCAAGGTGCGATCCTTGGTGGTTATTCTGTTTTTCTCTGGACATAGTTTTCACAATAAAAAAGGGCACCGGAATACCGGTACCCTTAATTTTGCATCAGGTTGTAATTTACTTAACGTGACAACCGCTGCACTTGGTTGGACCATTCATCTCTTTGTGGCAAGCCTTGCAAGTCTTGTGACCGAAATTCTTATCAACTTCGATTTTGGCTGGAGTGCCTTCATGGCACTTGGCGCAATCTCCCACCCTTTCTTTGTGAGCCTTGTGGTTAAAGGTAATGGTACCCTTTTTGTTTTCGTAGGTCACAACGTCAGCAGCAATAGCAACATTAGCACCAACGAAGGCCAGAACCATCATCATGATTACCAATTTTTTCATTTTTACCTCCCGTTTAAATTAATAATGTCGAAACATAAAACATTCTCTTTAATTATTCAATCTTTACGTGATTTTAATCCATCAGTTCCTACGAATTGACATCATACAAACGTGTTCGCCCCTAGTTTACAGTCGGTTTCCTACAAGTCACGATTAAAAGTAATAACTCTAGCCGTCCTTATTGTTTATTATTAATCCTCCCGCAAGTCATTCCTACAAAGCCTAAGGATTATAAACCAAACAATAAGGTAGCCTGCTCGGACGTCTTTCTTCCAACCGACACTTCTTTTCTTTGCTCATTGAAACCCCATCAGGCAACATCTATAATGTTGTAAGTTTTCATCTCAGCACCGCTACCAACCTGTACCTCATCATCACAGCTCTTACCGAGCAAGGCGCGTCCCAATGGCGACTCCGGGGTGATGACAATGCACTCCTCATCCCCGTCGGACAATTTCAAGCCTCCTGCATCGGGCCCCAGAAAGACTTGTCTACAGCTACCGTCTTCTGCTTCGATTGTGACCAGAGCTGTCAGTCGGACAGGGGTTTTCTCATCAAACGAGCGCAGGGTCAGGTTCCGGTAATTCTCCAGTGACTGACGAATTTCCTGAGCGCGGTTAGCTTGACCCTGTGCAACGTAGGAGGCTTCCAGGCCAGTGGTGTCATACTTGTTATCGGGCAGACATTCTGAGTGAGTTGCGGCGGCGTGGGCGGTCTTTGCTGCTTCTGTCAGGGTTTCAAGGTCGGCAGTCAATATTGTGATGATTTTGTGCAGGAGTTCTTCTTTATGCATGAGAGAAGTTTCTCACAATGGAGTCGACGGGAACGAGGCGAAGGGATTTCTATGGGACACTTGCACGAGGAACCCGCATAAGCGTCCTGAGCTGTTAAGCCTTTTCGCCCATCGGCATCGTATTGAGCAATGGCAGTAATTGCGCCAGGTCGAGGCCACTCTCCTTGACGATCCCGAGCAACACCGGCAACAGTTGCAAGAGAAAAGATTTGTCCACCATGGCGTCTTTTGCCAGGGCGGGGAGTGTTTCGATGATGAACGCTTTCTTCTCTTCGAGAGATAACGCCATCACGGCATCGGTGATTTCTTGCTGAGTCATATTTAAGTCCTCAATTCATTCGTTTGATTTATTTCCCACAGCACTTCTTGTACTTGAGACCGCTGCCGCAAGTGCAGGGATCATTGCGGCCAACCTTGTCTACGGAAACAGGCTTCGACTTGACCATAACCCCTTCGGTAAAAAGCCAGCTTTTCCCCTTGCGTTTGAACTGGCCACGCTCGTGATGGCTGCGCCGACCTTCTTTGTCTCGGAGCTTGACGACGAACTCAACTTCACCCTCTGCGTCTTTTGGCCCACCTTGAACCGTATCAAGAACCTCGAGGCCATACCACTCGGAGTTCTCGGCCCAGACCTTGGTCCCCTTGTGATCGTAACCTTCACGGTGTTTCGGGTGGGTGCTGTCGAAGAGAAAATCAATCTCGACCTTTACATGGGCGGAATAGCGTGCACGCATTAATTCTTCTGCCGTTTCGGCGCGTCTCTTCCCGGTGATCACCGGTTCACAGCAAGCAGCGTAATCGTTGCCGCTGCCGCATGGACAATTGCTCATTGTTATATCTCCTTCTTGGTCTACAGACCAGAATCAAAAGTCTGCCGAAGTCTATTCATCTACAGGCCGGGTGTCAAGACAGCCTTTACCGATATTATTTTACCTGTGATTTCTTTTGCGTCGGTCTGATTCTGAGCCTCGGCATAACTTATCCCGGCAGTTCAACTTTCCGGAGATTGTTTTGACATGGAGAACGTTTCAATGGGGCCCTGCGCGTGCTTCATGTGTCAGACTGAGAGCCAAAGGGACGGAATATAATGATCAACTGTGGCAACAGGGTCAAAGCAGCGACGAGAGCGATGACCATCGCCAGTCCGGTGAGTAAGCCGAAGTAAATACTCGGAATAAAGTTCGAAAGGATCAGAATCGAGAAACCGATAATGATGGTCACTGAGGTGTAGTACATAGCGTAGCCGATACTGGCGTGGCAACGATGCATCGCCGCGAGATAATCTCCGTCCACCGCATACTCGCGCTCGAAACGATGAATGTAGTGAATGGTGTCGTCAACTGCAATACCGACACTGATGGCCGCAATGGTGATAGTCATCATGTCGAGTGGAATGCCAACCCAGCCCATGAAACCCAAGACGGTACCAATCGACAAAAGATTAGGGACAATGGCGATGAGTGCCATTTTCAGCGAGCGGAAGAGGATCAGGAACATAAACATAAGAGCCGCCACCACAACACCCAGGGTGAGAATCTGAGAGGAGAAGAGGCTCTGCAGCATGTTGTTATACAAAAGCAGGAGTCCTGCGAGACGAACTCTCCCGGGCTCAAAACCAAGCTCATGTGTCATTCCCTGGCGGATTTTCTGCAACAACTCGTTGCGTCTCAGGTTCTTTTCTGAATCGCGCACCCGCAGGGCAAAGCGCACCTGACTGTGCTCAACCGAAACGTAGGGACTCAAGACAATCCGTCGGTAGGTTTCAGGCAATTCATTGTAAATCAGCGCCAGCTTGAAATTGTCAAGATCCTGCTGCTCATTGAGCCGACGCCCGACCTTGAGCATGGTTCCCAGGGACAGGACCTTGCCCGTTTCCGGCAAGGCCTCGAGATAGTCGTGAACCTCCTCAACCCGGTCCATTCTCCGTGCAGTAAACCAGTACTGAGCCTCGCCTTTTTCAGCCTCGAACTCTGCCTCCAGCTCTTCGAAAAACTCTCCCTCTTCATCGTCTGCTGACTCTTCAGGGCTTGTGTCCTCCGACTCGAAATCAACAACAATGTCCAGAGGCGTCGTCCCACCCAGCTGTTCGTCGATCACTTTCATACCCTGGTAGATTTCCGTCGTCTCTCTGAAATAATCAATGAAACGGTTTTCCACCACCAGTTTGGAGGCTCCAACAAGACTTAAAATAAAGAGCACTATACTCAGCGCAATGACCGTACCCCCACGTGATTCGGTAAAGTTACCAAGAACTCTCGTAAAGGAGAAACGAATCTCGCAGATCAATGGTACCCGCTCGGGCATCAACACCAGCAGGACAGGAAAGAGCAGGAAAGTCAGGAAGAGAGAGACGATAATGCCGGCGCTCATCATCCAGCCGAAGTTGATCACCGGCAGGATGTCGCAGAGGATCAGGGAGCTGAAGCCGGCTACCGTGGTGAGGACCGCAAACGAACAGGGCCTGGCCATTGAGAGAACGGTCTCCAGGACCAGCTGTCGTTGGGTATTCCCGGGATTGCTGCAGATGAGTTCGCGGTAGCGAACGATCAGGTGGATAACCACCGCCATGGTAATGATCATCTGCAGGGAGATAAAGTTGGAGGAGATGACTGTCACTTCCCAGCCGAACATACCCAAAAGACCACAGGTTGAGACGACTGACAAGACGCTGCATAGCAGGGGAAGAACGACCCAGTGCAGCTGTCCGAAAATCAGCCACAAGGTGACTGCCAGCAAACAGAGGACACTCAGGCCGAAGACTCTCAGGTCGCTCTTGATGAAGGTGATCAGGTCATCAGCGATCATGCTGACCCCACCGAGGAACAGGTCGGCATTCTCACGGTACCCTGCCATCACGGCCCTGACCTCGGTGATGTTATCATGCTGCCTGACCCGCATGGCGTCGCGGTGAGCTTTGAAGCGAAGCTGGACTTCACGAAGCTCGACGCCCTCCTCCGGTGACAGCCCGCCTGTTTCAGCTTTCATCCGAAGTTCTTTGCGACGCTCAAACAGTTCTTTGAAGAGAAGATCGTCGGGCAGGTTGACCTGCAGCGCTGTAGTGCGCAGGTCGGGGCTGACCAGGAGATTTCGGTAGATGGGGCTATTTTGAAACTCTTTGCGGCCCAGTTCCCTGTCGACCATCGGAGATTCGAGAGTCTGGACATTGCCCACCAGCTCCTTGATCGGCCGGGGAGGACTCTCCAGCAGAGGAACGTCAAGGATCGTGGTAACCGATTCCACACCTTCAAGGGCCGTAAGATCATCACGCAGCTGCGCCAGATCAGTCAGCACCTTGTCTGAGAAAAGATCATCGTGGGGGATATAGGAGATGATAAGAAAGTCAGAGCTACCGTAGCGGGCGTTGACCAGGCGAGTAAAGTTAAGATCCTTGTCGTTCTCGAGAACCAGCGTCTCGGCCGAAGCATCAATCTCAAGCTTGCGGGCCTCATACCCCAAGGCGGCAACCGCCAGCAGGATAACCAGCAGAAAAGTCTTTGGATAGGCAAGGAGAAACCTGTCGTAAAAAACCCTCAACATCAATCAGTTCCAGCCCGGGCCTCTTTTGCGTCAGATCCCGGGACGGTAAAAGTGCCATCGACCCTGAGCTTTTCAAACAGGTCGTCAATGGTGCCGTCACGCAGCACCCCATCGAACTGGGAGCGGTAGGTCTGGATAACGCTCACCCCCCCGATCTCGACATCATAAACCTTCCACTCCTCTGCGGAACGGTAGAACTTGTAGAGCATGTCGATGCGGCTGTCCTTTGAGATCAGAGTAGTCGGCTGGTAGATTTGCTTCCCTTTTTCCTGTGGATCCCCGTAGAGGATCTTCTCGTTACTGTAGAGATCAAGTTTATCAAGGTAGGATTTCTGCAGGCGCTCGATAAAGAGATCGGAGAAAGCGGCTTGTTTTTCAGCGCTCAATTTGGGCCAGTACTTTTTCCCCAGGCTCAGCTTGGCCATGGTCTGGTAATCGAAAACTGGTGTGATTATGTCAATAATCTTTTTATTCCGGTTCGCCTTGTCAAGCGATGGGTCATGAAGCAGGACCAGTACCGCGTCAATATTAACCTTGAGAAGTTCCCGCACATCATCAGGCGGACCAGCCTGAATCGGTGAGGCAAAAATGAGCACACAGAGAATGACAGGGAAAAAGTATCGCATAACTACTCCTGGATCAGTTTTTTCCTACGCTGTTCATAAGCATCCCTGAGGAAAGGATAAAGATCGACAGCGTCTTCTTTCAAGCTTTCGTATTCCCCGATGTGCAGCGAGGTCTTATTCACTTGCCTGTATGCGCGTACGGCCAGAGCCGTTTCTGTATGATCGATGTAACTGACCGGGTCGAGGTAATAGTCTGGGACCAGCCCAATAGCGTCGCGCAGGTTGGAGGGGCCAAGCAGCGGCAGCACGATATGCATCCCACCACCGACTCCGTAATGGCCCATTGTCTGTCCAAAATCTTCCGGATAAGCCTGTAAATCGAAGCTTTTGGCTGCCGGATCAGCAAGACCAAGGATCCCGATCGTCGAGTTGACAACGAAACGTGTCAACTCTGTACCGGCTCGCTTCATCTTGAGTTGCAGCAGATTGTTGGTGAAGCGCACCGGCATCAGAAGATTGGTAAAAAAGCGACCTACAGCCAATCTCGCCGGTTCCGGAATGACGAAGCTATACCCCTGGGCAACCGGTTTGAGCAACCAGAAGTAGACTTTGTCGTTAACCTGCGTCATCACCCGGTTGTAGCCACTTAAAGGATCGAAGACTTTCTCTGTATCTGTCGCTTCGAACTCACTTTCGAGTTCAAACTCCTCATCTTCCGGTATGGCCGAAGACTCCAGCTGGGAAGTCTCGGCCAAAGTCTTGTGTGCATCAGACTGGTGACCTCCACAGCCACCTAAAAAAGTTGCCAGTACCACCAGAAAGATCAGTGGCTCAATATGGATGGTCCGGAAGAATAGTTTCATGCAGCACTCCCTCCCAAACGATCGGCAAGTTTCAAGCTAGTATGTCCTTGAGTTAAACCATTTCGACAGGTAAAGGAAGAATACCATTGGAGGAACTTATACCATGCCGACAGCATTTCATCACTGGAATCTTGTAGCTATAATCATAACAAAAAAGGTGACATTTAAAAGGGGTGCTCTAAGACAAGCACCCCTTTTAAATGTCACCTTGACTGCTCTCCAGCTTTAATCAGGCTGTTCTTCTCAAACACCGGGCTAAAATTTCGAAAGCCAGGTCATGGTCTGTCTCCGGGTTAAGTGAAGGTCCGAGCAAGCGGACCAGCGCCGCCCGCTTGAGCAACCGTTCATCATAACAAGCCAAGGGAGCAAGGCGTCGCAGTTCATTCTTTAAGAACGAAAAATTAAGGTCGCGCGTAAACTGCATTGCATCACCAAGGCCGTCGTAAACCATCGCTGTTCGGTCAAGAACCGCAGTAACACCCTGACGGGCATACAACCAGAGGGTCTCATCGCGCTCTTCGACGCTGAAAGCGTTCCCGGTCTTTACTTCCCTGGTCATCGGCACGCCACCGGCGAGCAGGGTTTTCCCAAGACTGAATTTACGTTTTGTCCCGGTGCCGGTGATTTGCGTCGGCCCGGAGTTGCAGATAGCGACAAGCAGAAGGTCAATCGTTTCATAGTCAATATTGCAGGATTCTCCGGCAAACGACTCAAGCCGCAACATCTGTGGCTCAAGCACAAAGCGGCGGACAAGAAACAAGCGACTCTCTCTGCGCACGGCCTCAGTGTCAATGACCAATGCTGGCACATCACCCTGGCAGAGCCGCCCAGCCAATTCTTTCGCCTGTTGCGCAGTGGCAAAAGTCGCGACAACTGCCGGTCCCCCAGAAGATATTTTCTGACGTGCCTCGAAAACCACTGTTCCCAGGGCGTCGGCAATGATTTTGGCAACGACAGCGTCTTCTTGCTGCCAGTTGTGAACCACGACAAGCTGCATTGAACCCACCGACATAAATAATGATCAATCACGAGAACTAAGGTTCATACTATCTTAAAACCCCTGAGAACAAATACAATATTGTTCTTGCGTTTGAACCTTTCAAGTCCCGGCACAAAAAATGTGCCGGGACTTGACACGTTTACTGATCACCCCTTCGCTGACGGGCGGCGAGGAAATGATCATGACAAAGACAGGCAACATAACCATTTCTTTTCTCCCGAATGTTGCCGCATCCTGGCATATGGCAGATCAGCGCATTGAGCTGTTCCGTAACAGCGGATATGTTTGTTCCGTGGAAACCATAATCATCGTAATGCGCGTAATAGGTATTCGTATCCCTGTTATGTTTGATCAAATTCTTTATCTCTCTTTTCGTCATAACATTCACCCCTTCCTTTTCTCTCCCATGTTAACTTCTAGCGCTCTTCGATTTCTACACGGGTTTTGGTGCATAAAATTCATAGACCGTGTAATCGCACCTGAGATAGCGCCGGCAACCGTCTGGTACCAGCAGCATGAGCTCTCCTCCCGTGAGGACAAGACCGGTTTCTAGGCCCGAAAAGAGCGGACCAGCGTTCTTGTCCTGCTTTGAAGTTTTTCTATGCGCTCTTTCAGCTCTGTTTGTTTGTCGGCAACAGCCGTCAGACGTCTCTCCATCAGATTGGTTGTTTCATGTTGTCTTTTCATTGGCCTCGCTCCTTTCTGTATTTACACTCACCAATGAATGTGTGTACTTACTTTCATATCTGTCTAAAAAATATATCGTTAGCCCTTACACCTTCCCAACAAGTCTGAACAACTTCATGACATTTCTGTTGATCATTTTGTCTGCAGCAAGCTCAATCGTTGCCAGCATAATTGCATCACGCTTTTTTAATGGGTTCATTACGAAACCGCTCCATTAGTAAGTACACACTTTCATTTTTAACAACAATCTGACCTGCTGTCAAGCGTGGATAGTCTTTTTTTCGGTTCTCGACTTAATTATTTACAGAAGAAGTCTTTCTCTGAGCACCTTTTCGCCATCAACTTGATATACTGTTTACACAAGAATACGTTCAGCAAGGCAAAAGACCATGAAGAAAGTTCTGCTCATTGATGACGATCGACTCTTTCTTGACTTCTTAAAGAGCTATGTCTGCCAGCGATATCCCGAGCTGGAGATCCTTACCTACGACAATTCGCTACAAGCTCTCCCTCAGATCAACGCCAACCTGGACCTGCTCCTGCTCGACCTTGAAATGCCGGACCTCGACGGCAGCAAGCTCCTTTCATACGCCATTGACAAGGGAATGGACAAAAGTCGCATCATAATCCTTTCCGGTCGGGATGCTGAATACCTGCATGAACGCTTTCCCATGGGGAGATGCCTGGCGGTATTGAACAAACATGAAGCACGGCAAAAAGCCGTACTGGATATGGTTTTTGATGCCCTACAGAAAAAAGCAGAAGGGGAAACTCATCACTAGAGTTTAAGGAGAAACGAGGCAAGCTCGGCATCTGAACTCTGTCAGAAAGCAAAAAAGGACGACCTGCTGGCCGCCCTTTTTCGCAATTACATAAATTAGCTTAAATCGAACATGTCATATCCTCGCCACAACACATTGGTGATTTAATTTTGCCGTGCCCATTCGGACATTTGGAAATCTGCACACTGTTGCCGTCACCCAGATTCAGGCTATCGTTTTCAAGCGGGCTGTCACACTTGGCACAGGTGGCATTGACGCCCATTCCACATTTTGCACAGGTATAAGTTGCCATCTAGTCTCTCCTTTGTTCTCAATGTTACAGCAGCAAAAGGGAAATATTTGGTCTGCTGCTTTTAGGTTTCCGAAAACTCGCAAGCTATCTCTCACGTTTATTGTTTTAACCGAATTCCGTCGCCTGTCAACTCGATCAGGCCTTCCTTGTAAAGCCCACCGACCCCCTTCTTGAAAAGCTTCTTGCTGATTCCGAGCTCGGTCTGAATCTGCTCGGATGGACTTTTATCATGAAATGGCAGAAAACCCTGATTCTCCAGAAGGGCCTGCATAATTTTTTCCTGGGCACCGACCCTGTCGCTTCTGGTGCCCATATTCAGAGTACAATCAACTTTTCCATCGGTACGAATCTGACGAATATAGCCCTTCAGATAATCGCCATATTTGAGACGATCACCTATTTCATCATAATAGAGCAGACCAGCAAAGCGATGGTTGATGATCACTTTGGCTCCAAGGTCGGTAAATTGCCAGACAATCAGGTTCACTTCCTGGCCTTCGCCGAGGGTGTTGTCAATAGTGCAGAGGCATTTATCAACACGTGCGGTACCAATGGGCCGCATCTCTCGATCAAGACGGACGTTGACCAGGTAACTTCGACCGGCCTTCATCGGTTCAGGCTGCTCCTTAAAAGGAACCAGGAGGTCTTTAGCCAGGCCCCAATCCATGAAGGCACCATGTTCATTGACCTGACTGGCGCGCATAAGGGCAAATTCCCCTACCTCGGCTATGGGTTGTCGGAGGGTCGCCACCGGGTGTCCGCTCCCATCGGCGTATACAAAAGCAGTAGTCATCTCACCAATGGCAACGACTTCACTAAGCTCTCTTTTTGGCAACAGGACCTCTTCCCGACCCGCCCTCAGCCAGGCACCATCTTCATCAATCGCATGGACTTTAAGCTGATTCATACGGCCAAACTCAAGCATTACAAATCTCCATTCAAGTGAATGTTATTGTCTATTAGTCTAGCACCAAGACCTCGCTCCGCAGGAGAAAAACCTTCAGCAACAAAAATATTCACAAGAACCTCGAGCAAAACCAGCTGACCATTCAAGATGATCTTACATGGCCTTGTTACCGTTTTACTTTGCATCATAGCAAGCTTCTGCCATAATCCCCCACTCAGTTTCCAGGAATGATAACTATGGCCTTAATCAATCTTCGCAACATCAGCCTGGCCTTCGGCGGGCCACCTCTTCTTGAAGACATCTCCCTGCGCATTTCCAAAGGTGAGCGCATCTGCCTGCTCGGCAGCAACGGCACCGGCAAATCGACATTACTTAAAGTTATTTCCGGAGAGCTGCAACCGGACGGAGGCGTCATCGATCGCCAGCAGGGGTTACGTGTTGCCCGCCTGGAACAAGACGTCCCTCGCGAACTTCAGGGAACCATCTATGAAGCAGTCTCCGAAGGGCTGGGCCAGATCGGTTCGCTTATCTGTCACTTTCACAACTTGAACCTGCGGATGGAACAAGGCGAGGAAAACCTGAACAATGAGTTATCCGACGTACAGCATAAGCTGGAGAGCTGCGACGGATGGACTCACCAGCAGCGCATCGAACAGGTCATCTCTCTCCTCAAATTGCCTGCCGAGCTCATGGTGTCCAGCCTTTCAGGAGGCATGCTGCGACGGGTTCTGCTGGCCAGGGCCCTGGCCGTAGACCCTGACATCCTGTTACTCGACGAGCCGACCAACCATCTTGACATCGAATCGATTATCTGGCTGGAGGATTTTCTCAAGCGCGAAAACCTGACCCTGACCTTCGTGACCCATGACCGTGCCTTCCTACGCAATCTGGCGACCCGCATTGTCGAGATAGATCGTGGACGACTGTTTGATTTTGCCTGCGACTACGACACCTTTCTACAACGCAAGGAGGAACTCCTCCACGCGGAAGGTCAGGAACAGAACCGCTTTGACAAAAAAATGGCTCAGGAAGAGATCTGGATTCGAAAAGGGATCAAGGCCCGTCGCACCCGCAACGAAGGCCGGGTCCGAGCACTCAAGAAAATGCGTGAGGAGTATAGAAAACGACGCCAACATCTTGGTGCCACCCGTTTCAACCTGCAGGAAGCAGAGCGCAGCGGCAAATTGGTCGCAGAGGTGACAGATCTGTCCTTCTCCTACGAAGACACGCCCGTAGTCAAAAACTTTTCGACAAGGATCATGCGCGGAGATAGAATCGGCATCATTGGTCCCAACGGCGTCGGTAAAACCACCCTTCTCAAACTGCTATTGGGTGAACTGGCCCCGCATCAGGGCAAGGTCAGGCTCGGCACCAATCTGCAGACTATTTATTTCGATCAGTTTCGCGAACAGCTCGACCCTGAATTAACGGTACAACAGAATCTCAGCGGAGAGCAGGACACTGTGATGGTCGCAGGCAAAGCCCGTCATGTGATCGGCTACCTGCAGGACTTTCTTTTTACCCCGGACCGGGCCCGCAGTCCTGTTCGCATCCTCTCCGGTGGTGAACGCAACCGGTTGCTTTTGGCACGGCTCTTTACAAACGAGGCCAATGTTATGGTTCTCGACGAGCCTACCAATGATCTGGACCTGGAAACGCTGGACCTGCTTGAGGAGCTTCTGGCTGATTTCAAAGGCACACTTTTATTGGTCAGCCACGACAGGGCCTTTCTCAACCGCGTGGTTACCAGCACCATTGCCTTCGAGGATGATGGTGAAATCGCTGAATACGTCGGAGGATACGATGATTGGCTGCAACAGAAAACGCCAACTGAGCCCATCCCAACGGAAAGCGTAAAAACTAAAGAAAAACCCAAAAAAATGCGTGTCCGAAAACTGACTTTCAAAGAGAAGCAGGAACTGGAAGAGCTGCCGCTGAAGATTGAAACCCTCGAAACAGAGATCACCGCATTACATGAAAAGATGGTGAACCCGGAGTTTTACAGAACCGCAGGAGAACAGGTTGCAGCGACCACAACCCGACTTGAAACGGCCGAATCTGAGCTCGCAAAAATCTACGCGCGATGGGAGGAGTTGGACGCATTGAGTAATTGAGGGCGTCGTCTACACCTAAAGCACAATGGCCTGGAGCAAAGTTCGGGGCACTTAATACGCTTTAGAGGCTTTTACTTTTTAATGATTGCGTTATCCTGTTAACATTAAGCAATAGCTTCGGCTCTTCACAGGATGGCAGCATGAGCATACTGATCGTTGACGACTCACTGGTTTCTCGAACCTTCATTGGCGATCTTCTCAATAAGGCAGGTTATACTGACATTACTCTTTGCGATTCGGTTGAGGAAGCATACCGTCAAATCGGGTTTTCCGAGACGGACAAAACGGAAACTGACATTGACCTGATTCTGCTAAGCATCGACCTGCCCGGGAAAAGCGGGATTGATGCCTGCCGGGAGCTTTCCGAACACGTCCTCTTTAGTGATGTCCCGATTATAATTATCAGTGGGGTTGATTATCTGGACGGTCTGGACTCGGCGTTCTCTGCCGGGGCAACTGACTACATCACTAAACCACCGAGCCACACGGAGTTGCTGGCCAGGGTCCGCTCTGCCCTGCGTCTGAAAACCGAGATGAACTGTCGCAAGGATCGCGAACTGGACCTGCTGGTTCTCAACGAACGCCTTGCTGAAGCAAACCGGGAGTTGGAAAGGCTCTCGGTGACCGACAGTCTCACAGGCCTGGCAAACCGGCGATACTTCAATGAATTTTTGTCCCGGGAGTGGTTGCGGGAACAACGGCAACAGCAACCATTTTCCGTGATCATGATCGATATCGATCACTTCAAAATGTACAATGACAGTTACGGACACCTGAAAGGCGACGTCTGTTTACAGAAAGTGGCGTTGGCGCTGCAGGGAGCGCTTTGTCGGGCCGGAGACCTGTTGGCCCGTTATGGTGGAGAAGAATTTGTCGCTGTCCTGCCTCAAACAGATATTCAGGGAGCATCAGAACTGGCAGCGGCTTTTCATACCCGCGTTCAAGAGCTGGAGATACCACACAACTCCTCTCCGGTGGCACCAATCGTCACCATCAGTATTGGCGCTGCCAGTGTCATTCCAAAACAGAGGCTCGTCCCTTCTCAGGTCGTTGCCATGGCGGACGAGGCTCTCTACCAGGCCAAGCAGTCCGGTCGCAACCGGAGTGTAATCTCCTCACCTCCAACCTCAGATGAGCAAAGCTCGAAATAACCTGTACATCAACAGACAAATGACCATACCTCTCAACAAACCCGTGTCAATGACTGACCAGGACCTGCGCACATTGCCCTGGGAAAAGGGGAGCACTCCTTTGATGCTGGCCCCTCTGCAGGGCCTTACCAACCGGGCCACGCGCGCTCTGTTCATTGACTGGGTTAGGCCGGACGTCGTTTTCACCGAGTTCATGCGGGTCAGTAATGTCAGTCGCAAGTGTCTGGCTGGCAGGGACCTGAAAGAAGCGGCCAGCACGACCGGGACCGTCCCCCTGGTGGCACAGCTGGTCGGAAATAACTGCAGAGCACTGGTCGCGGCCGCTCGCAGCGCTGAAGCTGTTGGTGCCCGCCACATCAATCTCAACATGGGTTGCCCCTACGGACGGATGACAACCGGCGCAACAGGTGGGGCCATGCTGCAGCACCCCGAACTGCTGGCCGAAATCATCCCCGCTCTTCGTGCGGCCATCTCCGGGACTTTTTCCATCAAACTGCGCGCTGGTTACTCTGATCCCGAGCAGATTTTTTTACTCCTGCCGCTCTTTGCCGAGGCAGGAGTCGACTTCCTGATCCTGCATCCACGCACGGTCTTGCAAAAGTACGCCGGAAGCGCCGACCATAGCGTCACAAGACGCGTCGTTCTTGAAACCCCCTTGCCAGTGATCGCCAACGGCGACATACGCACAGCTGTCGAGGGGTTACGCATACTTGAAGAGACAGCGGCAGCGGGATTAATGCTCGGACGCGGAGCAATCGCGGACCCATTACTCTTTGAACGATTGAGTAGCAAAAACAGTGAGGAGCCAACAGAGGTCGAAACGGCCACCATGCTGCAGCACTACCTGAGTGACCTGCTCTCTCGCTACGAGGAGCTCTTCTGTGGTGAAAAGCAGGTTCTCGATAAAGTCAAAAACGTCCTGATGTTTATCGACACCCCGCCCTTCTCCGAAAAGATCAACAGGATGAAAAGAGTGCGCAGCATCGCAGCCATGAGCCTCATGATCGCGGAACTCAGGTCATGAGAGAGGGTGCCGAGTATGACCATACACAGCTTCTCGAACTGGTCAAAGAGAAGATGCCATTCGGCAAGTACGAGGGTCGTTTGATTATTGATCTACCGGAGGATTATCTGGTCTGGTTTGCCGGCAAGGGCTTTCCACAAGGCAAGGTGGGCAGGATGATGCAGGCGGTCTACGAGTTCAAACTCAATGGTCTTGAGGGCCTTTTTGACCCGTTGCGCTAAAAAGAAGAAAGAAGGATTCGTTACAAGGCTGGTCACTCCACAACGTTAAAATCGTAGCGTCCCACACCCTGCACCAAAAGGTACTTTGCCGTTTCAGTTGTCAGGTTGACAACTCTGTGTACCCGTTCCAAAGTCACCTCGCAACGATCACCAGGCCCGAGTTCAGCTGTCTCTTGCGGGCCTGTGTACTCAACGGCAACCCTGCCCTCGAGGCATAGCATCCGGTCAGTCACCTCCGTATGGAAATGCCAGGGAGTCGCCTGTCCCTTTTCAAGAGCAAGGATGCGTACGCGGACGTTTTCGGTTTCAAGGATTACTTCATCACGCTTATTCATTGCACATGCACCTTGCTGTTCTCAGGAGATGGCCCGATGTGCCGGCATGACTTCTCCTGCAGGGCTTACATAGCGAACTTCACAGCACAATTCAAAACCAACCTTTTCAAGAACAACCTGGCGGATATGGGCAATCAGCCCTAGAACGTCCTTCGAGGTAGCACCATCGCGATTGACAATGAAATTTGCATGTTGGTGAGAGACTTCGGCCTTGCCGATGCTTAGACCTTTAAGCCCAGCCTCCTCAATGATTTTGCCGGGAGGCCCAACACTCGCGTGCATCTCTGCGGTGCTGAGGAAAACCGATCCACAATTTGGTTCTTTGCGCGGGAACTTACGGCGCCGTTCACGTAAATCATCGAGCATTACGCGGCGAATTCGTTGCGGCGTTTCACTTGCACATTCCAACTCCACTTTGACCACCACCGCTCCGGTCCCCTGCAGGGCACTGTGCCGATAGGAGAAGTCACATTCCTTCCGACTGAGCTCGGTCTCTCCTCCCTCGCTATCGACAATCCAGACCCGACGTACGTTCTCACCGATTCCCCTGCGTTGGCTGCCGCCGTTCATCAGCACCAGGCCGCCAAGGGTTCCGGGAATACCAATGGTATGCTCCAGGCCGGCCAATCCCGCCTGCATCGCTTTGCGCGCCAGTCCGGGCACCCAGGCACCGGCTTCTGCCACAATCCTGTTAGCGTTAATGTCAATGCGGGAGAAATTGTTGCCAAGCTGGAGAACGATGCCACGCAGCCCGGCATCATCGAAGAGCAGATTCGTCCCCTGACCGATCACCAGCAGAGGGATGCCATGACGACGGGAAAAGCGAACCACGGCAGACACCTGGGCAATGGTCTCAGGCTCAATCAGAAGATCGGTCGGACCGCCTATCTGCCAGCTGGTATGATCGGCGAGGGGCACGTTGAAAAAGCATCGACCGATATCAGCTTTTGCGAACTGCTCAAGTTGCAGTGAGTATGCCTCTGGAGATAACCGAGGGGTCATAGAAATCCTGCCTGAATATTCTTCCAGCTGTCGATGGTCCTCTGTGCGCCAGACGGTCAAGGCTTATTTTTTACCCTGCGGATGGTTTCTTCTTAGCCAGCGGCAGTTTCGCCAGAAACACTACGTGGCGCAAACCTCCCCGACCGGGACGCTCATGATTGACACTGAACCCGGCCGACCGAAGGCGTTTATCGAAACCCTTATCGAAGTTTTCACCCCAGACCGAAAAAACGCCTCCCGGTTTAAGTGCGGATCGGACGTTTTCTATAGCGCGACTCCCGTAGAGGGGATCTTTGATCTTATCGGTATGATAATGAGGTCCTTTGTAGAGGTCAAAAATAATCGCATCAAACTTCCTGGCATCAGGATCTCTGGCAACCTTACGCACCAGCGCGGCTACATCACAGATCTCTACATGAACCCGTGGGTCGTTTGCGGCACCAGCGGTTAAATCTGACAACGGGTCACGGCACCACTGAAGAACCACAGGGTTGAGTTCAGCCACAAACACTTCGGCGGCAACAGGCAGAGATTCGAGAACCGCCCTCAAGGTGCAGCCCATGCCAAGGCCGCCGACCAGGACCCGTGGTGCGGGGTGGGTTTCAAGATGTTTACAGCCGAGCTGTCCGAGTACGACCTCGGAGCGGTTGGCCATACTGTTCATCAACACCAGACCACCGACCGTGATCAGGAAATCGCGCGTGTCCCGCTGTCGGAGTTCGAGGACGCCCTCATCGGTAACGATGCTGTCTATGGTTTTCCAGGGCTTGGCCATGATAGGCATCCATAAACTAAAGGGGACAGGCACCTATGGAGCCAGTCCCCCTTGTTCTTCAGCTAGACAGATCCGGAAACGTTCTCTACCGCATCTCTTTCAGGTACTTGTAATAATCCGAGTCAGTGGAAATAACCAAACGCCCATTTTTCTGGATCGACTTTTTATAGGATTCCAGGGTTCTTAAAAACGTGTAGAACTCCTTATCCTGATTATATGCCTCCGCGTAAATAGCGGCAGCCTCAGCATCGGCACCACCACGGACTTCGAGCACCTTACGATAAGCTTCGGAGCTGATTTCCTTCAACTCGCGCTCCATCTGGCCGAGGATGTCCGCCTTCTCGCCTTCACCCTCGGAGCGGTATTGGGCGGCAACCTTCTTACGCTCGTTGATCATACGCTCGTAAACCCTTGTACGTACCTGCTCGACATAGTTGATGCGCTTGATCTGCACATCGAGCAGTTCGATGCCGTAATCAGGAGTATTGGCGCGGGCTTTTTCGAGAATCCCCGCCATAATCTCTTCGCGACCGACGAGGTTCTCCTTGGCGATTACCACACCTTCCACTTCGAATCGCTCATCTCCTCCACCCTGGGCCTCGTAATCGCTGCCTCGAACCAGTTCTACCAGCAGGCGTCCGGAGACGGCATCGCGCACCACAGAGTCGATAATATCGTCAAGACGGCTCATGGCACCCCGTTCGGTGGCGACCGTGGTGTAGAAAAGGAGTGGATCCTTGATCCGCCAACGCGCCGTGGTGTCGATCCAGATGAATCTCTTGTCTTTGGTCGGAATCTGGTTAGGGTCGCCATCCCACTTCAGGATACGTTTTTCGAAACGACTGACCTTTTGGATAAAAGGCATTTTGAAATGCAGGCCCGGCTCAGACACATCACCCACCGGTTTGCCGAACTGGGTGACGATCGCCTGCTCCGCTTCGTTAACCACGTAGAGGCCATCCATCCCGACAAAAAGAACTGCAACGATAATAACTATAATAATAGGTGCTTTCATTATTTGGCACCTCCTTCCAGCGACTTGCGCAACGGAAGTAGCGGTAGTGCTCCACCGTTTTTGTCATCCATAATGTAGATCTCATCCAGTCGGGGCAGCACATCTTCAAGAGTTTCCAGATAAATTCTGCTCCGGGTCACGGATGGTGCCTTGCGATACTCTGTCAGGAGGGCCAGGAAACGGTTGGTCTCACCACGGGCCTTGTTGACACGCTCAACGGCATAACCCTCGGCCTCCTGAAGCACTTTTTTCGCCTCACCACGGGCTCGCGGCACCTCGCGGTTGAATTGTTCCCGGGCCTGGAAGATCAGACTTTCCCTCTGCTGCTCGGACTCGTTGACCTCATTATAAGCAGCCTTGACCGGATCCGGCGGCGTCACATCCTGGAACTTGACCGTAACGATGCGCACCCCGATGTCGTACTGGTTGAGGGTCGACTGCAAGTCCTTCTGGATCTCGCTGGCCAGCAGAGCACGTTCCGTGGTCAGAACTTCGGTAACGTTTGCGTTGCCGATCGTCTTACGCACCATGGCCTCGGCAATATCCCGGATGGTACCGACCGGGTCCTTGATGCGGAAAATAAACTTGAAGGGGTCCGAGACCTGGAACTGCACGATCCACTCAACATCACTGACGTTAAGATCACCGGTCAGAGTCAGGGATTCCTCTTCGAGGCCACGCTTGGTATAGGTCGAGCGCACATCGGGCTTGACGGTACGAAAACCGAACTCTTCCTTGAGCACGCGACCGGTCTGCACCAGGTAAACCCGGTCAACGCCAAGAGGCATCTTGAAATGCAGGCCCGGCTCGGCAAAGCTGTCAAATTTCCCGAAACGCAGCACGACGCCTGTCTCTTCGGTGTCCACTTCGTACATGCTGCTGTATCCACCGATAACAAGCAGAACGATCACCACAATTATCGGCAAGAGCGCCTTTTGCGAGCCGAACTTGTTTTTGAGATGATTCTTGATCTCGATGACCTTCTTTTCCAGATCCTCACTCGAGGGACCGTTGCCCCAATCCTGCATTGTTGACTCCTTATGGCTGGCTAAAGTCTGCTTGTACCTCGACATTGAAGTACAAACTTAATTAAAAAGTAACTATATCAGATTTAACGATCGAAACAAAGATCGCGTTTGAAGATCAAGGAATATAAACTACGCAAGAATTATTGCGTTAAGTTAGAGGTCTTTCCAGACAGCGATAATCGGCAATTACTAACTGGAAACTATCAGAAAAAGGGAGTAGTGGCGGGTAATGAAACAGACAAACCCTCAGCTACTGATTTACCATCTTTTCTGCGGCACTGGTCCCGGCCAGGAAGCCGGTTGACCAGCACACCTGCAGATTAAAACCACCGGTGGGCCCGTCGAGGTCGATCATCTCCCCGGCGAAAAAGAGATTCTGCACCAGCTTCGAGCGCATGCTGCGCATATCAATATCTTTCAGTGAAACACCCCCGGAGGTGATGATCGCTTTGCGGAAGCCTTCACAACCGGTGACGTTCAATTCAAATTCCTTGAAAAGCTTCAGCAGACGCTGTCGTTCCTCCCGCGTCACCGAATGACATTTCTTCTTCGGGTCGATGCCGACCATGCGTAAAAAGACCGGGATCATATCACGCGGCAACAGCTTACCGAGCGACTTGCCAAAATCCTGATTGTTGTGTTCCGCCAGCTCCCTCTGCAAACGTTTATCGAACAGTTCAGTCGCAACGGCCGGTTTTAAATCGAGCAGAAGCTTTACATTGCCATTTTTAAGCTCATCGCGTATACGACTGCTCATATCCAGGATAATCGGCCCTCCTATCCCGGAGCGGGTAAAGAAGGCTTCGCCGAAACGTTCATCAAGCTTTTTGCCATTAACGCAAAGTGAAATACGGACATTTTTGAGGTTGAAGTTACTCACCTCTGCCGTCCAGGAATCACTCAGCTTCACTGGAACCAGGGCTGGCTCCGGCGTCACCAGACGATGTCCTCCCGCCTTGGCCCACGCATAACCATCTCCGCTACAGCCGGTTTCCGGGTAGGAGAGGCCGCCGGTTGCGACAATGATATTGTCTGCGGCAAAGGTTCCGGCCGTCGTCTCCACGGCTTTGACGATATCGTCGTCGATTAGCATTTTCTTTACTGTGCACGAAGTCCGTATTTCAACACCGGCCTCACGGACAAAGGCAATCACGGCCCTCTGCACATCGCTCGCCCCCCCCTTTTCGGGGAAGATCCGGCCGCCGCGTTCGATTTTCAGCGGCACACCCTTTTCTTCAAAAAAAGCCACCACGTCCTTGACACCATAAGCATAGAGCGCTGTCAGTAAAGCGCGGCCGTTGCGGCCGAAATGTTCAACAAACTTGCGCGGGTCATCTTCACTGTGGGTGACATTACAGCGACCCTTACCGGTAATGAGAATCTTTGCGCCACAGCTGGCATTTTTTTCCAACAACAGCACTTTGGCACCCTGGCGTGCAGCGAAACCTGCGGCAAAGAGCCCAGCAGGACCGCCGCCGACAACAATGACGTCATATGTTTTCATAAAGCTATCCGTAATTATTTAAATGGCGGGAAACGATTATTGAGCTTAACTGCTGGCACAATAACAGGTTTCGGACACAAATCGAGAGATTAAGCGAAAAGGTATCTTCTTAAGTCATGACAGGAAGGATAAACATGCTTATAATAGTTCCTCGTACTTACCTTATAAAATGAGGAAACCAATGACCGACGAAACCTTTGACGACCAAGAAATGAGTGAAGATGACAGTTTTGCCGAAATGTTTGAACAGAGTATGGTTGGCAAGACGGAGTTAGAGCCGGGGCAAAAAATTGATGCCACCGTGCTGCAGATAAGCAGTGAGTGGCTTTTTCTCGACGTTGGCCAGAAGGGTGAAGGAGTTCTCGACCGCAAAGAGTTCCTTGATGACGAAGGCAACCTGACCGTCGCTGTTGGCGACAAAGTCGGCGCTTATTTCATGTCTCGTAAAGGCGGCGAGCTACGCTTCACCACCCGCCTCGGCGGCGGCTCATCAGGGACAGCACAGCTGGAAGAAGCCTGGCGCAGCGGAATTCCAGTAGAGGGTCGCATAGAAAAAGAGGTCAAGGGCGGCTACGAGATCAAACTGCCGGGCAGTGTCCGAGCTTTTTGCCCATTCTCTCAACTCGGGTTACGTCGCCAGGATGATTCGACCGAGGTTGTCGACACAACGCGATCATTTCGCATCACCCAGTTCAGCGAGCAGGGCCGCAATATCGTCGTCTCACATCGTGTCATCCTCGATGAAGAACGTCGCCAGCAAAAAGAAGAACTGATGAAGACCCTCAAAGAGGGCATGGTCGTTTCCGGCACCATTACCAATATCCGTGACTTCGGTGCCTTTATAGATATCGGCGGACTTGAAGGTCTTTTGCCAATTTCTGAAATATCCTATGGTCGCGTAGAGAAGATCGAGGAAGTCCTGCAGGTTGGGCAACAACTTGAAGTTGCCGTAAAGAAATGTGATTGGGAGAAGGAACGTTTCTCCTTCAGCCTGCGAGACACCCTCGCTAATCCCTGGACAAAAGTTGAAACCAGCTACCCGGTCGGCTCGACACACACCGGGACAGTATCGCGCCTGGCCAAGTTTGGGGCTTTCGTCACCCTGGAAGAGGGGATCGACGGTCTGTTGCATATTTCAAAAATAGGCGGAGAGCAACGCATCAAACACCCACAAGACGTCATGAAACTCGGCCAGGAACTGCAAGTCAAAGTGGAAAAAATCGACCTTGAAGAAAAGCGTATTTCACTGGATTCAGTCCGCGACAAATCGGACGAGTCGGCTGAAACTTCATACGAGGAGAGCCCCTCTGGCGGGATGGGCACCTTTGCCGACCTGTTCAAAAAGGCACAGAAGAAATAACCGTAGCAACAATAATTGAGAGAGATTAAAGCGGGACACTTGCGGAAGTGTCCCGCTTTAACAATTGACCAGATGAAATCTGCCGCAGGCTTTTCTGAAGAACACCGAACCAGCCCATCAGATATGCACGACAATAAACGTCTCGGCGTCGGCCTGGGCTTGACTGCCTACCTGATCTGGGGCTCCTTCCCGATCTTTTTCAAGGCGCTCGAAGGTGCAGTGCCTTTGGAAATCGTTTGTCACCGCATTTTCTGGTCCCTGGTCTTCCTGTTCATTCTTGTCACTATTCGGCACCAACCCGGGCAAGTCCTGAATGCTTTGCGCAACCGTCAAATTTTATTGACCCTATGCGGATCAACATTGCTGATTGCCACCAACTGGCTGGTTTTCATCTATGCCGTTCAGCACGATGAGGTGCTCCAGTCAAGCTTGGGGTATTTCATTACACCGTTGATCAGTGTCCTGCTAGGCTGCATATTTTTACGGGAAAGGCTAAACCGGTGGCAACTCTGCAGCGTCCTGCTCGCCCTGGCCGGGGTTTTGATCCTGGCCACCCATCACAGCCGGTTCCCCTGGATTGCTCTTGTTCTTGCCATCACCTTCGGTCTCTACGGACTGCTTCGCAAAGTGGCCCGGGTTGAAGCGATGATCGGTCTGACCGTGGAAACACTCCTGCTCGGCCCGATCGCTTTTGGCTATATTATTTACCTGACAATACAGCATCAGAGTGCTTTTCTTGCGGGTTCACTGCAGCTCGACCTGCTGTTGCCTCTATCGGGAGTCGTGACGGCAGTTCCACTGCTGCTCTTTGTTGCCGCCGCACGTCGATTACAACTGGCCACCATCGGCTTTCTGCAGTACCTCACTCCCAGTCTGCATTTTATCCTGGCCGTCGTCATTTATAATGAGCCTTTCTCGCAAGGGCATTTAGTCAGCTTCCTCTTTATCTGGACCGGTCTGGGGATCTATTCAGGTGATGCACTCTGGAAGAACCGAGAGACATGGAGGAAAAAACGCAGCAGACCGTCCCCCTGAAACAGCTAATTGCGAACCAGTAGAACGGCATACTCTGTCAGCTTTGTCACCCCTCTTTCAACTAGTCCACGGTGCGACCAAAGAGCATCATCCTCAGCCAGCAAATCGAGCTGAAAATTGGCACAAAACAAGCTCTCCAGTTCTGAAAAGGGAACTGAAAAAGGTGGGCCATCTGTTTCGGCCTGGTCATACTCATAGCCGATCAAAAGCACCCGACCCCCTGACGGTAGAAGTGTCGCTATGTGCGCCGCGTAACGGTCTCTCATCTCAGGCGGCAGTGCAACCAGCGAACCGCGATCGTAAAGAGCGCTGATCCCGATTAATTCCTTGGTTGACAGTTTGAAAAAATCACCACAAAAAACCTGGTACCCGTCAGCATGGCAGCAAGGCATTCCAGCTACGGTCGTCCACTCGGCAGGCAGATCGTTCTCGCTAAATAAAGCATCAACGGCAACTCGGCTCAGCTCAACACCGGTTACCGTGAGCCCCTGCTCGCGCAACCAGACCAGGTCCGGGCTCTTACCGCAGAGGGGCACCAAAACCGGATCACCTGGCAGCACTTGCAATTCAGGGAAAAATTTCCGCAAGTTATGGTGCGGCATGGTCAGGTGAAAACCTATCTCATTTTTCTCCCACCGCCTGTACCAGAATTCTTCATCCATAAAACCGAGTCCGTTATGTGACTTAGGGGTCAGGTCTACACATTTCACAAAAAATGTATTTTATGCAAAAAAAGTGAAATGTGTAGACCTGACCCCTAAGTCACACTAAATGATGTTAATTCCATCGGCAACCACTTTTGCCACGATCAGGTAACGAACAAATTTTCCCGTTGTGACCAGCAGGACAAATCTCCAGAACCTGACTTTCAGGACTCCTCCGGCCAGACAAAGCGGGTCTCCGATTATCGGCAGCCAGGAGAAGAACAGGGCCCAGCTGCCGTAGCGGGCGAAATAGAGCTCTGCCCGCTTCTGACTTTCTTGGCTGATGCGCAAGATGCGTTGTACCAGGAAAGGGCCACCCCATATACCGACGGCATAAGTCGTCAACGCCCCGCAACTGTTACCAACCGTTGCAACCAAAACAACGAGTGGGGGGTCGAAGCCGTTGGTCAGCAGTACAGCGAGCAACCACTCGCTGCCGAGAGGCACAAGCGTTGAGGCCAGGAAGCTCAGCAGGAAGAGTGCAGGATAGCCATTTTCAAGCAGCCAGGTTTCCACTCGGAAGAGTCCTTTACGTCGCCGTCTAGTCGTGCAAGATAAAATATGCCATGATGTTATCGAGTTGATCTAGCTTATCATTCTGGCACGAGGTCTTAATGCGTCGAAACCTTTTCGTAAGTTTACTGCTGTTTTTTTTCATCCTGCCTTTTGTCGGCTGCGATTCCGGCCCGGAGATCTCGTCGCTCGACCAAGGAGCTCTTGTTCTGGCTTTCGGTGACAGTCTCACCTACGGAACCGGAGCTGCTGCCGGGCAAGCCTACCCGGAGGTTTTGGGCAGACTTCTTGACAGAACGGTTATCAATGTCGGTGTCCCCGGAGAGATTTCTGCCGCCGGTCTCAATCGCCTCCCGGCCATGCTCGCAAGGCACAATCCATCGTTGGTGATCCTCTGTCATGGCGGCAATGATTTTTTGCGTCGACTCGACCCCGGGGGAACTGCCAGAAACCTAAAAGCTATGGTCGACCTGATTGACGCATGCGGAGCCGACGTGGTGTTAGTCGGTGTACCAAAGCTGGGCTTTGGCCTTGAAGTCCCTAAATTTTATGCAGCAATTGCGGAGGAGGAGGGCATCCCCTTCGAGGGAGAGGTCCTCCTTGACTTGCTTGGCGACAAGAGCCTGAAAAGTGACGCGATTCACCCTAACGAAACCGGCTACAGACTGATGGCCGAGGCGATTTACAAAGTGATTAACGAAGCACAGCGAAAGTAGACTATCCCTTGGCTGAATCGGATCAGGACATATTCATTCCGTGCAACAGGACGGAGATGAAAGAGCGTGGATGGGGCGATCTCGATGTGCTTTTTGTCACCGGTGATGCCTATATTGACCACCCGGCCTTCGGCACGCCACTCTTGGCTCGACTGCTTGAGGACGAGGGATTTAGAGTCGGCATTCTCGCCCAACCGGACTGGCGCGACAAGGAAGCCTTCAAAATCATGGGTCGGCCTCGACTCTTTGCCGCCATCTCGGCCGGTGCCATGGATTCGATGGTCAATCACTACACCGCCGCCAAAAAGGTGCGCAATGATGACGCCTACACTCCGGGTGGTCGTTCCGGAGCCCGGCCGAATCGGGCAGTCATTGCTTATACGGCGGCAGTAAAGGGCGCATTCAAAGGCTTGCCAACGGTGATCGGCGGCATCGAGGCAAGCCTGCGTCGTCTCGCTCACTACGATTATTGGGATAATAAAGTCAGGCGATCGGTTCTGATCGATAGCAAGGCGGACCTTCTGCTTTTCGGCATGGCCGAATCCGCCCTCATCGAGCTGACCAAGAGGATGTCGGCAGGTGAATCGATCGGCAGCATCACCGATCTGCGTGGCACAGCATTTGTCACCAAAGAGGAAGCTGCCGGCGCAGTCAAGCTACCCTCTTTCGAAGAAGTCACAGCAAGCACAGAGAGCTACAACAAAGCCTTCAAGCTGGCTGCCGATGAGAGGAACCCTTTCAGCGGCAAGCCATTGCAGCAGGTCCACGGCGACCGTCTGGTCGTGGTCAACCCGCCGGCCATGCCCCTTGAGGAGGAGCAGCTCGATCGCATCTATGCGCTGCCTTTCGTCAAACAGCCGCATCCGTCGTACCGTGAACCGATTCCGGCTTACGGTCAGATCAAATTCTCCATCACCAGTCATCGCGGCTGCGGCGGCGGTTGTGCCTTTTGCGCCATCACCCACCACCAGGGTAAAACGATCCAGTCACGCTCCGAACAATCGGTGCAAGATGAGCTGGACC
>CAZXBD010000014.1:0-27712 GCA_964638305.1 uncultured Geobacteraceae bacterium | reverse complement strand
CAGCAGTGATCGCGAGTTGGTAACGCCCACAGGGGCGGCAATTGCCGTTGAGATAGCACAGTTTGAAACCATGCCGGAGATGACCATTGAACGTATTGGCTACGGTGTCGGAGGATGGGAGCTCGAAGATCGTCCCAATCTGCTACGTGGGATTCTCGGGAAAAGTGCCGCCTCCGAGGGGTTCATGCGTGATACCGTGACCGTGATAGAAACCCATCTCGATGACTCATCACCGGAATGGCTCGGCTCCCTGGTCGACCGGCTGATGGATGATGGTGCCCTGGATGCCGCGTTCACTCCCCTGCAGATGAAAAAAAATCGCCCGGGGACACGACTGACGGTTGTAGCAGAACCATCGGCCGCACAACGTCTGGCGCAGGTAGTTCTGCGTGAAAGCAGCGCCATCGGCGTTCGCATGCACGAGGCCCACCGTATGAAGCTCAGGCGCGAACCGGCTACCGTAGAGACTGATTTCGGCGAAGCTTCTGTGAAGTTGATTTACGAAGGCCGGAAGCTTCTGCGGATAACCCCGGAGCATGCCAGCTGTCAAGAACTCGCAACGGCCACGGGACGACCGCTACCGGAAATTTACCGCGTCGTAACAGCGACCGCCAATCGCCGATTCGGACTGGAGGACTAAATGCGCAGAGCCATTCTTTTCCTCTCCAGCAATGCCGGGCTCGGTTACGCACCCTTTGCTTCGGGAACGATCGGCACTCTCGCCGGGATTCCCATTTTCTACCTGACCGGCGCCTGGCCTTGGTGGCTTTCTGCAGTTACCTTCACAGCATTGCTCTTTCTCAGCTTCTGGATCGCCGATGCCGCCGGACAAATTTACGGCGTCGCCGACGACGGCCGCATCGTCATCGACGAGCTGATCGGTTACCTCGTGACCGTTGCTTTCCTGCCCTGGAGTTGGTCGGCGGCCCTGCTTGGTTTTTTCTGGTTCCGCCTTTTCGACATCCTCAAACCTGCCCCGGCAGGATGGCTTGATAAAAACCTGAAACACGGCGTCGGCGTGGTTCTCGACGACTTCGTTGCAGGAATTTACGGTGCAATTGCATTGCGCCTGACCTTATGGTTTTTCAACCTGGGTTAATATCGGCAGACATTCTGCCCAACAACCAGCCACGCGAACCCCGGCATCGATGAAGATCGCAATCCTCACCATAGGCGACGAACTGCTGAACGGAGACCTTGTCGACACCAACACCAGGGCAATTGCCCTGGTGTTGGCGGACAACTCTCTGCCGGTGTGTGAAGTCGCGACAATCGGCGACAGTGAGGATGATATCGCTGCAACTTTACAGCGACTGGCCAACACGCAAGACGTGGTCATTGTAACAGGCGGGCTCGGCCCGACAGAAGATGACCGTACGGCAAAAGCTGCTGCCCGGGCCTTTGAAAGACCCCTGCGCCTTAGTGACGAAGCCCTCCGGCAGATCAAAGATCGCTTTAGTGCCTGGAAACGGGAAATGCACCCCCGCAACGAAAAACAGGCTCTGCTGCCCAACAGAAGTACAATCATCACCAACCACAAGGGTACGGCACCGGGCTTTCATTTACAGAGAAACCGGACCGTCCTCTATTTCCTGCCCGGCGTTCCCAAAGAGATGCGGGACATGCTCAACGAATACGTCGTCCCCTCGCTGTTAAATCGTTTTCCGTCCCCTCCAGCACAATGCCAAAGGACCATAACTGTTTTTGGCCTTGCAGAACCCGATGTTGAAGCACGCATCAACAGTAATGGCCTGCCTGAGGGGGTTGAGTTGGCGTTCAACGTCGAATTTCCCATGGTTCAGGTCAAGCTGCGCACCACGGGGGATCTGGCCGAAAAACTGGCCGACCTGGGTGAACTTAAAGTGCGCAAGGCGCTTGGCAGCCATGTCGTCGGCATCGACAGTGACTCGCTCACCGACACGACAGCACGTTGCCTGGTAGCTGCCGGCCTCACTGTCGCCCTGGCCGAGTCATGCACCGGTGGACTGATCGCCAAGCTCCTTACCGACCGGGCCGGAGCCTCGGCTTTCTTTGAACGCAGTATCGTCTCCTACGCAAACTCCGCAAAAATGGATTGCCTGAATGTCTCCCGGGAAACACTCGATCGTCACGGCGCCGTTAGCGCTGTATGTGCAGAGGAGATGGCCAAAGGTGTACGCGCTGCAGCTCAAACCGACATCGGTTTGGCTGTTACCGGAATCGCCGGCCCGGATGGCGGCTCTCCTGAAAAACCTGTTGGCACCGTATACCTGGCCATGGCAACTCCCTGGGGAAAACGCGTTGAACTCTTCACTTTTGCAGGAGATCGTGAGCAGGTCCGGCTACGGACAGCCTGTACCGCTCTTGACTGGCTTCGACGCCTGGCCATATCCCGCCTGTCCCGCGATGAACAGGGGGTCGAAAGATGACTGCCGTTGCACTGGTTCTTGCAACTGTCGGCAGCATTCTGGCTATGGTATGGGGCAATCGCAACCGAAAGCACAGGGATGAGTTGGCGAGCAAACTGCTGGCCAATGAAGAGCGGGTTCGGCATCAGGCAGAGATGCTCGAAGTTTATCACAGCCGCGACCAGCAACTCGTTCAGAACGCCGGTGAAGCCTTGTTTGTCTTTGACCAGAAGGATGGAGCACTGTTGGAGATCAACCATCAAGCGGAAAATCTGCTGGGATATACCCAAAGAGAAGTTATTCCTCTGACCTTTAGAGTACTCTTCTCCCGCGAGCACCGGCAACGCCTGTTACGTATGACAAGCACGGTCATCAAGCAGGGAGAAGCAGAGGTCGACCAGATCAAGTTTCGACGTAAGGATGGCAGGCAATTTATTGGCAGTGTCAGGGTTCGGACGGGCCAATTAAACGAAAAGAAAGTTATTTACGGAAGTTTTCGTGACGTCACTCAGACGACCAATCTTCAGGCTGAATTACAGCGCCACAACCGCCATCTCTCGCTGCTCAACGAAATCTCTCATCGGGTTGCCGAGGGCCACGACCTGTCACAAACGCTAGAAATAATTCTTGACGAGGTCATCAAGAGTTTTGCTATTTCCGGAGGGGGCATCTTCCTTCTGGAGCAAAGTGGCACAGAGATGAAACTGGCGTTGCACCGCAACATCCCGGGCGATGTGATTGAAGAGCTTGGCGGAATCAAACCAGGGATAGGGCTGGCCGGAAAAGTCGTCGAAACAGGCCGGCCGCGTCTTTCCACCAATTTGCAGAAAGACCATCGTCGCATTTCCAACGCTGTGTTTGCAGACGGTTGGCGCGCATTTTTGGCCGTACCATTTATAGCTGAAGATAAAACATTGGGAGTTCTCTTTATCTTTGATCGGGGAATGCGGGTTTTCAGCCGCGAGGATGTGCGGCTCACCCAGGCGATAGGTCGGCAACTTGGTCCCCTACTGAAGAATGCCGAGCTCCTTGATGAGCTTCAATGGCAGCACCGGCTCAACTCTGCCAGTCTGAGTGAACTTGAGCGATCACGCTCGGCACTGCGTGACAACCTGGAACAGCTCGAGAAACATCATCGTGCTCTGAAAAGTCTCAATCAGATGAAAAGCTCCTTTTTGTCACTCGCCTCGCACGAGTTGCGTACCCCCTTGACAACCATTCTTTCCGGGGCAGAGTTCCTCCGCAGCGAGACCGAGGAGGTGCTTGGAGAAAATGAGAAGAGGGCCCTGGATGTCATCCTGCGAGGCAGCCGGCGGCTTAATCACATCGTTGACGATTTGATTGAGGCCGCCCGACTCGAAGCAAACACCCTCTATATAGCTCACGAAGCCTTCAATCCACTGCTGATGATCAACGACCTTCTCGCCAAGTCCACGCCGTCCTGCGTGAGACGCAATCTCCATCTCGAATTACAGGAGTTCCCTGATGACACAACAATCAGGGGCGACAGCCATCATCTGCAACGTGCCTTCAACAGGTTAATGGAAAACGCCATTAAGTTCACTCCGGAAGACGGCTGGATCCGTATTGCAGGGCAATCTCTGGAACGGGAGGAAGTGTTTGCGCAGAAGGATAGGCTATGTAAGTTTTCCGAAAGTTTTTTCGATGGGGGGCTGGCAGAACATTATCTGCAAATTTCAATCAGCGACACCGGTATAGGTATCGAGGAAACAGACCAGATCCGGATTTTTGACAAATTTCAGGAAGTGGGAGAAATTTCCGGACATTCTACCTCCCGGTCGAGTTTTGGTGGGAAGGGCATCGGCCTGGGCTTGACCCTGGCCAAGGGGATTTTTGAAACTCACGGAGGCATGATATGGGTGGGAAGTGCCGGGCCTTCTCAAGGCAGCTGTTTTTCAGTCCTTCTACCCCAAGCCAGTGAGGACGAGTGAGCCATGGACCGGGTTAGAGCCTTTCTGGCCATACCCCTTCCTCACGAACTGAAGTCTTCAATTCGTGACCTCCAGGTGAGTCTTCGAGCAAAAATACCGGCTGTTCACTGGACCAGCCCGGAGAACCTGCACCTGACCTTGCATTTCTTCGGTGATGTTACGCAGGAAACCCTTGAAAAGATCAGGGTTTCTGTGCTATCCGTTAGACGCTGTCATCGGCCCCTCCTGGTCGAGGTCAAAGGACTCGGAGCCTTCCCGAATCCGCGACGACCTCGCATCATCTGGCTCGGCCTGGAACCAAAAGATCCGCTCAGGAGACTTCACAAAGATTACCAGAATGTCCTGCAGCGAATCGGAGTCGCTACTGAGGTGCAGGATTATACGCCACACTTGACCATCGGGCGGTTGCGACAGCAGAAATCAGACCTGACCGACCTGTTCAAATCAGTCGGTCAGACACTGATTGGCCAGCTACCTATGGATAAACTGGTCCTTTTTGAGAGTCGCTTCTTTTCTGGCGGTACGGAACATATTCCATTACTGACCGTAAAACTTGATGAAACCACTGAACATTAACCGCCAACAAAACATTTTCATAGTGAGCATTGGCTCCATAAGGAGGGAACACTGATGGCTGAAAGTGATCGTAACAGGGCTATTGAACTGGCCATGGGCCAGATAGAAAAACAGTTCGGCAAGGGCAGCATCATGCGTCTCGGCGAGGATGCAGTCCTGCCGGACATCAAATCGATTTCCACCGGAGCATTGAGTTTGAATATTGCTCTTGGTATCGGCGGCGTCCCCCGCGGCCGGATCGTTGAAATTTACGGGCCCGAGTCCTCCGGAAAAACGACCCTGGCCCTGCACATTGCTGCGGAAGCCCAGAAAACAGGCGGTGTTGCGGCATTTATCGACGCCGAACATGCACTTGACGTTCATTACGCCAGGAAA
Source organism: uncultured Geobacteraceae bacterium (assembly GCA_964638305.1). GTDB lineage: Bacteria > Desulfobacterota > Desulfuromonadia > Desulfuromonadales > BM103 > M0040. The sequence continues at coordinate 22,422 of CAZXBD010000014.1, read as the reverse complement.
CTTGGGGTCAACACCGATGATCTGCTGATATCTCAACCCGACACCGGTGAACAGGCTCTGGAAATTGTCGAGGTCCTCGTGCGTAGCGGGGCCATCGACGTGATGATTATAGATTCCGTCGCGGCCCTGGTCCCCCGTGCAGAAATTGAGGGAGAGATGGGTGACTCGCACATGGGCTTGCAGGCCCGCCTGATGTCCCAGGCCTTGCGCAAGTTAACCGGAACGATCAGCAAATCGGATTGCTGCGTGATTTTCATCAACCAGATTCGCATGAAAATCGGTGTCATGTTCGGTAACCCTGAGACCACTACCGGGGGCAACGCCCTAAAATTCTACTCTTCCATACGCATGGACATCCGTCGCATCGCTGCGCTCAAACAGGGCCAGGATGCCATCGGCAACCGCACCCGCGTGAAAATCGTCAAGAACAAGGTGGCACCACCCTTCAAGGAAGCTGAGTTTGACATCATGTATGGCACCGGCATTTCACGCGAAGGGGATCTGGTCGACCTGGGCGTCGAATGCGACATTGTCGAAAAAAGTGGTTCATGGTTCTCCTATGGTGAAGAACGCATCGGTCAGGGTCGCGAGAACGCCAAAACGTACCTGGTCGAACATCCTGAAACTGCCGCGGAAATCGAGGCGAAGGTTCTTGAACATTACTGCCTCAAACCGACAGACAATCCGCCCGAAGGAGAATAATCCATGGAACTCAATGAAATCCTGTCCGTTGGTCTGAAATCGGGAGCATCCGATATCCACCTGAAGGCAGGACTGCCACCGATCTACCGGATCGACGGTACTTTGCGACCGCTACCAAAAGCCCCGCGGATTACTCCGGACTTCACCGAGCAGATCACCGAAGAAATCATGAACGACCTGCAAAAGGAACGTTTCGACAATGACTGTGAAGTAGACCTTGCTTATGGAGTCCCAGGATTGGGGCGCTTCCGTGTAAACGCTTTTACCCAGCGAGGTTCTGTTTCTCTGGTGTTCCGTGCCATCCCCTTCGACATCAAAAGCCTGGACGACCTGCTTCTTCCGCCAATCATCAAGAAAATGGCGATGGCGAATCGCGGTTTAATTCTGGTAACCGGTGCTACCGGCTCCGGCAAATCAACCTCGCTCGCCGCCATCATCGACTACATCAATGCCTACCGCAAATCGCACATCGTCACAATCGAGGATCCGATCGAGTTTCTCCATCGTGACAAGAAGAGCATCATCAACCAGCGTGAAGTGGGTTCCGACACCCTGGGATTCCAACCCGCCCTGAAGTCAGCCCTGCGTCAGGACCCGGATGTCATCCTGGTCGGCGAGATGCGGGACCATGAGACCATCGAGACTGCCCTGACCGCAGCAGAAACCGGGCACCTGGTCCTCTCGACATTACACACGGTCGATGCAACAGAAACAATCAACCGGATAATCTCGGTCTTCCCGCCTTACCAGCAACGCCAGGTACGTATCCAGTTGGCAGCGGTTTTGCGGGGCGTCATTTCCATGCGCCTGATACCCAGGCTCGACGGAAAAGGCCGTGTTCCGGCTGTCGAAGTCATGGTCGCTTCAGCCAGGGTACGCCAGATGATCGACGACAAAGACCAGACCAGGCTGCTTCCGGAAGCCATCCAGCAGGGCTTTGAATCCTACGGTATGCAGACCTTCGACCAGTCGCTGATGGAGCTCCTTAAAAACAAGCTGATCAGTTTCGAAGAAGCCTTGCGGCAGTGTTCCAACCCGGACGACTTCAAGCTCAAGATCTCTGGTGTTTCATCAACGTCCGATCTCTCATGGGATGCCTTTGACGGCACCAAAGAAGAAGGTGAAAAATAAACACGCAAGTAAGGCGGGTCAGGCTGACCCATGGCCTGCAGCGCTACGGATACTGACGCGCCGTGACCACAGCCAAGCTGAGTTACGCCAACGCCTTAAAGATAAAGGCTTCGAACAGGAACGCACAGAAGAGGCTCTACAGCGCTGCATCGAACTTGGCTACCTCGACGATGCCCGCTACGCCCGAAATCGAGCGGCCAGCCTGATGCGGCAGGGCCGTGCCGTTGGCCAACGTATTCTGCTAGACTTGCGGCAACGCGGCATCGATAAAGAGACCGCCTGCCAGGCACTACAGGAGGCTCGTGAGTCCTGCGATGAAGGGCAAATACTGGCATCTCTTTTGGAACGACGATTCCCTGATTTCAGCTACATCTCGGCGCCAGCCAGGGAACGGCGCCGTGTAGTAACTTTTCTCCAGCGACGCGGTTTTGACATTGGCCGCATCATGGACCATTTAACCCGGAAAGGCCTTGAAAATCACAATGAAGACCGGTAGTGAAATACGTCAGCTTTTTCTAAAGTTTTTTGAGGATCGAGACCATACGGTTATTGCTTCGTCCTCTCTGGTTCCGCACAACGATCCGACTCTGCTTTTCACCAATGCTGGCATGAACCAGTTTAAGGACTGCTTCCTGGGCCAGGAAAAAAGAGCCTACGTCCGTGCCACGACATCGCAGAAGTGCGTGCGCGCCGGGGGCAAGCACAACGATCTGGAGAATGTCGGTCGGACGGCACGTCATCACACTTTTTTCGAGATGCTCGGCAATTTCTCTTTCGGTGATTACTTCAAAAAAGAAGCAATAGCCTACGCCTGGGAGTTTCTCACGGTGGACATGGGGATGGACAAGGACCGCCTGTACGTCTCGGTTTATACTGATGACGATGAAGCCGCCGACATCTGGCATGAACAGGAAGGAATCCCCCGCGAACGAATTTTTCGTTTTGAAGAGGATAATTTCTGGTCAATGGGAGACACCGGCCCCTGCGGCCCATGTACCGAGATCTTTTACGACAACGGTCCTGAAATAGGTTGTGATTCTCCGGATTGCACCGTCGGCTGTGATTGCGACCGCTACATGGAAATCTGGAACAACGTATTCATGCAGTTCAACCGCCAGGCAGACGGAGAGCTCGTGCCGTTGCCGAAGCCTGCTGTCGACACCGGCATGGGGCTGGAGCGAATCACCACTGTGATGCAGGGTGTCCAGTCGAACTACGACACCAATCTGCTTCGCGACATCATAGGTTATATTGAGAAGCTTTCCGGAAAAAGCTATGGGGCCATTACAGAGGACGATGTCTCGATGCGGGTCATGGCCGACCACAGCAGGGCGACCGCCTACCTGATTGCTGACGGCGTCATGCCGAGCAACGAAGGGCGTGGTTACGTTCTGCGTCGGATCATGCGCCGGGCCATGCGCCATGCCAAGATGCTCGGCTTTGCCGATCCGGTACTCTACAAAACCGCTGTTTTCGTTCTCGAATTTATGTCAGAGGCCTTTCCTCAAGAAGCCGAACGCAAAAGCTTTGTCGCAAAAATTGTCGAAAAAGAGGAGGAACGTTTTATCCAGACTCTCGACAATGGCTTGCGTATCCTCAACGAAGAAGTCGACCAACTGCGCCGCAAGCAGGCGACGATCATTCCCGGCAAGGTGCTTTTCAAACTCTATGACACTTACGGATTCCCGACCGACCTGACAGCCGACATTGTCGAGGCAGACGGGTTCACTGTAGACGAGGAGGGGTTTGACGCCTGCATGAATGAACAGCGGGAGAAAGCCCGGGCTCACTGGAAAGGCTCCGGCGAAGAAACGATTAATCTGATTTATCGGGACCTGGTCGAACAGGGGAATAAGGTCAATTTCGCAGGTTATGACGAGTTACTGTCAAGCAGTCGTATAACTGCGATTTTGCATGATGGTGAGCAGGTCAGTCAGGCGGGAGTCGGCGAGCGGGTTGAGATCATCACTGAAGCCACACCTTTTTACGGTGAATCCGGAGGCCAGACCGGCGACATCGGGACAATCAGCGCACTGGGTATCAAAATCGACATCACCGAAACCAGGAAACCGCTACCGGAACTGATTGTTCATGTCGGCCAGGTGAGCGAAGGCGTCCTGCAGATTGGACAGGAGGTTCAGCTCGCTGTCGATGAAGCCTCTCGCCAGGCAACAGCCTTAAACCATACCGCTACCCATATTCTGCACGCCGTTCTGGTCGAAGTCCTAGGTGATCACGTGAAGCAGGCAGGCTCACTGGTTGCTCCGGACCGGCTGCGTTTCGACTTCAGTCATTTTACTGCAATCACTGCTGACGAGCTGCACCGCATCGAAAACGAAGTCAACGCCCGCATCCGCGAAAACCGTTCGGTGGAAACCCGTGAGATGGCCGCAGATGAAGCGGTTGCCGCAGGAGCAACGGCACTCTTTGGTGAGAAGTACGGAGAGCGTGTCAGGGTCGTCAACCTTGGCGATTTCAGTATGGAACTCTGTGGCGGCACTCACACCTCTGCCGCCGGCGACATCGGTCTTTTTAAAATCATTCAGGAAGCAGGCATCGCTGCCGGCGTTCGGCGCATTGAAGCCGCCACCGGAACACGGGCTCTCGACCTGATTCAAAAGCAGGAAGAGGCTATCGGCCGCATGGCCGGCATGGTCAAGAGTGACCGGCCCCAACTTGAGAACCGCCTGCTCAAAATGGTGGAACGACAAAAGGAACTGGAACGTGAGCTGGCCACGCTCGAAAGCCGTCTGAAAGCTGACCAGGCCAACGACATCATGGACCAGGTGCAGGAAATCGATGACGTCAAGCTGCTGGCGGCCAAGGTTGACTCGGCCGACGGCAAAGGCCTGCGGGAGATGGCTGACAAACTGAGGGACAAGCTTGTTTCAGGTGTCGTCGCTATCGGCTGCCCCCATGAAGGCAAGGTAAATCTGCTGGTTGCGGTCACCGGCGATCTGACCACCCGGCTGCATGCCGGCAAGCTGGTCGCTGCAATGGCAACCGAAGTCGGCGGCCGTGGCGGTGGCCGACCGGACCTTGCCCAAGCGGGAGGCAACCAACCTGAAAAACTGGATGCCGCTCTGGATAAGCTGGTTGAGCAGGTGCGTAGCAGCCTGAACGGCTAACCAAGACATCCCGGACAAACGCTTTACTGTGGAGACAGTATGCGACTTGAGATACAGGAAGAGCCTCAATTGCAGCAGAATGCAGAGACATCGACCATTCTTATTGTCGATGACGAGGCGATTATTCGTGACCTTTGTGCCAGGGCGCTGAAGAGCTATCACATTCTCCAGGCGGAGAACGGCCAGGAAGCGCTGCGTATCATAGACCATCAGACGGTGGATCTGGTCCTGGTTGATATCATGATGCCGGTCATGAACGGTCTCGAGCTGCTACAACGGCTCAAAGAGCAGGACCCTACTCAGCTGGTCATTGTTATGACCGGATATGCTGACAAAGAGATCATCCTGCGTGCCCTCAAGTCCCATGCTGACGACTTCATCCAAAAACCGATCAACCTTCTTCAACTCAGATCAACTATCGAAAAAAACCTGGAAAAAAAGGCACTTCGTCAAGAGTTGGTGCAACTCAAGAGAATTGATCGCATCAAGTCCGACTTCCTGGGCCTTATTTCACACAAGCTCCGGACCCCGACGACTTCAATATCCCTCTTCATTCAGAATCTCGCCAGTGGCGTTGTAGACTACTCTGACCCGGAGTTCTCTTCTGCGTTACAAGCCATTCGCGAAGAATCAGAATACCTTGCCTACCTGATTCAGGACCTTCTCTATTACAGCGACATAATTCTCGAGGATCGGGAAGGAAAGTCCACAGAGGAGGACCTGAAGGAAATTGCCACTGCCGTTCTGGCCGGAAAGCGCTCCACTCTTCAGCAGAAGGGATTAACCCTGCAAAGCAGTTTGGCTGGCAATTGGCCAACGGTGATCGTCGATCGCCATCGTATTGCCTTTGCCTTGAATGCGCTTTTAGACAACGCAATCAAATTCACTCCGTCCGGCGGTGAAATCAGCCTCTCGGGAGAGATCTCTGACAATGAGCTCACCTTGACCCTTACCGATAATGGCCCCGGCATCCCCACGGAAGAGGAAGCCAAAGTCTTTGAAAAATTCTACCAGATCGACCCACAGAATACCGGCCAAGTCCGCGGCTTCGGTCTCGGCCTCTTTTATGCCCGGCAGTTTATAAGCGACCACGGTGGCAACATAATCCTGGACAGCGCCCCCGGAAAAGGCACAACAGTTACGATCCACTTGCCAATTACAGTAGAAAACTAATCGGCAAAAGAGCCACAAATCACTCACGCGTACCGCCAAGAAGACCGCCTGCAGCTCTCTCTCCTTCTAGAGGAAAACTCGCTGTTTCACCGAGCATTTAAGCCTTTGATATCTTGAGCGACAACAGGCATTTTGCTTTGTCTGTCCGTACGCTTATGTTATATTTGCAATATTTTTCACTGAACTAAAATAAGTGTGGACAAGAGGCTCAAAATGTTCAAAGGAACAACCATTCTTTGCGTACGATGTGGATCGGAAGTCGCCATGGCTGGTGATGGTCAGGTCAGCCTCGGCAACACCATTATGAAACACACGGCCCGAAAACTGCGTCGTATGTATGACGATCAGGTGATCGCCGGCTTTGCCGGGAGTACGGCTGATGCTTTCACTCTTTTTGAAAAGTTTGAGGCCAAGTTGCAGGAGTATCGTGGCAACCTGCAGCGAGCAGCAGTCGAACTGGCCAAAGACTGGCGAACAGACCGCGTTCTACGCCATCTTGAGGCACTTCTTATCGTTGCAGACCGGGAGACGACCCTTGTCCTTTCCGGGGTCGGAGACGTGATTGAACCGGAGCACGGTATTGCTGCAATCGGTTCAGGAGGAGCATATGCCCAGGCTGCAGCCCGTGCCATGGTCAGCCATACGGAGCTACCCATGGCCACAGTCGCTGAAGAAGCCTTGAAAATTGCCGCCGAGATTTGCGTCTATACCAACGACCGGATCCTCCTGGAGACCCTGTCGTGAACAATTTCACTCCGCGAGAAATTGTTTCCGAACTCGACCTCTACATTGTCGGCCAGAACAAAGCTAAACGGGCAGTTGCTGTCGCCTTGCGCAACCGCTGGCGGCGGCAACAGGTCGATCCGGAACTGCGCGAAGAGATCGCACCTAAGAACATCATCATGATCGGTCCGACCGGAGTCGGTAAAACCGAAATTGCCCGGCGACTGGCGCGACTCGCCCAGGCCCCGTTTGTCAAGGTCGAAGCCAGCAAGTTCACCGAGGTCGGTTATGTCGGTCGTGATGTTGAAAGTATGGTGCGCGATCTGGTCGAACTGGCCATCCTGATGGTTAAAAGCGAGGAGGCGATGAGCCAGCGACTCAAGGCTGAAGACCTGGCCGAAGAACACCTGCTCGATCTGCTTCTGCCTGGAGAGAAGAACCTGACTGATGCCGAAGACGGCAGCAACTCAACGCGCGACAAACTTCGTCGACTGCTGCGCATGGGAGAGCTCAACGAGCGCATGGTAGAGCTCGAGATCCAGGATACCCAGATACCGAGCATGCAGGTTTTTGGCCCCCAGGGCCCTGAGGAGATGGGCATCAACATCAAAGAGATGTTCGGCAACATCTTCCCGAAAAAAACCAAGAATCGCCGGGTAAAGGTCTCTGAAGCCCGCGAGCTGCTGATCGATATAGAGGCGGAGAAACTGGTGGACATGGACAAGGTCCAAACCATGGCCAAGGAACGTACCGAACAGAACGGTATCATATTTATTGACGAGATTGACAAGATTGCCAGTCGTGAAGGCGGGCACGGCCCGGAAGTCTCCCGCGAGGGGGTGCAGCGAGACATCCTGCCGATTGTCGAGGGGAGTACGGTCAACACCAAGTATGGCCCGGTCAAAACCGACCACATCCTCTTCATTGCAGCCGGTGCGTTTCATGTTGCCAAACCTTCGGACCTGATTCCGGAGCTACAGGGCCGCTTTCCCATCCGCGTTGAGCTCGACAGCCTCGAGGAAGCTGACTTTGTCAGGATCCTGACCGAACCGAACAATGCTCTGATCCGCCAATACCAGGCACTCATGGCGACAGAAGGCATCAATCTGGATTTCAGCGACGAAGCGATCAAGGAGATTGCTAAAACCGCAGCCAGCGTCAATGAACGAACAGAGAACATTGGTGCCAGGCGTTTGCACACGATCATGGAGACCCTCCTTGAGGAGTTGTCATTCAATGCTCCGGAACGACCGGACAGGCGGCTCGCTATTGACGATGTCTTCGTTCGCGAGCGCCTCGAAAAAATTGCTGACGATGAGGATCTATCACGCTACATCCTCTAACAGTCTGTTTAACGGCAGGCCTGACAGCCCGTCAATATCAGCAAGACAGGATGAATCATGGAAGAATTGATTAAGAAAGCCAATATCCTCATGGAGGCATTGCCCTATATCAAGCGCTTTGCCGACAAGACCATTGTCATCAAATACGGTGGCAATGCCATGGTGGAGGAACGTCTCAAGGAATCCTTCGCCAAGGACATCATCCTGATGAAATACATCGGCATGAATCCGGTCGTGGTACATGGCGGTGGGCCACAAATCGGCAGCGTCATGGAAAAGATGGGGCTTGAGTCCCGGTTTGTCCGTGGCATGCGGGTTACCGACAGTGCAACCATGGACGTTGTTGAAATGGTTCTTGGCGGCCGGGTCAACAAAGAGATCGTTGCCAACATCAATCGACATGGCGGCCGGGCCGTTGGACTGACGGGCAAAGATGGCGAGTTGATTACTGCTCGGAAAATGGAGATGAAAGCCGTCAATCCAGACACGTTGACTCCCGAAATCATCGATATCGGCCATGTCGGAGAGGTGGAAACCGTACGGCCGGAAATCATCAAGGCCCTGGAGCAGAACAACTTCATTCCGGTGATTGCGCCGGTCGGAGTCGGCGAGGCAGGAGAAACATACAACATCAATGCTGACCTGGTCGCTGGCCAAATAGCTGCGGCCCTCAAGGCAGAAAAATTGATCCTGCTTACTGATGTCGAGGGGGTCAAAGACAAGGGCGGAGAACTGATTTCAACCATTGATGTCAGCGATGTCCAAGGTCTGATCGACGATGAGACAATCAGCGGTGGCATGATTCCGAAAACCACCTGCTGCCTTGACGCTGTCAATGCCGGAGTGCAGAAGGCACACATCATCGACGGCCGGGTTGAACACGCTTGTCTCCTTGAGATCTTCACCGACCTTGGCATCGGCACAGCCGTTGCGAAGTTCAAATAATGAGGCAGAAATCAACGAGTTTCAAATTGTGAATCGGCACTTTTTACTTTTTACGTTTCACGGACAAACGACATGAGCACTTCCGAACAGTGGATCAATAAAGCAGACCAGCACGTCATGAAAACCTACGGACGCTACCCGATTGTCGCAGAACGCGGCGAGGGCTGCCGGTTGTGGGATGTTGACGGCAAGTCCTACCTCGACTTTCTCGCCGGGGTGGCAGTCAACAACCTTGGCCACTGTCATCCAAAGGTGGTTGCAGCTCTTCAGGAACAGGCGGGAAAGCTGCTTCACTGTTCCAACTTCTACCATATCCCCCAGCAGATCGAGCTGGCGGAGTGGCTCTGTGAACGCTCTTTTGCCGACCGGGTCTTTTTCTGCAATTCGGGCGCCGAGGCCAATGAAGCGGCAATGAAACTGCTGCGCAAGCACAGCCGGGAGAAATACGGCAAAAACCGTTTCGATGTGATCACCGCACTGGCGTCCTTTCACGGCCGTACCATCGGCACCATCAGTGCCACCGGTCAAGAGAAGGTCCAGGCCGGCTTCAAACCGATGGTTCCTGGCTTCAGCTACGTGCCTTTCGGCGACCCGGAGGCGATGCGCGAGGCGATCACGCCAAAGATCTGCGCGGTTATGCTTGAACCTGTACAGGGTGAGGGTGGCGTCAACGTACCACCGCCGGGCTACCTCAAGGCCGTTCGCGACATCTGTGACGAATTTGATCTGCTGCTGGTTTACGACGAGGTCCAGGTCGGCTGTGGAAGAACAGGGACCCTTTGGGCGTACGAGCAGGAAGGTGTTGCTCCGGACATCCTGACTCTGGCCAAAGCCCTGGCCGGCGGCCCGCCGATCGGCGCCATGCTGACCACTGAAGCATTGGCAGAAAGACTCGGGCCGGGATCGCACGGCTCTACTTTCGGTGGCAACCCACTGATCTGCTCAGCATCTCTGGCCGCAATGCAGGCAATGGTCGACGACGGTGTCCTGGACAACTGTCGGGAGATGGGTGCCTACCTGACCGAACAGCTGGAGAAGCTGAAGACCAAATATGCCTTTATCAAGGAAGTGCGCGGACGTGGCCTGATCATCGGTATGGAACTGGATATCGAGGGCGGAGCACTTGTCAATGCTGCCATGGAGCGTGGCCTGTTGATCAATTGTACGGTCGGCAAGGTCTTGCGTTTCCTGCCGCCGTTGATCGTCAGCCGGGCGGAAATTGATGAAGCGATAGCGATACTTGATGAAGTCCTGGCGACCGTGGACACAGCGGATCAGACCCGTTGAGCAGCCACAAAAAAGCAATGGGTTACATACAAAAGCTTAAAACGTAACGCAATGATGCAAAGGAAAACGAGTAAAAACGCAAAGACAATTTTAACGTACTAAGTGCTAAGCTTAAGCTCTTGCCTGCGTTCAACATATGATTTTTCTCGGGCAAAGGTTTTCTTGGTGCTCTTTGCGTTTAACCTTTGCGCCTTTGCGTTGAAATGTTTATAGCTTTAGATTGTGGGCTTATAGCATTTACATTTTTAAGGAGTCACTACTGTGAATAAAGACTTTCTCTGTCTCAGCGACTGGAGCCTTGAAGATCTGGAAAAGATTTTTGCGCTGACCAGCGATCTGAAATCCAAACAAAAAGCGGGGATACCGCATCAACTACTGGCAGGAAAAACCCTTGGCATGCTCTTTGAGAAAAGCTCAACCCGCACCCGGGTCTCATTTGAAGCCGGCATGTTCCACCTGGGTGGACACGCACTCTTTCTGGCTTCAGGAAATACCCAGATGGGCCGTGGAGAACCGATCAAGGATACCGCCAACTGTATGGCCCGCTATGTCGACGGCGTCATGATCCGCACCTACTCACAGCAGGTCGTAGAAGAGTTTGCCCAACATAGTTCCGTGCCGGTCATCAACGGCTTGACAGACAGCTATCATCCCTGTCAGATCATGGCGGACCTTTTTACCGTGAGTGAGCACAAGGAGAACTATCGCGAGCTCTCATATTGCTGGATCGGCGACGGCAACAACATGGCCAACAGCTGGATTAACGCCGCTGCAGTCTTCGGTTTCGAACTGCGGGTCGCCACTCCGGTTGGCTACGAGCCCGATGCCGACATTTGCAAGCGAGCAGCAGATGCCGGAGCAAAAATCCTTTATACCAATGATCCGCGCGAAGCCGTGCGAGGGTCACAGGTTCTGAACACCGATGTCTGGGCCAGCATGGGTCAGGAAGCCGAGCAGCAAGAGCGAGAAAAGGCTTTTGCCGGCTACCAGATCAACATGGACCTCGTTAAACAAGCTGACCCTGAGTGTGTGGTCATGCACTGTCTCCCCGCCCATCGCGACGAAGAGATCACAGACGAGGTCATGGAGAGCCGTCACGCAATCATCTACGACGAAGCTGAGAACCGCCTGCATGTGCAAAAAGCCATCATGGCAACGTTGATGGGCTAAACCTAGAGAAGCGAGCGGCGCGTAGCGCGTGGCGAGAAAACCCTCTTGGATATAGAGAAAAAATGAATATCATCTGTCCTCATTGTAATTTTTCTAAAACGGTTGACCCGGCCAAAGTGCCGGATCGCCCGGTCAAGGTGAACTGCCCCAAGTGCAATCAGGGCTTCACTTTTGACAAAATGATACAAGCCGAGAATTCTTCACCGACAGGTCACGTCAACAGTGTGTCGAAAAGACCCTCTCAGCCGAAAGAACATGATACGCCAGATACAGAAGTCAGCAGAGTTGGTAGAATTATCTGCAATGGATGTGGCATGGCACAAGCTTCTGCTGCACAATGTGTCCATTGCGGTGCCACGATAATAGCCACCGCAAGCCCGATTCATGGTCATGCAGGATTCTGGATTCGGGTCGTGGCATATATGCTAGATTTCTTCCTGCTCATAGCGGTGCAGTCCGTGCTCAGCCTTCTGATTGGTATAATTATCGGCATGATGGGCATTGCCACCGAAGACGATCCAGCCATCAATGTGGTTATCTGGCTATTCGGTACTGTGCTCAGCATCAGCTATGCGGTTTTCTTTACCGGTTACTGCGGGCAGACACCGGGCAAGATGGCATTGCGCATCAAGGTGATTCGCACGGATGGCAGTCCGGTCACTTATGGTCGCGCCGCGCTGCGCGAAGTCCTTGGGAAATTTGTATCCGGGATTCTACTCGGCATCGGTTATCTCATGGTTGCCTTCGACAGTCATAAACAGGGGTTGCATGACAAAATTGCCGATACGTACGTTATTAAACTTTAGATAAAAGTAAAATGGGAAAAGGAAAAAGAGCTTTACACCTTTTCACATTTCACCTTTTTCTTTTTACTGAAACAACTCTAAGGAGCATTTTTCAATGTCCAAACCACAAATCAAAAAAGCCGTCCTCGCCTACTCCGGGGGACTTGATACTTCGATTATTCTCAAATGGCTGATCGAGGAATACGACTGCGAAGTCATAGCTTTTTCGGCAGACCTCGGCCAAGGCGAAGAGCTCGACGGTATTCCGCAAAAAGCCAAGAATACCGGCGCGAGCGCCTGTCACATTCTCGACCTGCGTGAAGAGTTCACCCGTGATTTCGTCTTCCCGATGTTCCGTGCCAACGCCATCTATGAAGGGCGCTATTTTCTTGGCACCTCGATCGCCCGACCGCTGATCTCCAAGGCACAAATGGAGATCGCAGCCGAGGAAGGTGCTGATGCCGTCTCACACGGGGCCACTGGCAAGGGCAACGACCAGGTCCGTTTCGAGCTGGCCTACTATCACTTCGATCCTTCGGTAACAGTGATCGCGCCCTGGCGTGAGTGGGACTTAAACAGCCGCACCGCACTGGAAGAATATGCCCGCAAACACAACATCCCGGTGCCGACCAGCAAGAAGTTCCCCTGGAGTTCCGACCGCAACCTGCTGCATATTTCTTTCGAAGGTGACGTCCTCGAAAACCCCATGGCCGAAGCTCCGGAAGAGATGTACGTACTGACGGTACGTCCGGAAGACGCTCCCGACCAGCCGGAATATGTCGAGATTGATTTTGAAAAAGGCGATGCTGTCGCCGTCAACGGTGAGCGTCTCTCGCCTGCCAACCTGCTTGCCAAACTCAACGAACTGGGTGGCAAACACGGCATTGGCCGCGTCGATCTGATGGAGAACCGCTTTGTCGGTATGAAGAGTCGTGGTGTCTACGAGACCCCCGGCGGCACCATTCTCGAAGAAGCACACCGCGGCGTAGAATCGATCACCATGGATCGCGAGGTCATGCACCTGCGCGACTCGTTGATCCCGCGTTATGCCACGATGGTCTACAACGGCTTCTGGTTTGCCCCCGAGCGCATCGCCCTGCAGACCATGATCGACCAGACCCAGCAGACCGTTAACGGCAAGGCACGCGTCAAACTCTACAAAGGACATTGCCGCGTTGTCGGCCGTGACTCAGACACAGACAGCCTGTTCAACGTCGACTTCGCCACCTTCGAGGCCGACGAGGTCTATAACCAGGCCGACGCCGAAGGCTTCATCAAGCTTAATGCCTTGCGTTTGCGCATTGCCGCGATGCAGAGAGAGGCAAAGAAATAAGAAGCGCGAGGCGCGAAGTGAGAAAAAGCCTTATCGCGCTTCTCACCTCTCATCTCGCACCTCATTAAGGTGTTATGGAATTCAAAAAACAGTCGATCAAAACCTCTGTCGTCGCCTGTATCATTGACGACCAGAAACGTGTCCTGCTGACCAGGCGCTGCATTGAACCTTTTTGCGGTCAATGGGTCATGCCGGGAGGTAAGGTCGATCATGGTGAGCCTCTTCTGGAAGCTTTACACCGCGAAGTTAATGAAGAAGTTGGTCTTGAAATTCATATCGACGGCCTGCTTGATGTATATGAGCACGTCGCCTTGGGCGACAACAATGATCACTACGTGATTCTTTATTACCAGGCACATCCTTTGACATTTGACCTGGTACCGAACAACCAGGAAGTAACCGAAGCGGATTGGGTCCCGGCGAACCAGCTGGCGACATACAATATGACACCCGGCACCCGACACATTCTTGCTTTGGTCTACCCAGATACATTGCAGGATCCTGGTGAGCCGGCCGATGAACTGGCCAACCGCTCCGAAGCCGAGAACTTTAGCCAATGACCCTGAGTCAATCACCGGCTCAGAGATGCTATAAATCTGAAGGGACGAGAGAACCATGAGTGAAAAACTCTGGGCCGGGCGTTTCACCCAGCCAACTGACGCCTTTGTCGAAGAATTCACCGCGTCTATTAACTTTGATCAACGCCTGTACCGTTACGACATTCTCGGTTCTGTCACCCACGCCAGAATGCTAGCCCGTCAAGGCATCATTGCTGATGACGAAGCGACAACCATCATTACGGGTCTCAACGAGATCCTTGAAGAAATCGAAACCGGCAAATTCAGCTTTTCCGTCGCCCGCGAAGACATCCACATGAACATCGAGGCACGCCTGATTGAAAAGACCGGTCCGGTCGGCGGCAAGCTGCACACCGCCCGCTCGCGTAATGACCAGGTAGCCCTAGATGTGCGCCTTTATCTGCGCGACGAAGTCGACGCCATCAGCAAAGCACTCAAGCAGCTCCAGTCCGCCCTTCTCGATCAGGCCGAAGGCAATCTCGATGTCATCATGCCTGGATATACGCATCTGCAGACTGCTCAACCGGTGCTTTTTTCCCACCACATGCTGGCCTACGTGGAAATGCTGGCACGCGACACCGGCCGTCTGCACGATCTGCGCAGCCGTCTCAACCTATTGCCGCTCGGTGCCGGCGCACTGGCGGGAACAACCTTCCCGATTGATCGCGAGTGGGTTGCTGAAGAACTTGGTTTCGCCGGGGTGACGCGCAACAGCCTGGATACGGTCTCGGATCGCGACTTCGCCCTCGAATTCTGCAGCTTTGCCTCGATCATGATGATGCATCTCTCGCGGCTCTCCGAGGAGCTGATCCTCTGGTCGAGCGCCGACTTTGCCTTCATCGACCTTTCCGACGGTTTCTGTACCGGTAGTTCGATCATGCCGCAGAAGAAGAACCCTGATGTTCCGGAGTTGGTCCGAGGCAAAACCGGCCGGGTCTACGGCAACCAGGTCAGCCTGCTGACCCTGATGAAGTCTCTGCCGCTAGCGTATAATAAAGATATGCAGGAAGACAAAGAACCTCTTTTCGACACCGTCGATACGGTGCGTGGCTCGCTCAAGGTCTTCGCTGAGATGATCGCGGAAATGACTGTCATGCCTGAGCAGATGCGGATTGCCGCCGCCCGTGGTTTTTCCACCGCCACCGACGTTGCCGACTATCTGGTCCGGAAAGGACTGCCGTTTCGCAATGCTCACGAAGTCGTCGGCAAAACCGTGCGCTACTGTGTTGAGAACAGCAAAGACATTCCCGATCTGACCCTGCAGGAGTTTCAGCAGTTTTCCACTGATATCGACGCCGATATTTTCGACTACGTCACCCTGGAAGCCTCGGTGAATGCCCGTAAAGCCATCGGCGGCACTGCCCGCTCGGCCGTCGAAAAAGAAATCATCCTCGCCCGCCAGGCCCTGAAGGAAAGCTGAAAATGCTTATTCTCAATGGTTCAAGGTTTCTCGCACTTCGCACTTCACGCCTCGCGCTTCTCATCGTCATCAGCCTTTTGCTGCTGACGATGACCGCCTGCGGGAAGAAAGGCCCAGTGCGTCCAAAGCTTGCCACCCTCCCCGTGGCTCCACTAGAAGTGACTCTGCAGCAACAGGGCAATCTCTTCGTTCTCAGTTGGGATATCCCGACAGTCAATGAGGACGGAGGTCCAGCAGAAGATCTGACCGGATTCCGCATTAAACGCCTGTCTTATGATGTTGTCGAAGGCTGTCCGACATGCCGCGACCCGCAGGAAGAAATTGCGGAAATAGATCTTCAGTACCCCTCCCCCGCGCAGCGTATAGGCAAGAAGCTTTACTGGCGTGATCTTGATATTCGTATCAACAACGGCTACCGCTACGCCATTGTGCCCATAACCCTCGGCAGGCAGGAAGGTCGCTTCGCTACGGCTCACCTGGCCGCGCAGCAGCCGCCACCAGCGCCAACGGCTTTACAGGTTGAAGCCGGCGATACCCAGATTCAGGTCCAATGGGTCGCGCCCGCCTCGTCTGAGGGGATGGAACTGGTCGGTTACAATCTTTATCGACGACAGGCGAAACGACCATTTCCAATCGTCCCGGTCAATGCCAAGCCGCTGGAAGCAACCAAGTTGCTTGATCGCGGCCTGGATAATGGTCGGGCCTACGAATACCGGGTCAGCGCGCTGGTCCGCATTGGCGACCAACTCGTAGAAAGCATGACCGGCCCGGGAGCTCTGGTAACCCCGCAAGAAGGGCGTTGATACGTCCTTTACAAGAAACGGCCCCTGTGCTAGGTAGAAGCTTCACAAATGTCATTTTGAGGAGATAATCATGTTCAGTGGATCCATGGTAGCTATCGTCACCCCGTTCGATCGTCAGGGGAAGTTCGCCGAGGAAACATATCGCCAGTTGATCGATTTCCAAATTGAAAACGGTACGGATGTTATAGTCCCATGCGGCACGACTGGTGAATCGGCAACTCTCGATTTTGATGAGCACGAGTATGTCATCAAGGTCTGTCTCGACCAGGTTAACAAGCGAGTTCCGGTTATCGCAGGCACCGGCGCCAATAACACTGCCGAAGCGATCCACCTGTCGAAAAACGCCAAAGCCATGGGCGCAGATGGTTTACTTTTGGTCTGTCCCTACTACAACAAGCCTTCTCAGGAAGGTATCTACCAACATTACAAGCGGTTGGCCGAAGAGGTTGCCCTGCCCCAGGTCCTCTACAACGTACCAGGCCGCACCGGCGTCAATATGGCCTCCGACACCACTGCCCGGCTGTCGGAATTTGCCAACATCGTAGCGATCAAGGAAGCCTCCGGAGACCTCACACAGGTCGGCCAGATCCTGGCCAAAGCCGGCGAAAATATCGACGTCATCTCCGGTGATGATTTCCTGACTTTCCCGATGATGTGCTGTGGCGCCAAGGGAGTTATTTCGGTTTCCGCAAACGCTATTCCCAAACAGGTCAAGGAGATGGTCGAAGCGGCCTTGTGTGGCGACTATATGATGGCTCGCAAGCTGCATCTCAAGCTGCTTGAATTCCACACAGCCATGTTCATCGAATCAAATCCGGTTCCGGTCAAAAAGACTCTGGAACTGATGGGCAAGCTTGAAGCGAATGTCCGCCTGCCACTGGTTGATATGGGTGAGCAGACACTTGAGAAGCTGAAAACTGTTTTGAAAAAATACAAAGTAATTTAAAACATTAAGGTGTCAGGTTTCGGGGATCGGGTGTTGGCAAAAGCTGCTGACACCAGACACCCGACCCCCATGAGGTTTACACATGATTAAAGTTGCTGTTACTGGGGCCGCCGGCAGAATGGGCGGCCGTATCATTACCCTGGTTACCGAAGCAGCGGGATTGGAACTGACCGGAGCGGTTGAAATGACCGGTCATGCCAGGCTCGGAGATGATGCTGGCTACGTTGCAGGCTGCGGTGATCTCGGCGTCGCCATCACCGACTCTCTGGAACAGGCACTCGCCAACGCCGACGTGCTGATCGATTTCACCTGGCCGGAGGTCACACTGGCCAACGCAGAAACATGCGCCAAACTCGGCAAGGCGATGGTCGTCGGTACGACGGGCCTCAATCCCGAGCAACGTGAGGTCATCGCACGGGTTGCCGAATCAACCCCGGTGGTCTTCGCACCGAACATGAGCGTCGGCGTCAACGTCTGCTTCAAACTTCTCAAGGATATGGCCAAGACTCTCGGCGAGGGTTTTGATGTCGAGATCGTCGAGCTGCATCACAACAAAAAGAAGGATTCCCCATCCGGCACCGCCGTACGTATGGGCGAAATCGTTGCCGATGCTCTCGATCGCGATTACAACAAGGTCGCCAATTATCACCGTGAAGGGATGTGCGGCGAGCGCTCCCAGCAAGAGATCGGCATGCAGACCGTGCGCGGTGGCGATATCGTCGGTGAGCACACTGTTTACTTCGTCGGCATGGGGGAACGTATAGAACTGACCCATCGCGCCATGAGCCGAGATATGTTTGCCCGAGGTGCTGTCCGAGCCGCCGGATGGCTGGCCGGCAAGAATGCCGGTCTTTATGATATGCAGGATGTTCTGGGCCTCAAGTGAGGCCCAGAAGAAGCGCGAACTGCGAAGTGGGAAGTGCGATTTTCGTGCCTCGCACCTCGCACCTCGCGCCTCCTAAAAAACTATTTACAATGGAGGCATAAAAGAACATGGCAAGAATCAATGACAGTTACCTAAAACTCCAGGCCGGCTACCTCTTCCCCGAGATCGGTCGCCGAGTGAAAGAATTTACCGATGCCAACCCCGAAGCCAAGGCAATCCGCCTCGGCATTGGTGATGTGACTCTGCCGCTGGCTCCGGCAGTGCTCAAGGCCTTTCACGAAGGTGTTGATGATATGGCCAGGAGCGAAAGTTTTCATGGATATGGTCCTGAGCAGGGCTATGACTGGCTATCACAAGTGATCATCGACAAGGCGTACAAACCACTCGGAGTTGATCTTAAAACCTCGGAGGTTTTCATCTCCGATGGCTCCAAGTGCGACTGCGCCAACATCCTCGACATCTTCGACCTCGGCAACAAGGTCGCCATCTGCGACCCGGTCTACCCGGTTTACAACGACACCAACGTCATGGTTGGACGTACCGGACAAGCAGACGACAAAGGGTACTATGAAGGCATCCACTACATGCCCTGCACCGGTGCCAACAACTTCACCCCGGCGATCCCGACTGAAAAGGTTGACGTCATCTACCTCTGCTATCCGAACAACCCGACCGGTGCCGTAGCAACCAAGGATGATCTCAAAAAATGGGTAGATTACGCTCTTGCCAACGATGCCGTGATCCTCTTTGATGCCGCCTATGAGGCGTTCATCACCGAGGCTGATATTCCTCACTCGATCTACGAAGTTGAAGGCGCACGCGAATGCGCCATCGAGTTCCGCTCCTTCTCCAAGACTGCCGGCTTCACCGGTGTGCGTTGCGGACTGGTAGTCGTTCCTGAGGAACTGACCGGGACCACTGCGAGCGGTGAGAAGTACAGCTTCAACAAGCTTTGGAACCGTCGTCAAACCACCAAGTTCAACGGCGTCTCCTACCCTGTACAAAAAGCTGCTGCGGCCGTCTACTCCAATGAAGGCTGGACACAGATCAAGGAAACTATTGATTATTACATGGAGAATGCCCGTATTATCCGTGAAGGGCTGACCGCCGCCGGCATCACCTGCTTCGGCGGTGTTAATGCGCCGTATATCTGGCTGGAGACCCCTGAGGCCATGACCAGTTGGGACTTTTTTGACAAGCTGTTAAACGAATGCCACGTGGTCGGCACCCCCGGCAGCGGCTTCGGCCCCTCCGGCGAAGGCTACTTCAGACTTTCGGCGTTTGGTGATCGCGGCAACGTTGAAACTGCGGTGCTACGGATCAAAGAGAAATGGGGTAAATAACTGCGTCTATAAAATGAACAGAAAGGGCGGCCTATATGGCCGCCCTTTTTTCGTTAGTCGCAATCTCTAGTATTAGATGTCAGGGGTAATAGGAATTGTGTGTTTCTGTCGATACTCAGTGCCGTAAATCTATGTGAGAGGATAAATAGGAATCTACCTGTCTGAATAATTAGAGTTCAGAGGTGGGGAGCCAAGTACATCCTTAAAGAGGCAACCAGACATATCTTGGGTTCGTTTAATTCCCTTGACTGTGAAGTGCTGCAAATAGAAAAGAACGTCTACCTATCCTCTACAATTTTTCTATGGTAAACACTGGAATGAAAAACCTCAACCTAAGCTTCATTATTAATTCTACTCAGAAGGCAAAACCTCCGGTAGACGTACCACCAACACTGGTACTTTAGCACTGTGCAGGATTTTCATCGTTGTTGAACCGAGCAGAGCATCGGACGCCATTGAATGACGGTGCGAGCCCATGACGATCAGATCGGCCTTGAATTCATTGGCAGCTGCAAGAATGGCAGCTTTCGGTGCATACGTAGAGATGCGGATATTGGAGATCACCTCGGGATCTGTGGAATATTCAGCCAGCACTTTTTGGCAAATCTCTGCCAAATAGGCCGTGACATTTTCTTCGGTATCAAGGGGCGACTTATCGAAGTTATCTATCATCCCCTCTTGCAGCATGAAGATCTCGGCCTGGCCCTGATCAGAAATATTCAGTGCTTGATGACTGTGAACAATATGGATTTTGGCCCCGTACTTATGGGCCTGGCTCAGGGCATATTCAAGGACGTACCTGGTGTCATGACCCAATCCGACAGCGAACAGGATATTGCGGATATTCGGCAGCATAATTATCCTCCTTTTCTGCCCTGAAGCCGTAACTGAAAGAATAATTCAACAACGGGACGAGGGACGGTATTTTATTTAATTATGCCGCAGTTTTTTGTTCTTGCCAGCGAACAGCAGGTGTAAAACGAACTACCCCGCAGCAAGCTGCGGGGAATAAGACCCACCTGTTGATTTAAGACGCTCCTGAATCAGCAAAACGTTGGCCACCTGGACCAACTCCGAGTGGCCATTGATTATTTGTCAGGGTTTCTAGGAATTGCCCAAATCAGTCAATTTTGGCTCTCATTAGCCGCTGACACAACTTATGAGACAGTCTGACTTTTGACGTTTTGTTCTGATCGGCGTATATTGCCGAGTGTGTCAATTACTATGGTTAGTAGGAACTGGTTGCCTAGAGAGACTCATATAATGATGAAAACACCTTGGCAACAAGGTGTTTTTTTAAGTATTTGGTGTTAGAAATCCGATATCACTTTACCTTCAAGAGGTATCAGCTTTATTAAGACGAGACGTTGAACCACAGAACTTGAATCGCTGGCAGGAAAGTTGATAGAATGTTCGACAATGTCGGATTGATTCCGTATCTATAAAAATTTGTTTACCACGCTAAGATAGTTGAGGATGTAGAAAATGGAAAGGATTAAGAGGATATTATCTGCTAGTCCAGCAGTAATTTACACGTGCCGACCTTCGGGTGATTTTGGTGCTACTTTTATAAGTGAAAATATCAAAGATCAGCTTGGCTATAACCCTGAAGAGTTCACGGAAAATGCAAGTTTCTGGGCAGACAATATCCACCCATATGATAAAGAGGAGATTTTTTCGGAGCTTGCAAAGATTTTCACAATTAACACTCTTACCCATGAGTATAGATTCCGAAGATCTGATGGGGTCTATGTGTGGATGAGGGACGAGCTTAGACTGATGAGGGATGCCAAGGGGCAACCCGTAGAAATAGTTGGTTCATGGCTTAACATTACTGATCGAAAAGAAATGGAAATTGAACTCCATCGAAGTATCAGTCACAAGCGTAATTTCATTTCTACAGCAGCTCATGAACTTAGAACACCGCTAGCAGTAATTGTTGGATATTTAGAGCTTCTGATCAATGATGAAAGCTTTACTGAAGAGGAGAAAATGGAGTTCCTACGCCTTTCTTTCGAGAAATGCCTTTATTTAGAAGGTATTTTTGATGATCTTTTGGATATAAACAGACTTGAATCGGGCCATCTAATCTCAATCAATAAATCCAACATAGATGTCTTGGATTATTTTTCTGACATCTTTAATGTTATGAAAATTGATTATACAACCCACGACTTTTCTCTTGATATTCAGGCACAGGGTTGTAAGGCCAACCTTGATGATGGCAAAATTAGACGAGCGGTAGTGAACATAGTTAGCAATGCAGTAAAGTATTCAAATAGTGGAGGGTGTATACGACTCTCTATAATTGTAAAAGGGAATGATTTGTATTTTTCCTGTGAAGATGAAGGGTGTGGGTTTACAAACGATCAAATTGAACATGCATTTGAAAGCTTCTATAAGGGTGACACAAGTAATATTGCTCCCTCTGGTACGGGGTTAGGCTTAAGCATTGCTAAACAAATCGTTGATGCACACAATGGTGAGGTGTGGATTGACAGTGAACCAATGAAAGGATCGAAGGTTTCTTTCAAATTGCCTTTGGATACTGAATCGCACTCAGTTTAGTGGAGTTCGCCAATAGTTTCCTATAAGTCACGACTTATGAGATGAAAAACGGCTTCTTCTTGATAGAGATATTTGAGAAGCCCTTTAATCCACAATATTATGGCCACCAGGGTTCGATCCTTGGTGGCCTTTCTTGTAAATATAGATTTCTGTGTGAG
>CAZXBD010000013.1:0-2350 GCA_964638305.1 uncultured Geobacteraceae bacterium | reverse complement strand
GCATGTCGCAGACGGAGGAATCTCACCAAGTCTATGAAGTGATGAAAGAAATAATCCAGACGTTCTGCGCCATTGTACACGACCACAAAGGTACCATTAAGGATTACTCTGGTGATGCAGTGTACGCTTTCTGGGAACATGGTTCCGAGTTCTGTAAAGAGCAGGCTTTGGCGGCTTGCCGGACTGCCCTGAAACAGGCTCAGACTGTAAATCAGATCCGAACAAAACTATCAGGCTTAAATAAGGCAGCTAAATGTTTGCGGCTGGGATGGGGAATAACCACTGGTAAGGTTACCATGTCGCACTATGGTTGGAGGGTCACTGATCTGACCTTGGTGGGTGATTGCACGAATGCAGCATTCCGTCTGTCCGGTATCGCCAACAAAGATCTGCCTAGTGAAATTGTCATGTGTTCTGAGACCGCTGGTCTTGTTGGCGACATCCTGCCGATGGCTGATTTGGGATTCGTCTCGCTTCGGGGACGCAGTGGTCAGGAACATGTTTACGGCATGAGTAGTCACGACGAGTTCACTAAGCACAAACTGGAATCGAGTCCTCCATACACTGAAGCCAGGTTTTGGCATTCCTCCGGGATGCTGCACTGAACCCAAGGTTTAGCCGAGCTCACGGCCGAAGCCGGAACCAAAACCGTGGGTATCAGGTTCCAGCTTTTATGTTTCTTTCTCCTGACACCTGAAACCTGACACCTGAATCCTCAACATTGACACCTGCTTGCCACGCCGTAGCTCAACAAAGCGTAGGCGGGACACCTAAGACCCTGAGATGCTGGAGAGCAAGATCAATTTTGACCAATTCTGCCATCTTGTGATACATTCGAGTCAACCGGTCCTACCCTGCGATGCCAAGTAGATCGCCCTCATCTTTAAAACAACTCGCAGCTATGTGAAGTTGTGATCCTCTCACTAATTGATATGGAGATTCCCCATGTATAGAAGATTCGTTTTTAGCCTTTTTGGTGCCCTGATTATTATTACCTTTGCCTGCCTGAGCTACGCTAAAGAAAAACCTTCCCCATCAACAATTGAGGTCACAGGTAAGGCAACGATCATGGTCATGCCCAATATGGCCACTGTTTCCTTCGCAGTGGAAACCAGTGCAAATACGGCCAAGCAGGCTGCAGGTGAAAACGCGGAAAAGACAAAAAGGTTGCTGAATGCGCTCAGAGAAATTACGGCGAAAGAGGTTACAATAAAGACCTCCGGATTTAACCTTACCCCTATTTATGAGAAGGACAACAGGCTTCGTCCGAGAGGATATCGGGCGAGAAATTCGGTCCTCCTAGAAACCAAAAGCATCGACAAGTTGGGTACTTTCATAGATGAAGCCTCGAGGGTAGGCGTGAGTCGCATCGGGAGCCTCACCTTCAGTACTGACCGAGTTGAGGAGTTGAGAAAACAAGCTGCGGTTAAGGCTGTACAGCAAGCAAAGAAGATCGCCGAAGATTTGGCGAAAGCAGCTGGCCTTACTATCAAGAAAATCATCAAACTAAGTTATAGCCCGCATGGACCTGTACGTCCCTACAGAATGGAGGCTATGGCAGCGGCGGCTAGAACGCCAATAGAGGTCGGCGAGATGAGCATCGAAGAGAGTGTTCATGTCGTTTTCGAGGCATATTAAGGGAAGGGCTCAAGGCACAGGGTCTGTGTTAGCTAGCAGCAGACAGGAGACAGCGGGCTAGAAAAAACATACTCGAGTTGAACCGATGAAGGAGACATCCCATGGCTGCAGAATACTCTGTTAGTCCAGACGATGAAAAATTCCACTTACCTGGACCTGATGACAATGAAAAGGAAGCCCAACGGTTACAAGCAATAGTAAGAGATCAGCGAGCATTGGGGCGTGAAATTGTAGTTGTGATGGGTGTGGGGTTTGTCGGGGCGGCCATGGCCGCAGTGGTGGCAGACACAGAAGATAAAAATGGCGAGCCAACCAAATTCGTCATTGGCATGCAGCGTCCAAGCACGCGCAGTTACTGGAAGATCCCTCTCCTAAATCGCGGCATGGCTCCTGTCAAGTCTGAGGATGAAGAGCTGGAACCCATGATTGCCCGTTGTGTTAACGAGAAAAAAACGTTGACCGCGACCTTCAGTTACGAGGTCTTGAAGCTTGCGGATGTGGTGGTGTCCGATGTCCAGTGCGACTACCTGAAGGAATCGTTTGGGAATGTCAGGGACGGCCAAACAGATATGGTGGCTCTGGAAAACTCACTCGAAATTGTTGCCGAACACATTCCTCCCGATACGTTGGTGATAATCGAGACCACGGTGGCCCCCGGCACCACCGAACAGGTGGCCTACCCCATCATGAGAAAAGTATTCCGCAAACGCGG
>CAZXBD010000012.1:0-2153 GCA_964638305.1 uncultured Geobacteraceae bacterium | reverse complement strand
CTTCCTGAACCATAAGAAGGTTCACGAATACAAATATACACTGCGGTAAACAAATCAGGGTCTACGAAATACTGGCACAAAATCAGGTCTACGAAATACTGGCACTTATCATCTCGTCCCTAGTGCTTAGTCTTTTCTACCCCCTGCCGACCCCGTTATTCAACAACACTCTCCTGGGCTGCAGATGCTCGAGGCGCTCATAAAGGGTACCTCCTGCGTTTGGGCCAAGCAAATGTTGCCAGCCCCCAACATATGCCAGTCGACCCGTATCCACCTTATTATACAGTCCTTCCAGCACTCGCGCTAAGTCCGTCTCTCGCTGCTGCCAGTGAAGATCGGCTGACCAGGTTTTTGCGAAAACAGGAACGAACGGCTCCTGCCGAGAGCGCAAAAGAAAAGAGGCCATCTTGTAGTCCCTGCTGACCTCTTGTTTATGATCTTTCGGGCTTTCTGTCAGCAGCACCTCCAAATTCGCGCGGCTCAACAAATGGCACCAATGATTATCAATCCATCGTTTGCTCCAGGTCGAGGAGTCGATGCAGGAGAGCTCAGCTCCAGTGTCTCGACAATAGCTCAGGGCGGTGCGGTACTCGAAAGGCAGTTGGATCTGAGTTCGGATGGCATGGATCTGGCCCCAGCGTTGCCAGGAAACCTGTAGATCTTGAGCCAGACGCTTCACTGTTCGCATGAGACGTCGGAGCAAGCGGCGGCCGTTTCTATACCGGTAAAAGAGTCCGTAGGGGCTAACTTCCACCGCCACAGCAACGGGGCGGGCGTTGGTCAGAATTTTTCGGAGTTTCTCTGCTCCTCCAGGATCGCGGTGAACAGTTCCTATCAGAATGAGTTCCTTCACTTCTTTCACCAGAATTCTCGTATGCGAGCAAGCCCCTGTTCATTCTTAACCACTCAGAACACGGAGATTAAACCACAAACAATACCAAGAACACAAAGGTATATGATTGAGTAAGGATCATCTATAAGAATAACCTCTGGTTTCAATACAACTTTAGGGAAACATAATGTATCGCAAGCAAAGCTTGCTCCTACAAGATATACGTCGATACAGGTCCTGTAGGAACAGCCTCCCGGCTGCGATTTTTCATTTACATGCAAAATGAGAGATGCGAAATGAGGCTAAAGGCTTTAGTCCGTCGACGGGCTGTATTGCTCTATAATTGGGATCAGTTCATCAAAATGGGAGACATGATGAGCTGCCTTAAGCTCTTCATTGCGATAAGCGACAAAAAGTACGCCTGCGCGTTCACTTGTCTCCCGGTCAACATCAGAATCACCAATGTAGCATGCTTCTTCAGGCGTGATATCAAAATAGGAAAGAATTTTGTTGACTGATTCTGGGTGTGGCTTGGGATTGTGCACATCAAGGGATGTAACCACCAGATCAAAATATGGATTCAGGCCAAATCTCTCCAGCAACTGGCCCATTGTCCGGGTTCGGCTGGTGGCGATGGCAGTCTTGTAGTGACGGCGGAGCAGCTCCAAACATTCCATTAAGCCAGGCTGTAAAGTAAGTAACTCTATGAGGGGTTCATAGTCCATTTCCTGCCACAACCGCTCTGCCTCCCGAATCAGACTGTCATCGCCGAGGAGAAATTTAAGAGACTCTGAAAGCGTGTGGCAGTGTACGTAATCGAGCTGGTCCTCGTTGAGCGCCGCCTTGTTAAAATGAGACAAAAACTGATTATACAGGCTGGCATTTGCCGCTCGCGAGTCAACGATTACGCCATCACAGTCAAAGATTACAGCCTTGATGGCTCCATCGGAACCGAACTCTCCCTTGTCAACGGTGTTCCTACTCATCTTCCTCCCAGAGTTTCTCGCTTTTGATTCCCTTCAGGAAACGTTCGTTGCTGCTTCGATTCTTCTTAAGCTGCCGGAGGAATTTTCGCATCTCACCATCCGGAAACATGGAGTTGAGATCGCGCTCTGCTTCCCGAAAGACCCGATTCAGATCTACATTTTCTGCCTCAGTTTCGGTTTCTTCCTCTTCTAGATTCTCACCCTGCTGTTCGTCCATGCATCCCTCCGAAACTGTCAGTTATTAGCCAGTCGTCAACTATCCTCAGTGATTTATTAACTGCTGGTTTCCTCTTTTGTTTTCAACAAGTTGCCCTTGAAGCTTACTCCCCGTCCCC
>CAZXBD010000011.1:0-2085 GCA_964638305.1 uncultured Geobacteraceae bacterium | reverse complement strand
AAGCGAATATTGGGCGGTTCGGTGACCAACGGGTTGTCGGCAAAACGCGGATCGAGCAAGGCGTCGGGAATGATGAACAAGCGGTCTTCCAGAATGGCATGACCACAAAAGGACACGTTGCGGGAGGTTTCTCTGACGTCCAGGCCTATGCACGACTTGAACCATTGCCGATTACTGTCGACCAGGGAAATCAAGGCGATCGGGGTATCGAAGATGGAGCGGACCAGTCGGGTCAGACGGTCGAAACGTTCCTCGGGGGGAGTATCCAGTATATGCAAGGCCCGCAGGGCAGCGAGACGGTTGGATTCATCGGCGGGGATCGGTGGCGCCTGCATTTAACGATCCGATCTAGTCAAAGCACGGGCCCGGCAGTATGACTGGGGTGAATCGCGGTGTACCTCAAAGCGCATGTCTGGAAACATTTTTCCGACCCCTCCTTGTCGATTTAGCACAAATTATCTTTAATTTGCCATATTGTAACTATTCAGCTCAATAAACCGAAAAAAGTGCTTGACACAGTTTTGCTGACTTTTTTCTGTTTTCACACTAAAACGTAGCACCGCCCTGATTGGGTTGCGCACAAGCTACTGGTAGCCGGCTAAGGGTTTCCATGGGGCTTTGCGAGCACGGGGGTGGCTTGTTCTTTTCATCGCCGCAGATCAGCAGACAGGGACGAAAAATCCGTTCTGAAAACCCATGAGATAATTCCCTCATTGAGAGATCGTGTGGATTCAGACAGTTGACGATAGAAGACATTGACGTTGATGCGGCCATCAACTCGGTCAAAGAACTCCTCAAGAAGGAACAAGGCCTTTCTCCTGCGCTGCGATCGGCGTTGGAGGTATTGCTTGTTCTGGTCTCGCTATTGCTGAATCGGATTGGCCTCAACAGCAACAACAGCAGTAAGCCCCCCTCGACGGACCCCAACCGGAAGAAGACCAGCAAACGGGGCAAGAGCGAGAGAAAGCCTGGCGGACAGAAAGGGCACAATGGGAATACGCTCGAGCCGGTGGACGATCCTGATGCGGTGACTGAACTGAAGATTGATCGACGCACTCTACCCAAGGGATCGCAGTATCGCGAAGTAGGCCACGAGCGACGCCAAGTCATTGATATCGACATCTCACGCTTTGTGACTGAGTACCGAGCACAGATTCTGGAGGATGATCAGGGAAACCGCTTTGTGGCGGAATTTCCAACCGGAGTGAAGCGCCCCGTTCAATATGGTCCCGGCCTCAAGGCCAACGCCGTGTATATGTCCCAGTATCAACTGATCCCCTATGATCGAATTCGGGATCACTTCCAGGATCAGTTGCATACGCCCGTCAGCGCGGGTTCTGTGTTCAACTTCAACAAGGAAGCCTTTGACGGACTGGCATCCTTTGAACAGTGGATAAAGCGTCAGCTTGCCAGCTCGGGTCTCATGCATGCCGATGAGACCGGCATCAACATCGGCGGTAAGCGTCATTGGTTGCACTGTGCATCCAATGGCTCATTGACCTGGTTCTATCCCCACGCGAAGCGTGGTACCGAGGCCATGGATGAGATGGGCATCCTGCCCTTGTTCAAAGGGGTGTTGTGTCACGATCACTGGAAGCCGTACTACCGCTACAAGCACGTCATCCACGCCTTGTGCAACGCCCACCACCTCAGAGAGTTGGAGAGGGCCTGGGAGCAAGATCATCAGCAGTGGGCCAAGCAGATGCAGGCGCTACTGATCGAGATCGCCAAGGCGGTGGAAGATGCCGGCGGTCGGTTGGCACCGACCGAGGCCGAACAGTGGCGCCAACGGTATCGACAACTCCTCAATGAAGCGGAAACTGAATGTCCGCCGCCGGATGAAAGCCAACGCAAGGGGAAAAGAGGCCGGCTCAAACGATCGAAAGCCAGAAACCTGCTCGAGCGTCTACGAGACTTCGAGCAAGATGTCCTGCGCTTCATGGAGGGGAAGAACGTGCCCTTCACCAACAATCAGGGAGAGAACGATCTGCGCATGACCAAAGTGCAGCAGAAGATATCCGGTTGTTTCCGATCCATGGAAGGGGCAGAGATTTTCTGTCGGGTTCGCAGCTATCTGTCAACGTG
>CAZXBD010000010.1:0-1791 GCA_964638305.1 uncultured Geobacteraceae bacterium | reverse complement strand
CATTATCGAATACAGGTATCCGCCCTGTAACAGAACCACAGCAGGTTTAGCCTATGCAACATGATCCCGTAAAAAAACCCGAGAGCAGCCAGGAATCCGTTGAGAGCCTGGTCTCGGGCGGGCGTGCTTCAGTACATACCACCGAGCAGGGGGCCTCCGGCGTACCACTCTACTTGCAGCGCCAGCCCATCGAGGAAGAGGAGGAAGAGATGCAGGCCAAGCTCAAGGTTGGGGCGCCGGACGATAAGTATGAGCAGCAGGCGGACCGTGTTGCCGACCAGGTTATGCGCATGCCCGATTCCGAGGTGCAGCGCCAGCCGGAGGAAGAGGAAGAAGAGGAGGAAATGCTACAGAGCAAACCGCTGGTCGAAGCTATCACGCCACTCGTCCGATAGGTGCCCGCAGTCGGCCTGATTGTCGTCTTCTTGCGCTGTATCATTATTTACCGAATCATCAGGGCAATATTTTCAGATTCAGCTATTGTAGTAGTGTCAATCGACACGAGTTTGATTTTAACTACGGGAAGGTAGCACTCACTATTTTAAGTTTTAGCCGTAGTATCGTCGCGCTGAAAAACAATAAGAAACTAATCCCGCAGAAAGACAGCGAGCGTTGTGGCTGGTAGCAAAGGGCATGGCAGTGAACAGGGAAGTAGTGCGCGACGAATTTGTTGGACTGAACCTGGTGGGACGCACGCCGGTTTTTCTAGCCTCCCTGCGCGAACTCAAAAAGTGCGCGCGCTTTGATGGGTCCGCGGGCATAAGGGGACGAGATCTTGCGTTCATGTCACTTAACCCGTTGTTTATATTGTAATTTCTCTCCACCTTTTTCTGTGACGCTTCAATGGGCTTGCTTTTGGCCGAATCTGGACCAGACCTTTACATAGGGCTAAGGTTTATTTCCAACGTCATCCCAAGCACTGCCGCTGCCCTACTCGCAGTTTGAAGGGTGATAGTTTCATTGTCAGGATCAAGCAATCTATCAAGCTGTGAACGGCTGGTATTCAAGCGTTTAGCCATATCGGTCTTAGAAATATTCTGGTCAAGCATGGCAGCCTCAAGTTTTGCTGACAGCACTTTTTTGATCGCGGCATTTTGAACACCTTCATAGATACCATCTGCCTTTAGAAAGTCGTCAAAACGTGAACCTGCTCGAGGGTTTCTTTTAGCCATTTCTCTCATACTCCGTCTTCCGCTTCTGAGCGAGTTTTAAATCTCTGTCCGGTGTTTTCTGGGTCTTTTTAACCAATCCATGCAATAGGATCATCTCTGATTTGTCGATATAGAAAAACACACGGGCGATCCCGCTCTTAATATTA
Source organism: uncultured Geobacteraceae bacterium (assembly GCA_964638305.1). Classification (GTDB taxonomy): domain Bacteria; phylum Desulfobacterota; class Desulfuromonadia; order Desulfuromonadales; family BM103; genus M0040. The sequence continues at coordinate 473 of CAZXBD010000010.1, read as the reverse complement.
CTTCTAACCTCCCACAATCCAGCATAGCCGGATAAGGATTTACACAACGGTTCACCACAAGGCCAACCAAACTCCACTGCCATAATGTCTTGCCCTATTGTTTGCCGATCCTCCTGGGTCAATGATAGCAACCAGTCTCTAACAGGTTCTTTCCCGCTAGAGAGTTGATAAAAAACGGCGGTTATTTTTTTCTTGGGCGCTATCATCGGGCCAAGTGTACCATATATGGTACGTGCCGGGCAACAAAAACATGTTCTTACTCTTATTTACGACCCTGGGGCCTGCGGAGATAAGAGGACGAGATTTACCGCTCAGTGGAACCAATCCATTTTTTTAGAGTCCCCGATAGGGGATCAGTAAACCCCTCGCCTTCAGGCGACGGATGAGGGCGGTCGGGTTATGCTACGGAAATGGAAGACTACAAGAAAGGTGCGCACACGGTCTGGGACTGCAAATATCATCTGGTGTGGACG
>CAZXBD010000009.1:0-6595 GCA_964638305.1 uncultured Geobacteraceae bacterium | reverse complement strand
TGGGCGGTGGTCAAAGCGTAGACGGTGGCCTCCAGCTGGTGACAGGAAGTGCCCTTTACCACAGCGGCACAGTTTCTACAAAGGCCAAGGGACCGATGGCTGTTCTTGAAGAGGCCTATGTCGAATTTAGCCGTGAAGATGCCAATGAACTCAAGGTTGTCGATGGCGACCTGGTTAAGGTTGCCGGAAATGGTACTGAACTGAAACTGAAAGCCAAGGTCGGCAATCGACTGCCAAAGGGGACAGTTTTTGCGCCTTACCACTTTGCCGAAGCACAGATCAATCGCCTTTACAAAGGCGAAGCGGTTATTTCGGTCAAGGTTAGCAAGTAGCGATATTTAAGAAAAACCGTGAGTACGCTCAGAGCGTGCGACGGTGCGAATAGACTTGGAACACTAAGATCAATCTGATACGAGGAAGAGGAAGATCATGACGCCTGAAATGCTGAGCCTCTCAAACAGTCCTGGGTTATTTGTCGGGATAATGCTGGTGAAACTCCTGGTGGTATTTACAGTGGTTATGCTGACCGTCGCATACGCCACCTGGTGTGAGCGTAAAGTCATCGGTCATATGCAGACCCGCCTTGGGCCGATGCGCACAGGTTGGCACGGGCTGTTACAGCCGTTTGCCGACGGTATCAAGCTGTTCTTCAAGGAGGAGATTGTTCCGACCGATGCCATCAAAGTGCCGTTCCTGCTGGCACCGATGATGATCCTGGTCCCGGCACTGATCACGGTCGCCGTCATTCCGTTCGGTCCGGACCTCCCCCTATTTGGTTTCCTGGTACCCCAACAGATTACCGATTTGAACATCGGTGTCCTGTACATCCTGGCCTTTGCCGGTCTCGGTATTTACGGGATTGTGTTGGCGGGTTGGGCATCCAACAGCAAATACTCCCTGCTCGGCGGCGTACGTGCCGCAGCCCAGATGGTTTCGTATGAGTTGGCTGCCGGATTGTCGATCATCGCTATTTTCATGCTCTCAGAATCACTGAGCCTGCGTGAAATCGTTGCCTTGCAGCAGCAGGATCTCTGGGGCGTCTGTTCGTTCATTCCGAACTGGTATGTTTTCTCCCAGCCACTGGCCTTTTGCCTCTTCATCGTGGCTGGCCTGGCTGAGATCAACCGGACTCCGTTTGACATGCCCGAGGCGGAGAGTGAGCTCGTTTCCGGTTTCTGTACTGAGTATTCCTCGATGAAGTACGCACTCTTCTTCATGGCAGAATACGCCAACATGATTGTTGTCTCGGCAATTGCAGTCTCCCTCTTTCTCGGTGGCTGGAGTGCACCCTTCAATCTCGCCATCTTCAACATGGTTCCGGGTTTTGCCTGGTTGCTGTTGAAAGTTTATTTTCTGATGTTTTGTTTCATGTGGCTGCGCGCTACTTTCCCCCGTGTTCGCTATGACCAGCTGATGTTTTTGGGTTGGAAAGTTCTGTTGCCCTTGGCACTGGCCAACGTACTGGTTACCGGCCTTGTCGTCGTGATTCTGCAATAAACCGTTACCTTTGAGTCTTTAAGAGGTCTGATCATGTTCAAAGAATTTGCTAAAGGTCTGAGCATTACCTTCAAACATATGCTCCCGGGTCACTCAACGACAGTGCAGTACCCGAAGGTCAAACTCAAGACGTCTGACCGATTTCGTGGGTTGCATCGCCTAGTTCCTTCTCAGGATCGCGAAAAGTGTGTCGCCTGCTACCTTTGTCCGACTGTTTGCCCGGCCAAGTGCATAACGGTTGTATCGGCGGAGAATGAAAATGGTGAGAAGTACCCTGAAGTTTACACGATCGATATGCTGCGCTGTATTTTCTGCGGCTACTGTGTGGAAGCCTGCCCGGTTGAGGCCATCGAGATGACCGGTGATTACGAACTGGCCAATTACAAGCGTGAAGACTTTCAGTTCACCAAGCAGCGGCTGCTGAAGTAAGCCAAGAGGAGCTATAGAAGTCATGGAGATTATCTTTTTCTATCTGGTTGCGTTGGTCGCCGTAGTCTCAGGAATCCTGGTGGTCCGTTGCCAAAGCCCTGTTAACAGCGCCCTTGGCCTGGTCAACACCTTTTTCTGCCTGTCGATCTTCTATGTCATGCTGCATGCCCCATTTATGGCCGCAATCCAGGTAATGGTCTATGCCGGGGCGATCATGGTGCTGATCTTGTTTGTCATCATGCTGCTTAACCTCGGTGCTGAAGCTCGCCAGCGTTACACCAAAGGGATTGTCTGGTCGAGCCTTGCCAGCCTGCTGGTTCTGGTCAACGTGATCTACTTCATCAAACGTGGCCGTGTCACGGGCGCTGAGGGAGACATCACTGCTTTTACTGTTGAAAGCTTCGGTCATACTGAGTTGATCGGTAAGGCCATGCTCACAGAATTCCTGCTGCCCTTTGAGATCGCTTCCATTGTCCTGCTGGTTGCAATTATTGGTGCAGTGGTACTGGCTAAAAGAGAAGTCTAATCCGTAACGGATGACAGGAGAGATAAGATGATTAGTGTTTACCACTACATGACGGTTGCTGCGATTCTCTTTGCCTTGGGCACCTACGGGGTGTTAACCAGGCGCAACGCAATCGTTATTTACATGTGCATCGAACTGATGCTGAACTCGGTCAACCTGACTTTTATTGCGCTCTCGAGCCATTTACAGAGCATGGACGGGCAGGTGTTTGTCGTCTTTATCATGGCTGTGGCGGGAGCTGAAGCTGCTGTCGGCCTGGCCCTGATGATTACTTTCTATAGAAACCGCGATTCAATCGACGTTGGGGAAATGAACCTGCTGAAAATGTGAGCGACTTAAACCGCCCACTTCCCATAAGAAGCTTACTTTGTTCGGAGGAGAGATAGATGTACGATAAACTGTGGCTCATACCCTTCTTCCCGTTGCTCGGTGCAATCATCAACGGGTTGCTTGGCAAGCGGTTCATCAAGAATGAAAAGATCATTGGTGCCATCGGTACCGGTGCGGTATTCCTTTCATTCCTGGTCTCCTGCAAGTATTTAATCCAACTGCTCGGCGATTCCGTCAAGTCTCACGAGAACGTGATCGCGTCCTGGATGTCGGTTGGTAATCTGCAGGTTGATTGGGGCTTCCTGCTCGATCCGCTTTCAGCGTTGATGCTGATGGTCGTTTGCGGTGTCGGCTCCCTGATCCATCTCTACTCCATCGGTTACATGCATGGTGAGGAAGGTTTCTATCGCTACTTCAGCTATCTGAACCTGTTCGTCTTCTCTATGCTGATGCTGGTGCTTGGCAACAACGCCCTGGTCATGTTTGTCGGCTGGGAAGGTGTTGGCCTCTGCTCCTACCTGCTGATCGGCTACTACTTCGAGAAGCAGAGCGCGGGCGATGCAGCGAAGAAAGCCTTCGTCATGAACCGTGTTGGTGACTTCGGTTTCCTCCTCGGCCTCTTTACCATCTTCTGGGCGCTGGGAAGCCATGGTGTCTGGACAATTAATTTTGTCGAAATCACGGAGAATGCACACCTCCTCTCCGGCGACATGATCCTTGGTGCCAGCGTGACCACAGTAGCAACCCTTTGCTTCTTCCTCGGCGCAACCGGTAAGTCGGCTCAGTTGCCACTCTTTACCTGGCTTCCTGATGCGATGGAAGGCCCGACCCCAGTATCCGCACTGATCCATGCCGCCACCATGGTTACAGCTGGTGTCTACATGATCGGTCGTATGAATCTCCTCTTCGCCATGAGCCCGACCACTATGTATGTGGTTGCTCTGGTGGGTGCGCTGACAGCGATTTTCGCTGCAACGATCGGTTTTGCACAGAACGACATCAAGCGTGTTCTGGCATACTCGACCGTTTCACAGCTAGGCTTCATGTTTGTCGCGATGGGTGTTGGTGCATTTACCGCAGGTATCTTCCACCTGATGACGCATGCATTCTTCAAGGCCTGTCTCTTCCTCGGCTCAGGTTCAGTCATCCACGCCATGCACCATGCACTACATCATGCTCATGTTGATGATGATGCGCAGGACATGCGTAACATGGGCGGGTTGCGGAAGAAAATGCCAGTCACCTGGGCAACCTTCGGTATCTCCTGCCTGGCAATTTCCGGCTTGCCGTTCTTCTCCGGATTCTTCTCCAAGGACGAGATCCTCTGGTGGGCTTTTGCATCAACGCGCGGTAGCAAGTTGATTTGGATCATCGTAGTGATCGCTGCCTTTATGACTGCTTTCTACATGTTCCGTTGCCTGTATATGACTTTCTACGGCGAACAAAAGACAAACGCAAAAGCAAAGGACCATGTTCACGAGTCTCCATGGGTAATCACACTGCCTCTGGTCGTTCTGGCTGGCCTTGCAACCGTTGGCGGTCTTATCGGTATTCCCCACGCAATCGATGTTGCTCATATCGGAAACAAACTGGATGCTTTCCTGGCTCCGGTCTTCCACCATGCGCAACAACTGCACAATATTGAAGCCCATGGTACAGCCAGCACAGAGATCATCCTGATGGTCTTCTCGGTTGCTATTGCTTTGGCTGGTATAGGTCTCGCAACTGTCATGTATATGAAGGATCCTTCTCTGCCCGGCAAATTCACGGCAAAGTTCTCGAAGCTGCATCGTACGGTCTTCAACAAGTGGTACGTCGACGAAGCCTACGATGTGCTCTTTGTTAACAGCACCAAGAAACTCGGCATCTTCTGTTGGAAGGGTTTTGACGTAAAAGTTGTCGACGGAATAGTCCATGGTGTTGCCAAACTGGTAGGTGCATTTTCTTCAGTGTTGCGCCATACCCAATCAGGGCTCTTCCAGAATTACGCCCTGACTATGGTGTTCGGCACGGTGGTCATGGTGGCCATTTTTATCCTCAACTAAGGGTAGAACGTTTCAAGCGTTGATTTAAGGAGCAAGCACCCATGAATGACCATCTTCTTAGCCTGATGACCTTTTTCCCACTGGTGGGGATGCTGATTATCCTCTTCCTGCCTCGGGAAGCCGACCGCCTGATCAAGACGGTGACACTGATCATCACGATCATTGTCTTCTTTATCAGTCTGCCATTGGCGTTCGACGATGTTTTCCTGAACTCGTCGGCGATGCACTATACAGAATTTGCCAACTGGATCAGTGTCGGCCAGTACTTCCAGATGAACTACAATGTCGGTATTGACGGCATCAGCCTCTGGCTGGTTCTTCTGACGACCTTCATCATGCCGATCGCCATTCTTTCGACCTGGCATGCTATTGATAAGAACACCAAGGGTTTTATGGCCCTCGCGCTGCTCCTGGAAACAGGGATGCTTGGTGCCTTTATATCTCTCGACCTCTTCCTCTTCTATGTTTTCTGGGAGCTGATGCTTGTACCGATGTACTTCATGATCGGTATCTGGGGCGGCAAGAACCGCATCTATGCAGCGGTTAAATTCTTTATTTTCACAGCTGTTGGCTCTCTGCTGATGCTGGTCGCCATCATCTACGTTTACTACTTCTCAGTTAAAGCCGGTGTTCCTTTTGAAAATGGCTTCAGCGTTGTTCATTTTGCTCAGATGGATATCCCTGCACATTTGCAGACCTGGCTCTTTGTTGCCTTTGCTTTCAGCTTTGCTATCAAGGTTCCGATGTTCCCGGTCCATACCTGGTTGCCTGACGCTCATACTGAAGCACCGACAGCAGGTTCTGTTATATTGGCAGCCATCCTTTTGAAGATGGGTACCTACGGTTACGTGCGCTTCGCGATTCCGCTCTTCCCTGTGGCGACCATGCAGTTCACCCCGGTCCTGGCATTCCTGGCCGTCGTTGGCATCATTTACGGTGCCCTGGTGGCCATGATGCAGGATGATGTCAAAAAACTTGTCGCTTACTCTTCGGTTTCTCACCTTGGCTTCGTTATGCTTGGTGTCTTTGCCATGAACCTGCAGGGACTTTCCGGTGGCATGCTGCAGATGATCAATCACGGTATCTCTACCGGCGCACTCTTCCTCATTGTCGGCTTTATCTATGAGCGCAGGCATACTCGCCTGATTGTAGATTTTGGTGGTTTGAGCAAGGTCATGCCTGTTTTCGCCACGATCTTTCTGATTGTGACCTTTTCATCAATTGGCCTTCCCGGCACCAACGGTTTCGTCGGTGAATTCCTGATCCTGGTTGGTGCTTTTGAGAGTGAACTGCGCGTCTTTACGGTTTTCGCAACGACTGGTGTCATCCTTGCTGCCGTGTATATGCTCTGGATGTTCCAGAGGGTCATGATGGGTAAAATAACAAATCCGAAAAACGAAAACTTAAAGGACCTTTCGGCTCGTGAAGTTGCCATCATGATGCCTTTACTGATCTTCATCTTCTGGATTGGTTTCTACCCGAACACTTTCCTGGCGAAAATGAACCCGACCCTTGAAGAAATGATCAAACAGGTTAAAGGTAAGCAGCAGATTGCAATGATGGTCGAGGATGTAGACCAAACCGTTACGCAAATTACGGTCAACGATTAAAGATATTTTTCATAGCGTTTGAGGAGCCATTCAATGGAAAACCTGGTGGAAATCGCCATACAGAACGTCAATATGGCAGCTATCTTGCCGTCACTGATCCTGGTTTGCTTCGGCATGGGGCTACTGCTGATTAACGTCTTCCTGCCTCGTGGCACCAC
>CAZXBD010000008.1:0-10471 GCA_964638305.1 uncultured Geobacteraceae bacterium | reverse complement strand
ACAAATAAGAAAGGCCACCCGTTACCAGGTGACCATTATTCATTATATAAGTCGTGAGATATAAGAAAGCCCTTGATCAAAGGGACAAGGGCTCCGTGTTTTCAGAAAAGGAAACGCATAAACTGTGTGTCCCCGGATAATAACAAATAGTATTTACTCGAGTTCACATACCCACTGAGAATGTAATTTCTCAAGCTGGCTGATCATAAATTCCTTTTCAGCGACATTGGTCTGAACAAGATCGCCAATTGAAACCAAACCGATCAGGGTGCCATCTTCAAATACAGGAAGATGACGACAGCGTTTGTCGGACATCAGCGCCAACCCCTCTTCCACACTTTGGTCCGGAGAGAGATAAAAGACTTTGTTCGTCATGATCTTCTCAACAGATGTTTTGAGTGATGACAGGCCTTCCAAAATTACCTTCCGTGCATAGTCGCGTTCGGACATTATGCCGACCACCTTTCCCTCGTTCATGACAAGCAATGCGCCAATATCCTCCCTAGCCATCAATTCCAAGGCCTTGTAAACTGTCTCATTAGCACTGACACTAACAATTGAAGCTCCCTTGTTCTTCAACACATCACGAATAGATTTGGTCATGTCGCCCTCCTTTCCAAAGTCATGAAATGAATGCAGTTCTTAACTTTATCTGAGGCGACATAGATGTCAAACACCGAGGAACAGCAAACGGCTTTCGTGTTTTATAAATGCCCACAAATATGAAAAGGCCACCCGTTACCAGGTGGCCATAGTTTTGCTTATTAACGAGCTTACTGAATACCTCTATCAATAAGAAGCCGGTTTTCGTCTCAGAAGTCGTGATTTATAAGAATTGTTAAAGCCTAAATCACTCCGTCACAAAACGGCCTCTCCGAAAAATTACAGGGAGACCGTTGTTATCATGTCTGGCTCCTCTTGGATTTTACCACAGTATAAAAAAGCTGAGGCTTACGTCTGAACTAGTTTGCAGTTAGGGCCGCCTCGATGTAAGAAGCGGCCCACAAGAACTTACTTAACTGGCTATTTTAAGTGAAGGCGTGACATCAATCTGGCCATCACGAACAAGGACAAGATGTTCCGCCCTCGCGGCTATCTCATTGCTGTGGGTAACAAAGATAATCGTTTTCCCTTGGCGGTGAAGAGATTCGAGTACGCTCATCACCTCGGCTTCTGCTTCTGAATCGAGATTGCCAGTCGGTTCATCCATTAAAAGTATTGGCGGGTCATTGGCTAATGCACGGGCGATAGCAACTCGTTGCTGTTGACCACCTGAAAGTTGCCCTGGCTTTGCATTGGCTTTTTGCTCCAAACCAACAGTTTGCAAAAGTTCTTTAGCGCGCTTTTTTTGTTGCTCCTCCGGGACTCCGGCGAGCATAAGAGCTGTTTCTATGTTTTCTGTCGCCGTCAGGCTTTGAAGTAGATTGAAAAACTGAAATACAAAACCAATTTTTTGAGCCCGAAGACATGCCAACTCCTTGTTGCCAAGTCGGAAGATCTCTTGATTGTCAATCGTAACACTGCCGTTTGTGGGATGATCGAGTCCGCCAAGCATGTGCATGAGAGTTGATTTTCCGTGACCTGATGGCCCGACGATGCAAGTAAAGCTACCACGGGAAATTTCCAGGTCGACTCCACGCAAGGCCTTCACCATCGCTGCACCACTACCATATTCCTTAACAAGGTTTTTAACCGTAATAACTGAATCACTCATAGCTTATCGCCTCCACGGGAGAAAGTTTAGAGGCTTTGATTGCCGGATAGAGACCTGCAATCATAGCGACCAGGGTAGAAAACAGAATTGCCCCCAAAAGCATTAATGGATCAATGCTGACCTGGGCCCCCTTAACAAACGAAGTCGCAGCATTCTGACTGATGTAAGGTGTTGCGAAAGCAGCTGCAGCACCACCAAGCACGGCACCACCTATCCCTCCAATGAGTCCGTAAACGCCAGATTCCAACAAAAAAAGCCTGAATACACCTAGTCGGGTTGCTCCCATCGCTTGAAGGATACCTATTTCACGCTTACGCTCGTAAGTCGCTGTCATCATAGTGTTGACGATGCCAAAGGCCGCAGCGAGAATAGCCACAGCAGCAATCAACTGAAGAGTAATGTTGACTGTGCCAACAATCGAAAGCACTGAGCTACGCATTTGTTTATCAGAAACAACTCCAAGGCTGACTTTTTCTTTGATCTTGTTAGCGTAAAGGTCAACCTCATCCAGGCGGTCAACTCGTACCGCTACATAGGAGACTAGCCCCTCCTGTTCATAAAGGTGTTGTGCCTGTGGCAGACTAAGGAATACTGTCAAATCATCCTTGCCACCGGTTTCTTCAAGTACGCCCAACACTTTAATCTGGCTGCCACGAACACGTATCTCGGCTCCTGGCAATAAGCCAAATTGTTCCGCCAGGACCGAACCAAGCACCGCACCCTCCGAATCAGCCGCAGAGAAGTATTCTCCTTGACCCAGTTTCCAGTTTTTGAATTTTATTGTTTCTTCGGGGAGTACGCCCATAACCGACACAGGCCGGTTGTCGATCGCCGAACGTTCCGCAAGATAAGGAATGGCCGTCATGCCCCCGATGGAACTGATTGTAGCCACTTCATCGCCGGTTATAGTCGTTGGTAACTGTTCTCCTGTCAGAATGGAGACTTGTTCGTAGGCGCAACTACCTTTGGGTGTCACCACCAGATTTGCACCAAGAGCTGCCGACTCACGCTCGATCTGAGATTTAAGGCTGCCGCCAAGAGCTATGAAAGTTACGAATGAGGCCATACCGATCATAATGCCGAGCAAAGTGAAAACGAACCGGCCTCTTCTACGCACCAAGTTTTTTAGCACTAATTTTGAAGGAGTCATTACACCCCTCCGAGTTTGTGATTGCCCACAACCTGAACCTGAGCCGCCTTCAGGAGGTAGCCCCAGTCTTCTTTAACTATAGAACCTGACACCTTGACTTCATCACCAACAGCAAGTTTTGAACCCGTGGTCCTCATCGCAAGCAGTACTTTTTTGCAGTTTGGTGTCTTGCACTGCAACTCTTTTTTATCCATTACGCCAACGATAGAAGGATCGTCTTTGGAGAACGCGTAAACTACACCTTCCAACTTTAAAACACCGCTATAGGCTCCTGGGTCAGAAGCCACATCATTTATTTGATAAGCCGCATCGTTATTGCAGCCTGCCGCTACCATCAAAAAAGCAATTAGGAATACAACACAGATAGTTTTTAATCTCGAAAGATTCATCATTATTTACTCCAGAAATAGTTTAAACTACCGAACGCTCCACGAGCAGGCGCAATTAGACGCACGTCTCCCTGCGGATTTCATTTCGAACTCATGTCTTATTGTGAATCAGACAAATTCAGGAGGGTAATCGATGGAGCTGTGATAACCGGATGGATGCTTTGCTAGTATTAGCCACTGCGGCTGGAAGGAAGTAACTAATGGTGCAGTATTTATAGGGTCGGATGGATGAATTGCGGAAACGCAGCCAAGACAGCCACAATCGACACACTCAGCTTCGTTCACAGGATTGGCTGGAGCTGACTCTTCGTCACAACACTGCCCGGGTGCACTCTGGTCGGCGAGCACGACTGACGTAGAAACTACACCGGAAACCATGAATATTGAAAGCAGTAGTGCTATGGGAACTGTATGTCGGCAGAAAAAGGAAATCATCGGCGGGATCTTAATCTGATCGCTAAATCAATGTCAACCCATTTAGTCATCAACCCATCAGAGTCTAAGAACGCTTGCAATATAAGCTGACTTGAGTAGTGCGTAGGAGACCCTTTAATCAGAAGTTGTTCCAGCAAGTCCGGCAGGTTGAGATCAGTCTATATTATGTAGTGTCCTTAATTTCCTGCCGCTGACACACTTAAAAAAATCATCAGAAGTCCTCTCGTATTGGTTCAAATCATAAAAAATGACTTGTTTGAGGTGTTTACTAGAAACCCTGACATATAAGAAAAGCCCCGGACCAGGTGATCTAGGGCTTTCATTATTTCTCAGGTAGGGGATACATTTCCAAAACCCATAAAGCGGGGGCACACAAATTGTGTGTCCCCTATCCAAGAGACCCCGTTAGAAAAATTCCGTGACTTTCCAGTTGGGTGAACAGTTGTGCTGGGTTCTCATACAAGATCCCGAAAGCACCGGCAGCTTTTGCACCTTCAACATTCTCTTTTTTATCATCAATCAGAAGAAGCTCACTGGTGGTTACCTTAAGGCGTTTTGCCATCAGAGCGTAAATTTCCCTCTCAGGCTTGACGAGCCCTTCTTCACAACTAAAAATGCGAGCGTTAAAAAAATCATAACCGCACTCCAGATGAAATTCACGCGCGGGTGCTTCCGTGTTGGTGAGGAGCCCGATTGCATAGCCTTGTTCACGCAGGCAGCGTATCATCTGGAGAACAGCCGGTTGTTCCCTGTAGACGGTTCTCAATGCTTCTTTCCAGAAGGGTTTCGTCATAACCGGGCGCTGGACCTTTTCAGCAACCTCTGCCAGAAAGCGCTCTTCGCTGACAATACCTCTTTGAAAGCCATCCATAGAAGCTGACAAATGGAGCTGCAGATCTTCTTTCGAGCACTGGAGGCTAAGTGCCAGTTGTGCTAAAAATACGGGAGCGGGATCTTCGCAGAGGACTCCACCCCAGTCAAACGCAATGGCCTTGATAGAGGTCTTGTTAACAGCAATCGTCATTATTTTGGCTCACCATCTGTCACTTTCGAAAATCATTCCCCGCCACCTGGTCAAACAGTCCGGCTTTCAACGCCTTTCTGAATCTCACCCTCCTGAGGCCCCTCGCAGACCCCTCCCTTGCCGTCTCGGCCTTTCTCACCTTTACAGTGGCACTCATGATCGTTGCCGGGAGGAGGTGTGCATCCACCACGCAGTCCTTTACGTTTGAGCAGGAGACCGGCGGCCAGGCCGGCAAAAGCGAGTAGAAAAAAGACCAGCGCTGCAAAAAAGACTTTCATTACTTAACCTCTGCCACAAACTTCCGAAACGTGGGACTCTCGTAAACGATCATCGACTCTCCTTCATGAATCATGAAGTAAGCGGCGATCCGGTGTTTTTCACAAAGCTCGCGCCCCTTTTCCTCACCCATGACCATCAACGCCGTGGCCAACGCATCCGCCCGCGCGCAGGTCTGATCGAGCACGGTCACCGACGCCAGCTTGTGACGGACGGGCCTGCCGCTGACCGGATCGATGGTGTGTGAGTAGCGTTGCCCGTCTTCTACGTAAAAGTTACGATAATTGCCGGAGGTCGCAAGAGCGGTATTGGTGAGGGGGAAAATCGCGGCGACTTCGCGGATGCCCTCCAGCGGCTTTTCGATCGCGATCTGCCAGGGGTCTCCATCACCACGATGCCCGGCAATTTGCAACTCGCCGCCAACCTCCAGCAGGTAGTTGCTGAGCCCCTGCTGCTCGAGGATTTCCGCGAGAGCGTCAACGGCGTAACCCTTGGCAACCGCGGAGAGGTCGATCCTCAACTTTGGTATCTGCTTGCTGACTGCCGCGGGTTCCCTGCGCAGCCGGATTTTTTCATAACCGACCAGGGCGAGGCTTTTACTGATCTGCTCTTCGGAAGGGACTCGTTTGCCCCGCGCGGCGGCGCCAAACCCCCAGAGTTCAACCAGAGGCCCGACGCTGACATCAAAAGCGCCACCACTGAGCCGACTGACCTCCTGCGCGACCTCGATGACCTGCGCCGTGTCCTCCGAGAGCGGAAACCAGTCGCTGATGGCCCGGTCGTTGAATCGCGACAGTTCCGAGGTCGGTTCGTAGGTCGACATCAGGCCGTTGATCTGGTCAAGGCGGGCTTGCAGGAGTTGTTGCAGGGCGGCGGTGTCGGTACCGACTGTACCGTCAGCTATGATAACCGACCAGGTTGTCCCCATGGTCTTGCCGGAGAGGCGAATCGTACCAGAGGTTTCTTCCTGCTGGCATCCGCCGGTCAATATCAGGAGAAGAAAACCGCTTATCAGGAGTGAAAAGGATCGCAGCATTAAAGGTCGGCGAGCCCCTGCGAATGGCGGATCATCCTTTTCATCGCTTTTTCTTCCTGGGTCTTCAGGGTCTGGAACAGCTCCGTGCTTTCCTTGCCGCTGCAATGTTCGAGCAGATGGGAGAAGTAGTTTATCAGGGTGGTTTTGTAGTCCACTGCCGCTTTCACCAGCTGATCGAGGTCCGTTCTTGCCGCTTCACCAAGTGTGTCTTGCCGCGCCACCGGGAAACTGATCTCCACGCCCCTGAACCAGTGTTCAAGGACATGGGCCGAGGCACCCTGGCAATACTCCCCCAGCGCCAGAGCACGGTGCTGTTCATGGTCAATCAGGTAATCGAGCATCAGCCGCACGCGCGGTGAAACATCGCCGTCCGCCATGTTCTGGTAGAAATCGCTGACCCTGCGGTGATAGTTGGGGACGAGATTGTGTAAGATTTCACGTGTCTGTTCAAAGCGCATCTTTGGCTCCTGACTTCTCTCCCGCGGGGTTAGATGCCGAAATCGTCGAACATGATATTCTCGTGCTCCACGCTGAGGTCGTAGATCATCTCACCGGCGGCCTTGTTCATCATCGGCGGACCGCACATATAATATTCACTGTCTTCAGGCGCCGGATGGTTGACGAGGTAATTGTCGTAGAGGTACTGGTGCACAAACCCTGTCGCTCCGGTCCAGTTATCTTCCGGCAAGGGGTCTGATAACACCAGGGTCCAGGTGAAATTATCGAACTTCTCCGCCAGCTCGTCGAACTCCTCCACGTAGAAGGCTTCACGCAGGCTGCGGGCACCGTACCAGAAAGAGATTTTGCGTTTTGAATCGAGTCTTTTGAGCTGGTCAAAAATGTGTGAACGCATCGGGGCCATGCCGGCGCCGCCACCGATAAAGACCATTTCGGCGTCGGTTTCCTGGGCAAAGAATTCGCCATAAGGACCTGAAATCATTACTTTGTCACCCGGCTTCAGGTTGAAGATAAAAGACGACATCTGCCCCGGGGGCGCATCGGGAACAGCGGGCGGCGGCGGGCAAACCCGCACATTAAGCATGATGATGCCTTTTTCCTCCGGATAGTTGGCCATCGAGTAGGCGCGCATGATCGGCTCATTGACCTCGGAGCAATACTGCCAGAGGTCGTACTTGTCCCAGTCTTCCCGGAATTCTTCGTCGATCGCCATGGTTTTGTACTCGGCAACGTGCGGCGGCGCGTCGATCTGGATATAGCCGCCCGCCCGGAAATCCAGGTCTGCCCCTTCGGGCAGCTCCAGCACCAGCTCCTTGATGAAGGTCGCGCGACTCTCGTTGGAGATGACGCGACACTCCCATTTGCTGATGGAGAAGATCTCGACCGGGAGTTCAAGGTCCATGTCCTGCTTGACGTTGACCTGGCAGGAGAGACGATACCCTTCTTTTGCCTCCCGCTTGTTGATGTGTGCGGTTTCCGTTGGCAGGATATCGCCACCACCCGAGTTGATCTTGACCCGGCACTGAGCGCAAGTCCCGCCTCCACCACAGGCGGAGGGGATAAAGATATCGTGGTTGCCGAGCACGCCGAGCAGCTTGTCGCCGGGATTGACCAACAAGCTTTTGTCCGGGTCGTCGTTGATATTGAGCGTCACTTCGCCGGGCGGGATCAGCCAGGACCTGGCAACCAGGATGAGGGCCACCAGCATCATGACTATGACCGTAAATATGAGTACGCCCAAGCTTATTGCAATCATCATCTTTACCGTTACAGCTGAATGCCGGAAAAAGCCATGAACGCCATGGCCATGAGACCGGTAATCATGAAGGTAATACCCAGGCCCCGCAAGCCGACGGGGACATCAGCATATTTCATTTTTTCGCGGATGCCGGCCAGGGCAACCAATGCCAGGGCCCAGCCCGCTCCGCTGCCGAAGCCAAAGACAACGCTTTCAGCAAAATTGTAGTCGCGTTCGACCATGAAGAGCGATCCGCCGAGAATGGCGCAGTTAACCGTGATCAGCGGCAGAAAAATGCCGAGCGAGTTGTAAAGCGAGGGAAAGAAGCGATCGAGAACCATTTCGAGGATCTGCACGATCGCGGCGATCACGCCGATGTAACAGATCAGGCCGATAAAGGTCAGATTCGTTTCTGCCATGCCGAGCCACTCGAGCGCGCCCTGCTTGAGGAGGAACTGGTAGATCAGGTTGTTGACCGGGACGGTGATCGTCTGCACGACAATCACCGCGACGCCGAGGCCGATGGCGGTATCCACCTTTTTTGAAACGGCAAGGAAGGTGCACATGCCGAGGAAAAATGCGAGCGCCATGTTTTCGATGAAAATCGAGCGGATCAGGAGACTTAGATAGTGTTCCATTCTAGTGCCCCGTTTGGCTGGTTAGTTGAGGTGATTTCGAGTCGTTTTTGTTGATGCCAAGGCACGGCAATGCAGGCCTGGCTGAAGCTAAGCCGAATTGCCGCAACGCAGGAAGCGGCAAAAAGGGCCGAAATTGGTAAATGTAACAAGCCGGACGTGGCATTCAGTTCTCCTTTTCAGCCTGATCGGTTTTCCAGGTACGCAAAGCCCAGATCAGCAAACCGATGATGAAGAAGGCACTCGGCGGCAACAGCATCAAACCATTGGGCAGATACCAGCCGCCTTCGTTAATGTTCGGCAGAATTGTGAACCCGAGCAGCTTGCCGGCGCCGAGCAGCTCACGGAAGAAGGCGACGATCAAGAGGACGATGCTATACCCTAGGCCGTTGCCGATTCCGTCGAGGAAGCTGAGCCCCGGAGGGTTCTTCATGGCGAAGGCCTCGGCACGACCGAGCACGATACAGTTGGTGATGATCAGCCCGACGAAGACCGAGAGCTGCTTGCTGATGCCAAAGGCGTAGGCCTTCAGAAACTGGTCGACGATAATGACCAGGGTCGCGATGATGGTTATTTCGACGATGATGCGGATGCTGCCGGGGATCTGGTTGCGGATCAGGCTGACCGAGACGTTGGAGCCGGCGATCACGAAGGTCACCGCCAGAGCCATGACGATAACCGTCTCGAGCTTGGTGGTGACGGCCAGCGCCGAACAGATGCCGAGAATCTGCAGACCGATCGGGTTTTTGTTGAACAAGGGATCGAGTAAAACATCTGTAGATTTGCTCATTGCTTTACTCCCGCCGTTTTCAATCTGGCGATAAAAGGTTTGTAGCCGTTGTCACCCATCCAGTACTTGAGCAGGTTGCCGACACCGCGCGCGGTCAGGGTCGCTCCGGCCAGGCCGTCCGCCTGGTAGACGGCATTCTGTGCATTCTTATCGACCGTGCCCTTGAGGACCTCGATGCGGGTCTCGCCCGTTTCGTCGTAAATCTTCTTGCCCTGCCATTGCTTCTTCCAACCCGGGTTATCGATCTCGCCACCGAGGCCCGGTGTTTCGCCGTGCTCATAAAAGGCAAAGCCTTTCACGGTGGTAAAATCATTGGCCAGGGAGATGAAGCCGTACATCGTTGACCACAACCCCTTGCCGTGCACCGGCAGGATTAGCCGCTGCAGCTCGTCGCCATCCATCACCAGGTAGACGTCCTTGTAGCGTGAGCGAGTCTTGATCGCCGCCAGGTCGAGATCGGCCGAGATCCGGTAGTTGGTCTCGGAATCACGCGCCGCCGAGCGGCTATCGAAGGTCGCGGCATCGAAGTCCGAGGTGAACTCGCCGGTCTGTAGATCGACGATCCGGGTCTCGATTTTACTGAACTGTTCTTCAATTGGCACACCAGCCTCGTAGAGTCCGGCAGCCTGCAGGATATTCTTCTTTTTCTCTTCCGCCTTGTTCCGTTCCTGGCGTTCGTTTAAGCCCACGGCCGCAGCTGAAACCAGGATCGAGCAGACGACGCACAAGACAAACGCTACAGTCAGGACTTTTCCGGTGCTATCCCTGGACATGCCGCAGCCTCCGCTTGATGTGGAACTTGAGGACCATCTGGTCGATCACCGGCGCGAAGACATTGCCGAACAGGATGGCGAGCATCATCCCTTCCGGGAAGGCCGGGTTGATGACCCGGATCAGGATGCACATGGTGCCGATGAGGAAGCCGTAGAGCCATTGCCCCTCTTCCGTCATCGCTCCGGAGACCGGATCGGTCGCCATGAAAATCAGGCCGAAGGCAAAGCCTCCAAGGACCAGGTGCCAGAGCGGCCCGATCTCAAACATCGGGTTGGTGCTGCTGCCGATCATGACAAAGAGCATGGACAAGCCGAGCGCACCAATCAGCCCCGCGAGCATGATGCGCCACGAGCCGATACCGGAAAGGACCAGGACAGCGGCGCCAAACAGGCAGGCAAGGGTGGAGGTCTCCCCCATCGAACCCGGAATCACACCGATGAAGGCGTCAAACCAACGGGTTACGACCATGACCGCCTGCAACCCGCCCTCGGCAGCGTGGGCCAGCGCCGTCGCACCGCTGACACCGTCAACAGCGGTCCAGACCATGTTCCC
>CAZXBD010000007.1:0-9820 GCA_964638305.1 uncultured Geobacteraceae bacterium | reverse complement strand
CGGTATTAGAAACACGGAATAAATGGGAATCCGCTGAAAAAGTGGGAAGTTTCCGCAAGTGGTAATTTAGTTACAATAAAAATCATGATATGAAAAGCCCTCCTGTTTGGAGGGCTTTTTTGTTTGAGCTGTTTTAATTACATATGATTGATATTTTCACATTTTCAAATAACATTAACTCAGTGCTTATTTGATGAACGTCAGATGGAACATACACTTTGGTGGTGACCCGAAGGCCGACAACTTCCTGCCGATCGTACCGAGATAGAATTACATCGTCAGGAGGTATCAGTCGGGGCAGGAAACTTTGAATGGAAACTGGGCATTCCCGGATCCGCAAGATGTTGAATAGAGTGCACGTCGTCAGAGCTTTGAGGACAAAAGTGCTTCTTAAGCAGGGGCAAGGGTGATGTTATGAAAATAATAATCCGTGCTGTGGTGGCTACGCTTTTCCTGCTGGCCTTTCCCGTCTGGGTGGTAGCAGAGACGGTATACGAAAAGCCAAAACTTATCCTTCAGATCACGGTCGACCAGCTACGCGGAGATTTGCCAACACGCTATTATGATCGGTTGGGAAACGGAGGGCTCAGGTATCTTTTGGATAAAGGTGTGGTTTTTAATAACGCCCATCACGCCCACGCAAACACTGAAACGATCGTTGGGCATGTCACTCTTGCTACAGGCGCCAACCCATCAGAACATGGGATGATCGGAAACATCTGGTTTGACCGATCGACAGGTGTTACGACCTACAACATCGAAGATCCAAATCATAAATTGCTAACCGAGGGTGCAGATGTGGATGCCAGCACCGAGATTGACCCAACTCAAAAAGCAGCATCGAGTGATGGCCGATCACCTGCCTCTATTCTCACAACAACCTTTTCAGATGAACTGTCCTCATTGACTGCCGGAAAAGCAAAAGTATTCGGTATATCCGTTAAGGATCGGGGGGCGGTCTCTATGGCCGGACATTCCGGAAAAGCATTCTGGTTTTCAAAATCGACCAACGAATTTGTTACCAGCAGTTATTACTATAAAAAGTATCCACAGTGGGTGGTCGACTGGAACGCGAAAAAACTGCCCGAGCAATATTCAGGTAAAGCCTGGGAGCTTATGCATCCCGAAGACACGTATTTATTTGGCGACAGGGACAATCAGGAGTGGGAATTTGACCTCGCCGGGTACGGACGGACTTTTCCACACAAGTTCAACACGCCAGACAACAAGTACTATTCCACCTATCTTACGGTAAGCCCTGCTGGTGACGAACTCACACTAGAGTTTGCCAAGGCTGCCATCGATGCCGAACATATCGGCAGTGACGACATTACCGACTTTCTTGGCGTCAGCTTTTCTGCGACAGACTATATCGGACATTTTTTCGGCCCTTCGAGCCTAGAATCGGAAGACAATATTCTGCGGCTCGACCGCACGCTGGCAAACCTGTTTGCGTTTATCGATGAGAGAATTGGCCTGGATAATACCTTGATTGTTCTCTCCGCCGATCACGGTGGTCCGGAGGCTCCCGGTTACTTGGAATCTATGGGGATACCGACCGGCTACGTTTCTCCAGATCTCTGGGACAAGAAACCTGCAATCGATAGAATCAAGAGTAAATTTGGTGTTTCGGGTAAGCTCATCGAAGGATATGATCACCCCTATGTTTATCTTAGTAACGAAGTGATCAGCAATCCTGATGTCGACTTGTTGGCGCTTGAAGACGCTATTGTTGATGAGCTAGTTCGTTTCCCAGGCGTTTCGATCGCTGTCTCCAGTACCGCTTTGTCACGCGGTGTCGTGGCTGATAATTACCTGACTCGGGCGATGACCAATAATTATCATCCCAAGCGATCCGGTAATGTTTACGTCGTATTTGATCCGGGTTGGTTTATCAATGATCTGGACGGTCTTTCAGTAACAGTCGTGCATGGTTCTCCGTGGCCATATGACACCTTTGTCCCCATTATTTTTGCGGGACACAATCTAAAGCCACAGACTGTTTCACGCAGAGTCCATACTGTTGACGTTGCGTCCACCCTAGCAAATATCGTTGGTGCCAAACCTCCGTCCGGAGCGAGTGGAGATGTTTTATTGGAAGTCCTTGGACAGAAGCCCTAAACGGAATTGGATTGCTATAAAACAATAATCTTTCTGGAATTTTGGTTAGTGGAGACATGAAGGTTCTGTCTCATAATTCACTAGATATCAGACAGGCAAACGGCCAACACGAAATATCGGGTTGGCCGTTCTTACTTTGCACAATTAACAGCAACAATCCAGATCCGATCATACGAGTTATTATAAATACTACCGCAACTCATTCTCACAAGTCTTAAGGATATTTGACCTCCTCAATTTCAAGACAAATGCAATCAGAGCCTAATGGAAAAACAATCATTGCATGTCTCTTCTCCGGTCGATCTGTACTTTTCAGAAAACCCCAAAAACACCTCTCACTTGATCACAACGCTCATCAAAAGAACATCATCTTCAAACCCGTTAGAAGCGAAGGCTTCTGCTTGTTCAAGTATTGCGTTGTTCAATGCCTGGCCGCTCAACTTTACATGTTCCCTCAAGGCCAGAGAAAGCCTCTCCGTCCCAAACAATTGCTGCTCTCTTCCCTGCACTTCAATCAAACCGTCAGAATAGAGAAGGAAACGATGACCAGCGTTCAATTGAACTTGCTCTGAACCACACAGAATAGGCATCGGATCCATGATCCCAAGATAAGTGGAATTCGAGGGCCACTCACGACACTCCATTTTGTTTTGATCAAATTGTATGACCGGGGGGTGAGCGGCGCCCGCGAAGGTCATGACCCCGGATTTAAAATCAAGGAGCATGGCGTAGAATGTGGTGTATATCCCGGTTTCGCCCAAGCGATTGCAAAGGTAGGAATTAAGCCCTGATACCAGCTCGCAGGGGGCCAGGTCGGTGCGTGCGTGGGTCAGAACATAGGTATTGACTCGGGCGGCAAAAAGAGCCGCAGAAGTGCCATGGCCGACAGCGTCACAGGTACAGATCAAGATGCGATTTTCGTCCAGTGAAAGAATGCTGCAGTAATCACCCCCGATGGTGTACAGAGGTCGCAATGTGACTGCGATACTCACACGATCATCTTCATAGTCTTCGGGCAAAAAACTGTAATGTACTTTGGCCGCTAGTTCAGTATCTTCCGACATGATTCCACCCTAATGTAATATTGGCGAGGGCTGGATTAATACCCTTCGTACCCTTTAGTCTATCACGAGCCTTAAAACAACTTCTAACGGGGACATTTGTCCGTTTGGCAGTGTTGCCGGGGAGATCGCCATATTGGTTGATATTGCTACTGAAAATTTAAAAATAACTTCCCGGACACCTCTCGCTTTGACCTTATTCTTCGATTGTTGTAAATTGATCGAGAGTTATTCATGCAGGTTTCTGAGAATCAGGGAGCAGATGAACGATGTCTACAAGCCATCCGTTGAAAAACCGGGTGGCTTTTTGTTTCGCTTCCCAGACAGAATTTGAAACAAATTTAGAATGAGAGATGCTTTGATAAGAGCTGCTGCAATTTTTTTTGCCGTACTCCTTTTGGCTTCCTGTTTGAGCAAGCCAGATCAGCTTACTCGAAAGGTTGGTCCGAAGCGGCTTGCTCTTGCAGGTAGCCCTTTTCTGACTGAAGAGAGAGACGGTACACGTATACAACTTTTTTATGGCGGCAGGAATGCTTCTGAGGTCGTGATTATTTTGAGCGAAAAGGCTGGCAATGCGATTTCACCCAGCAGGAAACAGTATCAGTTTGATTTGTCAGAAAGTGATGTGGTTACAGTCGATAGGTATAGGCTACAGATAATTAAAGCGGAAGAAGCGGACATGATGTTTCGTGTTGTCCTGAATTAAGCTTGTCCTGTAAGCTTTCAGTTCCTGCGGGCCTGGTAAATCACGGTTTGGAACAGGCTGACCTCCTCCCATAAAAAAACAAGTCACAACTGGAGATTTCAGGCAGAATGAGCCCTTAGATTAAGAAGTGCTTCTGCCATGAATGCATCCTTTTCCAAAAGTTTATTCAAACACTTAAAAAATATTACGGAGGAAAAGTTATGGATCAGATGACGATTGGCGTTATCGGCGGTAGCGGCCTGTATGAAATCGACGGGCTTACAAATATTGAAGAAGTGCGGCTTGAGACTCCGTTTGGCTCTCCGAGTGACGCTTACATCACGGGGATGCTGGAGGGGGTCAAGATGGTTTTCCTGCCACGACATGGTCGTGGACACCGGCTCCTGCCGTCTGAAGTCCCTTATCGGGCAAATATCTATGGCATGAAGAAGCTTGGCGTGCAGCGCATTCTCTCCGTTTCAGCCGTCGGCAGCATGAAAGAAGAGATTGTCCCGGGGCATATTGTCATTCCAGACCAGTTCTTTGATCGGACCCAGGGAAAACGTGAGTCTACTTTTTTCGGTCAGGGAGTGACCGGCCACGTCCAGTTCGCCGACCCTGTTTGCCCGGAACTGAGTAACACTCTTTTTGAAGCTGGCCAGAGCGCCGGCGCGACAGTCCATAAGGGCGGCACCTATATCTGCATTGAAGGGCCAAACTTTTCCACACGTGCCGAATCAACGATTTATCGTTCCTGGGGCGTTGACATTATCGGGATGACCAATATCCCGGAAGCGCGACTGGCGCGCGAAGCAGAGATCTGCTACGGGACCGTAGCTCTGGCGACTGATTACGATTGCTGGCACGACAGCCACGATGATGTCACCGTGGAGGCCGTACTGGCGATTATCAAGCAGAATGTTGCCATGGCCAAGGACATCATCAAGGCGGCCGTCTCGGAGCTCTCTGCGGAGCCCGGTTGCGAGTGTGGCAAAGCCCTGGAGTTTGCCATTATGACGGACCGTTCGTTGATTCCTGCACAGACGCGAAAAGATCTCGACCCGATCCTCGGGAAATATCTCGATTAGGAAATCAGTAACATTGCTAAATATTGACAGATTTGTTCTAATGGACAATTGAAATTTTACAGACGAACAGTATAGCTCAAGGGGCTTTATGGATATTCTGGTTATAGGCTCGGTTGCTTTCGACAGCGTTGAGACACCTTTTGGTCAAGGGAACGACGTTCTCGGTGGTTCGGCGACCTATTTTTCTACTTCGGCGAGTTTCTTTACCGGTGTGCAACTGGTTGCCGTGGTTGGTGAGGATTTCCCCGAAGAACCCAAGCAGTTTCTGACGTTGCGCGGGGTTGACCTGGCTGGGTTGCAGACCCGACCCGGACTAACTTTTCGTTGGAAGGGCCGTTACGGCTACGATCTTAACGAAGCCCACACCCTGGAAACACATCTTAACGTGTTCGAGACGTTTCATCCCGAACTGCCGGAATCCTACCGGAAAGCCAAGTATGTTTTCCTGGCCAACATCGATCCGGAGCTGCAGCTTGAAGTCCTGAAACAGGTCGAGCGACCGCAGTTGATTGCCTGTGACACGATGAATTTCTGGATCGATGGCAAACGTGAGGCTTTGATCCGCACCCTTGGTCATGTCGACATCCTGGTCATCAATGAAGCCGAAGTCCGCCAGTTGGCCGATGAAGCGAACCTGGTCAAGGCCTCTCGCGCCGTCTTGGCCATGGGTCCGAAAACCCTGGTTGTCAAGCGTGGCGAGTATGGTGTCCTGGTCTTCAGTGAACATTCGATTTTTTCTGCTCCGGCCTATCCTCTGGAAGAAGTTTTCGACCCGACAGGTGCCGGGGATACCTTTGCCGGAGGGTTCATGGGCTACCTGGCCGCCACCAACAACCTGAGTGATGAAACGATTCGCAAAGCGACGGTCTTTGGCAGCGTCATGGCGTCGTTTACGGTGGAGGACTTCAGCCTGGACCGGTTAAGAAGGTTGGAATGGGCAGAGGTCGAAGCCCGCTTTCGCCGCTTTCAGGCACTTACTGCGTTCGAAGGTTTATAAGTATGGCTGGAGGTCAAGATGTTCCAGTGGGATAAATCGATCAATGCCATCAATGTCCCGGCCAACAAAGTTGTCAATCTCTTCCGCTCAATGCGTGAGGTGCAATTAGCTCTGCCAGGTGTTTCCGCCCAGCAGGCTAGCGCGTATCTCTGCCAGTATCATGGTGAAGGCGGTGTTGGCACCGTTGCTGTCTTTCATCTGCATAAAAGCCGGGTTTTAGCTTTCTATTTCGACGATCCACGGTTTGTTAAGGAAGAGAAATCAGACAGCATGCTTGATCAGGGCCTCAATTTGGTCGAGTCGATGGGCTTCCTCCTTACGGATCAGGACCTGCACCTGCTTGATGAAGCTGATCAGGAGATGCTTTGGGCTTCCCTGCCGTTAATATCCGGACTGCCGGAAGAGGACGATAGTGCGCCGGTCACTGATCTTGTCAAAGAAGCGGAGGTGAAGCCTGTTGTAAAAGTTGCTTCACCCCGGGTTAAGACTGTTGCTGTAGCAAAGGACAAGACACCTGTTCCAGCGAGTGCTGAACCAGTCAAGGTGGCTTCTCCAACGGTCGAACCAGAGAAGATCGTTCCGAAAGATGAAGCTGAAGAGATCGCTGAGAACGTTGACGATTTATTAGCTGCCGTTGAAGCCATGCGCGCCAAGCGCCCTGGGCTGAGGGCGCGCAAATTGCCCCCCTCGGCTGAAGAAATGGCCAGTCGAAAGTTGCAGTTGCGTGAGATCGTTGGCCGTATCCTGGCCTCACTCTAGGCGCTCCTGAGTTACATGTGAAAACCGGTGACAATTATTGAATTCAGAGAGCTCACCGGGTCTCAGCTCAATGCTTGTGGGTACTCCTCTGCTATTTTAAGATGCTTCCAGAAAGGTTTTTTGTGATGCCATACCGTTTGTTTTTGATAGCTCTGGTCTTTCTGGTGTTGACCCAGGGAGCTTGTGTCCCACACGAAAAGAAAAGAACTGATAGCAAAAATGCCAATTATCATTATATCCTCGGTGTAACTGCGCTGGATGAGCAGAAGTCGACGGAAGCCCTTAAGGAGTTTCTCGAGGCAGAAAAGTATGATGACCGTGACCCGCAGATACAGGCCGGCCTGGGCCGCGCCTATTGGCTTAAAGATGCGCATGACCTCGCAGAGTTACATTTCAAGAATGCTGTCGAATTAAGCGATGAGCCGAAGTATTACAACAATCTTGGCGCGCTCTATTTGTCCATGGAACGCTATGATGATGCCATCAACGCATTCCAGTTCGCCGCAGATAATCTCCTGTTTGATCGAGCAGAGCTTGCATGGACTGGAATAGGTCTGGCCTACTCGCAAAAGCAGGATTATCTGGCAGCCCAAAAGGCTTATGAGAAGGCGATGCAACTTAATCCGCGTTACTACATGGCGCCGTTCCGTCTGGGAGAGCTTTACTACAACCAGGATAGACCTGTGGAAGCACTCGATATGTTTACCCGTTGCATTAACCTGGCCCCCGGGTTTGTCGATGGCCATTATTGGCAAGGCCTGGTTTATATGAAGATGAAGGATACTGAGAAGGCTGAAGCGGCCTTTTTTGAGGTTGTCCGTTTGGCCCCACAAAGTGAAACTGCTCGTCTGGCGGGAAATTATCTGAAAATTATAAATAAATGACGGACAATTCAGACGAAAATGTCGGCCTCACACTCAAGAGTCAACGTGAAAAACTCGGCTACTCGCTTGAGTCTGCAGCACAACACACACGGATTCGAAAAGCACACCTGGAAAGCATAGAGAAGAATCAATTTTCTGACCTCCCTGGGCAGGTCTATGTTACCGGTTTCATCAGAGTTTATTCCCGCTATCTTGGTCTTGACAGTAACATCTTGCTGTCACAACTTGAAGAAATCCGAAAAGACGATGTGTGCTCGTCTCTTGAGCCTGGCGCTGTCACCAGGATTCAATCCAGACGTTCCGGAAGGTCTTTTGGAGGCTCAGGCAGGAATGCTTTTATACTCGGTTTGTTTATCGTTCTTTTTGTCTGTATTGCGATATACTTTTTCTCCGTAAATCCCCAAGATGACGATTCCGGTGAAGTCGCTTCGCGTCAGTCTGAGTCTGCGAAAGATTCCGGGCCGATGCAAGGTGAAGCCGCAACAGAGCAGAAATAAGCTCTTCAGCAGTGGCCTTTCCCTTCACAGAATTGGGGAAAATAGTGATTGTCAATAAAGTAAAAGCTTCTCATCAGAAGTTGTTGCCACCGGTGCCACGGGGACGTCATTGAGAATCCTTGCTTTGGCCGTGGGCTCACTTATAATTCATATTATGATCGCAAACCGCATCGCTACCAGTTGCAAGACGGACTTGACCTGATCTGGAAAATTAAAGAGAAAGTCATGGCTGAACTATCCGGTCCTGGAGTGGCGCGATTTTGGCTCGGTGGCCAGGAACTGGATCTTGGTGCCGTAAAAGCTTTTCTGTTGCAGCCAGCTAAAGATGAGTGACTTCTGTCATGGTGATTACATGTCCTTTATGTCGGTCGCAGTATCGCATTAATCCTTCCGAGAGCAATACAGCTGTGGCCAAAATCAAGTGTCCTGATTGTGAACACACTTATGAAATCTCCCTGGCAGGAGAGATAGTGAGGCGAGGCGGAGCAGCCTCTTCCTGTTTACCTCTCGTTTTGGTAGTTGATGATGCGCGCTTCTTCCTTGAAATGGTTGAAGATATTCTCAAAGATCTTCCTTTGGAGCTGGTCCTTGCTGCTGATGGAAACGAGGCTTGGCAGAAAATCTCCACCCTGGTGCCGAAACTGGTCTTGTTGGACCTCAATATCCCCGGTAAAACTGGTAGGAAAATACTCCAGTCGCTGCATGACTCGCCGAACTCCGGTCAAGTCAAAGTCATTGCTATGAGTGCTGTCGAAAGAGGTGAGGAAGTGGCTTCTGAAGTACGTCAGCTCGGCGCAACCGATTTTATCAGTAAATCCTTTACCCCCAGTGAACTGCAAAATCGTGTCAGAACTATCCTTGACATTTAAATCCGGTGACTCCGGCGACCTGCTTGTCAAGGAGGTGCGCAGGTTGACCCGGGTCGAAGATTTCGATCTGGCTGTTGTTCTTGGCTCAGGCTGGAGCGAAGCTGCACGCATCGGTGAGATCTTAGGTGCTTTTGAATACAGTGACTGGCCATGCTTCCCCGCTGGCCAGATTCCCGGGCACAACGGCCAACTCATCGCTGTTCGCTACTCATCATGGAATATCCTGTTGTTTTGCGGACGGTTTCACTGCTATCAAGGCCTCAGCGCTTTCCAGGCCACTTTTCCAGTACGACTGGCGTCGTTGTTAAACTGCCCGCGTATTTTGCTGACCTGCGCGACCGGAGGGATCAACCAGAAATATCACCCCGGTGATTTCATGCTGGTTGACGACCATCTTAACCTGCTTGGTGACAACCCATTAAGGGGGCTCCCCGGTGACGTTTTTATTGATCTGGCAGGAATGTATCAACATGATGTTTATAACGAGCTCCTGTCCAGAGATACGGACAATATAACTCTTCATCGTGGCGTCCTGGCTTCTTTGCCAGGCCCTTCTTATGAGACTCCTGCAGAGATTCGATTCCTTAAAGCCGCAGGGGCAGATGTTGTTTCCATGTCAACTGTTCCCGAAGCGATTATGGCCCGTTACCTGGGTATGCGTGTTGCTGCTGTGGCATTTGTTGCCAATTATGCTGCCGGCTTGAGTCCTGCCGAAGTCTGTCATCAGGATGTTCTTGCTTGTGGCGTCAGGCATGCCCATCTGTTCCCCGTTTTGACTCGTCATTTTATTGATGCCTGGAGAAAATGAATCCGGTTGTCATGGTCAGTCTTTCACGCCTGAGCCATAACCCCTTGTATT
>CAZXBD010000006.1:0-1984 GCA_964638305.1 uncultured Geobacteraceae bacterium | reverse complement strand
GCCGGGATTGCAATTTCAGACCAGTTTTAGTCCGCCCTCAGGCGGATTGCCCAAAGTGGATTTTTTAAAGGCAGGTTTCAATCGGAAAGATCCGCCGTATGCGGACTGAACTCAAACTCGGATAAGGGTTGGCTAGCAGCTGCTTTGCGGTATGCTGGATGAACCCCAACGATGCAAAAGCCGGAGGGTAAACAACATGGCGAAATTAATTATCAATGGCTCGCGCAAACTGACATCATCTACCTGGCTACATGTGCCATATTACCATAGATGTCACAAAAGAGAATTCCTGTTGATATTTGGTAAGGATAAAAACCGTTGGAAACAAAAGCTAAACTGGGTGCAAAGGCAATAGGCCGCAGAGAGTTGAAAAATAATGAAGGATATGAGCTTAAAGAACCCCAACGTGTTGGGTCGTAGCTGGAAGCGAAGCCTAAAGTCCTTACAACCGTGTTTTTGGCTCTGAAAAGTGCAGCCTAAGACTGAAAAGCGACCATATTTGGCAAGTTTCTTAATAAATTACAATCACATAGCTTGGTTCGACAAGAGTTGAAAGAGGAACGAAGAGCACTTATCGATTACCGGCTTAAACAGCCTGACGAGTCTCTTGACTCTGTAAAAATCCTTCTTGATCATAAGTTCAGTTGCATTTTACATTAAGCAATAACGGGTATAAAGTATAATTTACCTGTTTTTATTCTCCCCTATTCTCCTGTCTTTATTCGTCGTGACACGTCCCCTTCTCTCCTGTTCCTTCGGCGCGACAAATTATTTGGCCGACACTGATCGTTCGACCTTGTCATTTGACCCTGAGGCTCTCGACAGGTTACCCGATTGAAATCTACATTTAAAAGATCCAGCCGCAGGCACACAGGTGTGCTTTACTCATATCGGCCTGAAGTTTCAACCCCGTCGTAAAAAATTAATCTTGACAACAAAAACCGCTTTACTTATCTTAATTGTTATAGTTTTCGGTTAATTGACGTCTCAATATGTTGGGTTGCAGCTAAAGCCGATACACAAGTCGCAATTTTCCCTTGATACGCACCGAAAAAGCGACGTCCTGTCTTTTTGCGAGGTCTATCGAGACGGAGGACAGCGATCTTCGGGGGCACGAAAGGAGGGTCCCGGACAATGTGGTTGCAGCCAGTAGACGTCTATGCTTTCCTTAGGTTAAGAGCAGAAACATGCCCGCAGAGTTGGCGTTCACACTTTAGGCGACGACGGCTCTCTGCACTAAGCCACAATACAAGAAAAATCCACTTTCCCGGCTACTCTACGGTTGCCGCAGGTATCAACATCAAACACAGAGGTCGGCTACGATGAGCGCGAAGATCCGTGACCGTCATTGGAACGTCTTGTTGGACAGCATCAAGGGGGAAAACTGTATTCCGTTGCTTGGTCCTGACTTGTTCATGACAAACGACGATGGAACCCGCAGCAACCTGGCCATCGATCTTGCCCGGGAGCTAGCCGATATCCTCCTGGAGGATAAACAACTGAAGGTCAAGGACCCGAACAATCTCAGTCTGGTGGCACAAATTCTCCAGAACGAGCTCAGCCGAGACGAACTCATCATCGAGGTCAAGGATTTTTATGAGGGACATGCGAAACGTTTAGCCGAGCGTAAGGACACCACATTCGAAAACCTGGCGGCATTACCCTTCCCGCTGTTCGTGACCTCGAGGCATGACAATACGCTCGAGCACTACCTCGAGAAGCGGGGCAAGCAACCGAAGGTCAAGAGCTACCTTTTCAAGGGCGACCATACGACCATTCTGCGCGATCTCGGCACCGTCGAGAAGCCGCTCATCTACCACCTCTATGGTTCCTTCGAAGACCCCGCCTCTCTGGTGATAACGGAAAATGATCTGCTCGACTTTTTGAGGGCGGTGGTAGCGAACGATCCCGGTCTGCCGGTCGATCTCCAGAATCTCTTTCGTGATAAGAATGTACTGTTCCTCGGCTTCGGGCTGGGCAACTA
>CAZXBD010000005.1:0-2078 GCA_964638305.1 uncultured Geobacteraceae bacterium | reverse complement strand
GGGCTGGACGTCTTGCCGCAGGACATCGTTCCAGTCGCTCCCCTGCCCTTCCGGCAGGTCTTGGGTCATCGAGGTCATCGCCCAAGAGACAGGCCGCGACGACCTCCAGATTACCCAAGACCTGCCGGAAGGGCAGGGGAGCGACTGGAACGATGTCCTGCGGCAAGACGTCCAGCCCGCACTGCCCGGGCCAGCCGTTGGATAATCGGGTTTTTGCCCGAACCGCCGAAAATATGCACTCGCAAAGGACTAAGTGCTGTCGCGTTCCCAGCTTCCCTGTGCTTGCAGAAGTAGTCCTCCCTTGCCCGTAGAAGAGCGTAGAGCCGTTTCGGTGGTTTTCAGGGGTGTCGGCACCGCCAACAGGGCCAAATGCATTCGGCGGCGCGCTATGGCCGAAGAAGAGCCATTCTTGCCGGCGCCCCTGTATGATCATTCATAAAGATGTATTATCATAGTGTAATTACGTATATATGATACAGACAATACGATATTGAGCCGAATGACAGGAGGGCTTTCATGGGCAGACCGGGCATTACAGGGCCATGACAATCATTGGGTGTTTTTGCACAACGCCCCGAAAAGGTGCATTTCAGCCCTCAAGCGTCTTGAATCTCTCTGACCGGAACCCTGGCTAAGGCCCTGATGATCTCGTTCATGTCTATCGGGTCGGTGTTCTTGGTAAATTCGTAACGGCCGTGGAGATTGATGTGCTGCCAGGCGACCAGGGAAACCTTCTTGAGTGCTGCTGCGCCCTCGGTGTCACCGACGCTCTCCCTGTAAGGCGCTTAAAGAGGCGATGGTCGAGCGCGTCTTCGAAGAGAAAGCCTCAGGCGCCCGGTGGGACCGGCCGGAGCTGCAACGCTTGATGGATCAGCTGCGCCCGGGTGATGTGGTCGTGGTCTGGAAACTCGACCGCCTCTCCCGCTCTCTGAAAGACCTGCTTATCCTGATGGAGCGCATCGACCAGGCCGGTGCTGGGTTTCGCTCTCTCACCGAGTCCATCGACACGACGGCTGGAATGCTCCTTTTCGGGGCGTTGTGCAAAAATACCCTAATAGGGGTTGTTGGCCAACACCGCCGAAAATATGCACTAAGATCAACCCTAAGATAGAGATTTTTGGAAACAATAGGTTACGAGCGTTTTCCGCAAGCGCAGCGAACGGCGTGAACGCATTCGTTAGCGCACCTCTGCTTCGCGAATGGATTGCTCCGCCAACTGGTACGCATAACCCAAATTGTAGCCAGCGTCTCTGTACCAGCTTTCCATAAGCGCATGAACCTCTTTTTTCAGCGCAATGGCCTCATCGACAAATGAAGATATGCGCTCGAAGAGAGCTTGTTTTTTGGATTCGTTGCACAATGATAAGAACTCATTGATAACGCACTTGTGTATTAACCAGTTCCGTTCTTCGAGAAAGTCCTCGAACCTCTTAAGCAATTTGCGAGGTATCGTTGCTTCCCGCTTTGCTGAGCCAATAAGCGGCCCTAAAGTGAGGCTTCTTTGTTTCTCCAGCACGCGCTCGCTGACACTTTTTGTGATCTTCGTACCTTTTTCCCTTTTTCTTTGAAGGATTTTCAAAGCGGTGAAGGCCGTTACCGTAAACTCCAAATGCTGTAAATTCCATACGCCTTTCCCGAGAAGGTTGTAGAGTGTCTGGACGTCAGTTTCGGAGTATGGCCTTGACATGCTTTTCTTGCGCTAACTAAGGTAGTGGACGGACGATGTCCTATATCCTACCTCCGAGCTGCCCCTCACGGCGACGAACCCCGGGGGCCGCCTGATACAGAATGGCGCATTCTGTTTCAGCTGCCTAACCGTTCGGCGAGGCATTAGGGAAAGAAAAGTGACCACCATTGCCCCCGATCCGGCGCAGTTTTAGGAGCGCTTGTACTAGAGCGACCACCCTTCAATGCGAAGTATCTCTAAAAACCGGATGTGCTCAACGCCAATATCCCGGCACACCACTGGAATCTTCGGATTGTTTTCGAGACTGCCACCTCTTTCGGCGGAGACGACGATCCACTTCGGGTCTTGAACATCGGCAAGCGCGATCACAAATGGGTCGGCCTTGTCGATG
>CAZXBD010000004.1:0-1772 GCA_964638305.1 uncultured Geobacteraceae bacterium | reverse complement strand
CCAGAGATCCCAGTCACGTTGCAGATTCAACCAGAACTCAGGACCAGTCTTGAGCGCCTCACCCAGTGCCAGTGCCGAATCGGCACTGACCTGGCGGCGGCCGTTGATGACCTCGTTGAGGCGCGCATAGGTCCAGCCAAGATGCTAGGCAAAGGCTTTCTGGGTCATACCAAGAGGTTCCAGAAACTCTTTCAGCAACATCTCGCCAGGGTGTGTGGGGGGGCGTTTTTTCGGTAGCATTTAATTCACCTAGTGGTAGTCGATCACTTGTACATCCAGTGCATCCTGACCTTGCCAACGGAACACAATGCGCCACTGATCGTTGATCCGCAGGCTCCAGAATCCCGCACGATCACCTTTCAATTTTTCCAATCGGTTACTTGGCGGAATACGTAACATTTCGAGTTTCGGAGCCACGTTAATCTGGTCCAGCAACCGTCGTACCTTATCGTGCAACTCACGCGGTAGCTTTCGTGCCTGGCGACTGTTGATACCATCATAGATATCCTGGGTCGTCTTGTCGGCCAGGTTTTTCAGCATATCCAGAATATATCGTATATCGATATACAGGTCAAATGGCGCAGTTTATTCTGACGTCAGTGCGCGGTTTCACAAGCCCGACCAACTGGTTTTTGACCAGATGGTCGCGTTAACACTTAACCCATTGTTTTCATGAGAAGTAAAAAAGGAAGGATAAAAACAGCAAGTAGAATTGACATTCTATTTCTTCTCTAACTTGCTGTTTTATTTAATGGCGCGCCCGGAAGGAGTCGAACCTCCGACCGCCTGGTTCGTAGTTAGCAAGCTTATCGCTAATGTTTTTAAAGATAGATTACTGGAATGCCTGTTGCCCATTTTGCCTAACAATGCAGGACAATGCAGGACAATGCATAACAGAATCCCGCAAAAGTCCCGCACGTAATTTCGCGCCATTTAATTAGAAGCTAGCCTCGCGTCTCTTCCCTCGGTGACTTTTCAAGCCCATTTGCCTGCATGATTAGTAATTCGCCATGCACAGGTCACGAAAAGCTTTCACAGCGCTTTTCAGCACCTGACCAGTCGCTCTATGAGCTGTGTTTCAGAGGCTTTCGGACACATTTTCCACCGGGATCACTGCAGGTCAAAGCGGTCGAGGGTCATCACCCTGGTCCATGCATCAACAAAGTCACGTACAAACAGTTCTTTTCCGTCGTTGGAAGCATAGACTTCTGCGACAGCACGCAACTCGGAGTTGGAACCGAAGACAAGGTCGACGGGGGTGGCCGTCCATTTGACCTTGCCTGTCACACGATCACGACCCTCGTAAACGCCTTCGGATTTTGATGACTTGGACCACTGCGTGGACATATCGAGCAGGTTCACGAAGAAATCGTTGCTCAAGGTACCCGGCTGATCGGTGAAGACACCGTGTGCAGCTTGTCCGGTATTGGCGTTCAGAGCCCGCATGCCGCCAACCAGAACCGTCATTTCCGGAACGGTCAGGGTCAACAAGTCTGCCCGATCAACGAGCATTTCCGCCGGCGAACGAACATTACCTTTACCGAAGTAGTTGCGAAATCCGTCCGCGGCCGGTTCGAGCACGGCAAACGATTTCACCTCGGTCTGCTTTTGCGAGGCATCGGCGCGGCCGGGTGTGAAAGGCACCTTCACGCTGTGTCCGGCCTTCTTCGCCGCCTGCTCAATGGCGGCAGAACCACCCAGAACAATCACATCGGCGAGCGAGACCTTCTTGCCACCTGATTGCGCTTTATTGAAGTCTTGCTGAATTTTTT
>CAZXBD010000003.1:0-5808 GCA_964638305.1 uncultured Geobacteraceae bacterium | reverse complement strand
GCCAACCTGAGGGCGTGTGGGATCGATTGGGACCTGCGTAAAAAGATGCCCTACTCCGGCTATGAACGTTTTGATTTTGATATTCCCACAGAGACCGCCGGCTGCAGTTATGCCCGTTACCTGGTGCGCCTTAACGAAATGCGTCAAAGCTTGCGCATCGTCAAGCAGGCCGCTGCCGATATGCCGGATGGCCTCTACGTGACGAAAGATTTCCGCTATGCCTACCCGGAACGTAACGCTGGTAAGAAAGATATTGAGACGCTGATTCACCACTTCATGAACGTGACCCGTGGCCTGACTCCACCGCGCGGCGAATGTTACCGCGGCATTGAGTCGAGCAAGGGTGAGTGCGGCTACTATGTGGTCAGTGATGGCGGCAACACCCCGTACCGATTGCGTATTCGTACGCCGAGTTTTGCCCACATGCAGGTTTTCCCGAAGATGACCAAGGGCTGGATGATCGCCGATCTGATCATGGTTTTGGGGGCGATTGACTTTATTCTGGCGGATTTGGATCGGTAGGTTTCAACGCTGAGGCGTCGGAGACGCGGAGAAATGAGACTTTAATGCTTAGAGGCTTAAAAACAATAAAGAATGGTTTATGATTTTCAGCGTCTCTACGCCTCCGTGTTGAATTAAGAAAAGTTTTTATGAAAGAACTTCTTCCAAAAGATCAGGTCGACATCTTCAAGACCAAAGCGGCAGCGATTGCTCATCCTCATGAGTTGATCGTTGATCTGCTGCGGGCGATCCAGTTGTCCCATGGCTGGGTTCCTGATGATGGCGTGCTTTTGACTGCTGAAACACTTGGCGTTCTGCCGATCGAAGTGGAAGAGGTTGTTACCTTCTACGACAAAATCTTTCGTCGCCAGGTCGGTAAGCGGGTTATTCATGTCTGTGATTCGATCTGCTGTTGGTTGACCGGTGCCGAGATGGTTACCGAACACCTGAAAAAAAGCCTCGGCATCAATCTGGGTGAAACGACGGCCGATGGGCATTTCACTTTACTGCCGACCTGTTGCCTCGGAGCCTGTGGTGATGCTCCGGCGATGATGATCGGTTTGACCACTCACGGTTTTCTGACTGCTGAGAAGATCGACGATATTCTGCAAAAGGAGCGTGCCGCGATCGCGGCTGGTGAGTAAGGATATGAACGAGTACACGCAGGTTCTATTCAAAAATCGCCGGCCGAATGAGACGGTCTTGCTGCCCGAGTATGAAAAGAGCGGAGGCTACCAGGGGTTGCGCGCCGCGATGAAGATAGCGCCCTCAGAAGTCTGCGAGCTGGTTAAGAATTCGGGGCTGCGAGGTCGTGGAGGTGCAGGCTTTCCAACCGGTATCAAGTGGTCCTTCTTCCCGGCCGATCAACCAGGCGTCAAGTACCTGGTCTGCAATGGCGACGAGATGGAGCCGGGCACTTATAAAGATCGCCAGCTGTTGCTGGCCGACCCTCATCAGCTGCTTGAGGGAATGGCGATCGCCTCTTACGCTCTGCAGACCTCGGTTGGTTACATCTTTCTGCGTTACGCTTATGAAGACTGTGTGCAGCGGGTCGAGCAGGCGATTGCAGAAGCAACTGCAGCGGGCTACCTGGGGAAAAACATCCTCGGTTCAGGCTTCGACGTTGAGTTGCATGTCCACGGCAGCGCAGGCCGCTATATCCTTGGTGAGGAAACCTCTCAGCTCAACGGCCTTGAGGGACGTCGACCAAACCCGCGCTCCAAACCACCTTTCCCGGCGCAACGTGGGCTTTTTGGCCGTCCGACAAATGTCAATAACGTTGAGACCCTGGCCACTGTTCCACATATCCTGATGCATGGTACAGCATGGTTTCAGAATTTGGCTCTGAACCCGGAAAGTGCCGGGACTAAGCTGTTTGGTTTGTCCGGGCACCTGAACCGAACCGAATGTTTCGAGCTGCCTCTCGGCATCACCTTGCGAGAAGTGGTGGAAGATTTCGGCGGTGGTATACGAGGGGGCAAGAAATTCAAAGCGTGTCTTCCGGGTGGCGCCTCAACCCCCTACCTGACTGCCGAGCATCTTGATCTGATGATGGATTTCAATCCGCTTGAAGAGGTTGAAAGTCGTCTCGGTACGGCTGGTGTGACGGCCTTTGATGAAGACACCTGCATGGTTGCGGTCACACGCAACCTCAACCAGTTTTTTGCTCGTGAAAGCTGTGGTTGGTGTACGCCGTGCCGTGATGGGCTGGCAACCATCTCCTGGTTGCTCGACCGCATTGAATTTGGCCAGGCAACCGAAGACGACCTGAGCATGCTCAAGGACCAGGTCCGCAACATCAAGGGTCGTTCCTTTTGTGCCCTGGCCGAAGGTGCCATGGGTCCGGTGGAGGCGTTGCTGCGTCTCTTCGAAGATGAGATCAAGGATCACATTCGTAAAGGATGTTGTCCCTTTAAGCGTAACCAGCACCAATAACCAGTAACCGGTTTTTATGCCTAAACTGACTATCGACAACCAGGAAGTGATCGTGCCTGAGGGGACCAACGTCCTTGAGGCTGCGCGTGAACTCGATATCATCATTCCCCACTTCTGTTATCACGAAGCGTTGGGTGCAGTCGGTTCCTGCCGTCTCTGCGCCATGATGTTCGTCGATGGTCCGGTCACAGGGTTAAAGATGGCTTGTATGGTCGAGGCTCAGGACGGCATGGTGGTTTCATCGACTGATCCGGAAGCGGTCGATCTACGTGAACATGTTGTTGAATGGGCGATGACCAACCACCCGCACGATTGCCCGGTCTGCGACGAAGGTGGCGAATGCCAGCTGCAGGAGATGACCGTAGCCGGCGGCCATGGCGTGCGTCGCTACACGGGCAAGAAGTGTACTTTCACCAACCAGGACCTTGGTCCGTTTGTTCAGCAGGAGATGAATCGCTGCATTACCTGTTACCGTTGCGTGCGGACCTATCGTGATTATTGCGGCGGTACCGACTACGGGGTTTTCGGTTCACGTAACCGCATTCAGTACGGTCGTTTTCAGGAAGGCTCGCTGGAAAGTCCCTTCTCCGGAAATATCATCGATATCTGTCCTACCGGGGTTCTGACCAGCAAGCCGTTCCGTTACAAGACGCGTCGCTGGGATCTGCAGGAGGCACCATCGATCTGCCCGCACTGCAGCCTCGGCTGCGCGACCATCCCCGGCGGCCGCTATCGTGAAGTTCAGCGGGTCCGAGCTGGTATCAACCGGGAGACCAACGGCTTCTTCATCTGCGATCGCGGTCGTTTTGGTTACGATTATGTGAATCACCCGGAGCGTCCGCGCCAGCCACGCGTCGATGGTCAGCCTGTAGCCGTTGATTCCGCGTTGGCTGCTGCTCGTCAACGGGTCTCCGACATAGCCCGGGAGCATGGTCCTGACAGCGTCGCTTTTTTGGGCTCCTCGCGCGCCAGCCTTGAGGCCAATGTACTCCTGTGTGATTGGGCTGCGACGGTCGGTTCGACCCAGCTGGTCTTTGAAGCACATCGGGAGCGTGATCGTGCTGCACGCACTCTCGCTGCCTGCCTTGGTGAACATGCCCGCAGTCTGGAAGATCTTCAACAGAGCGATTTGATTCTTCTGTTTGGTGCCGATCCGCTGACGGAAGGCCCGATGCTTGCTCTTGCCATACGTCAGGCTGTGCGCAATGGCGGTAAGGTCGTCGTAATGGATCCCCGTCCTGTGGCGTTGCCCTGCCCTGCCAGCCACCTGGCTGTGGCTCCTGATCAGCTGACAAACATTCTGCAGGCTCTCAGCCTGAATGACCTGGGCTCTTGCGATGGGCTGGATCGCGCGAAGCTCGAGAGTCTGGTAGCACAACTCAATTCAGCCCAACGTCCTGTTCTGGTCGGTGGTGCCGACTTGCTCGGCGGCAAAGGTGTCGAAGCCCTCTGCTCTGCTGCGGCCAAACTGTCGACCGCTGATCGCAGTATCGGCGTGATGGCCCTGCTGGCCGGGCCGAACAGTTTTGGCGGTGCTCTGCTGGCGGGCGATGGTCCCGACTTTGATACGCTCCTTGATGCAATTCAGGAAGGCACTTTGCGCGCGCTGGTCTGCCTGGAAAGTGATCCCTTTCGCAACGCAATGGACCCGTCCCGCGCCCAGGCCGCCCTCGGTCACCTGGAACTGTTGGTGAGCATCGACGCTACGCCGAACCTGGCAGCCCAGCGTGCCGATGTTTTCCTGCCGGCACGTGGCAACGCCGAAATGGCCGGTAGCTATATCAACAACGAAGGTCGGTTGCAGGCGTTTTTACCGGTTATCGATCCGGGCCTGCCGATTCGGGAGACCGGGGCCGGCAATCATCCGCCGCGGGAATTTTCCCTTGAAACGCCAGGCGCTGCTCCCGAAGCGGACTGGTGGTTACTCGCAGAGCTGCTTGGACGCGAAACGGAGCTGATCGCTCTACGTGAGTCGATCGTGAAGAATGATGAGAGGTTTGCCGGGCTGTCGACCATTGTTGCCGAAAGCACAGGCTTGCGGCTGTCTGTCAAGGGGGCTATGCCGCCACCTGCAGACACGGATCTGCCTCACACCGGCTCTGCTGACACGCTGACCCTGCTGGCGATAACCGGGCAAGTCGGTTCACACTGGCTGGCACACCTGTCATCTCCTCTGGCGGCAACGGAACCGCAACCATATGTCTGCTTGCATCCTGAGCAGGCGAACAGCCTCGGTTTAACGAGCGGCGATCAAGCGCGTTTGACCACCCATTTCGGCCATTGTCACGTCGTCATCCGCATCGAAGAGCGGATGGTAAAAGGCCTGGTGATGGCCCCGCAACTCTGGGACACCGCCCTCGAAGGGATGGTGCCGGGCAGCATGCTCGATTGCCAGCTTGAAAAGGAGGAAAAGGCATGAATGATCTGCTCATCAGCCTGATCCTCATCCTGGTCAAGCTCGGTCTGATCTTCGGCGTGGTTCTCTCCATGGCGGCGTATCTGGTTTTGGCTGAGCGTAAGATTCTCGGCCGCATGCAGATGCGCTACGGACCTAACCGGGTCGGTCCCGGCGGTATGATTCAGCCCCTGTGCGATGTAATCAAGCTGATCACCAAAGAAGACTTTGTGCCTGCTCGGGCCGACAAGTGGCTGTTCCTCTTTGCTCCCGGCTTGACGGCCCTGACGGCTTTGCTCAGCTTTGCCGTAGTTCCCTTCGCGCCACCGCTAACCCTGTTTGGCCGCGAGATTCCGATGGTGGTCTGCGATCTGAATATCGGCATGCTCTATCTATTCGGTCTCTCCTCGTTGGCCGTCTATGGCGTGGTACTCGGTGGTTGGGCATCCAACTCGAAATATTCGCTGCTCGGAGCCATCCGTAGCCTGGCGCAGTTGCTTTCTTATGAACTTTCACTCGGGCTGGCTCTGGTGCCAGTGGTGATGACTGCCAAGTCTTTCTCGCTGACCGAGATCGTCATGGCCCAGGCCGACTGGCCGAACTTGTTGCGTCATCCGTTTGCCTTCATCATCTTTATGATCAGCATCGCCGCGGAATCAAAACGGACCCCTTTCGATATGCCGGAGGCAGAAAACGAGATCGTCGGTGGATTTCATACCGAATATTCCGGGATGCGTTTCGGTCTCTTCTTTGTCGGTGAATATATCAACCTGATTGTGATCGGTGCCATGACCACGGTTTTCTTCCTCGGCGGCTGGCACGGGCCGTTTCTGCCGCCGGTGGTTTGGTTTGTTGGCAAGGTGCTCTTTGTGGCCTTCCTCTTTATCTGGGCGCGCGGCAGTATGCCGCGGCCTCGTTACGACCAGCTGATGCATTTCGGCTGGAAAGTGTTGATCCCGCTGGCGCTCTTGAATGTG
>CAZXBD010000002.1:0-1952 GCA_964638305.1 uncultured Geobacteraceae bacterium | reverse complement strand
GGCCGCCTGGGAGCTTTAGGGTAATTTTTCCTTAATTATCTTGCAACTTTAGTTATGAATATTGAACATAGGTTAAAAATAATGACAACTCATATCTCATTTCGATTTTTCAGACTGGCTTATTTCACGGTCATCGTGGTGCTGATCGTATCATTGGCCGGCGGTGCGGTTGAGGCACAGGAGACCAAGACGGCAAAATCTGAGGATGCCCCACAGGAGAAGGTGGAACCGGTTCCGGGTCTGGCAGAACTGATCAAAAAAGCCTCTAATCTGAAAGTTCGCCTGAGGGCTCTCGAAAAAGGTCTTTCCAAAGCATCTGATATTACGGGTTTTGAAGAAAAATTGACCGGACTGCAAACTGAGATCGGGGAACTGCAAACAGATTTAGAGAAAGTCAAAGAATCTGAAAGTTACAGCTATGACCACCTCGTCGAGTGTACGTCTTCAGACCCTTTGGGACAAGTTCGGCATTTTGTTAACAGACACCTTCCCTGAGTATTGCCGGTTTAATCAGCTCATCACTTAAAGGTTCCAGCCCCATGTTCATGCGCCTTCTATTGCGCATGGTTTGTTGTTTGACCAAATTCCTGGCTTTAGTAATCTGTGCCGCCCTGCCGTGGTATACATCGGCTGGGGTGAGGTTGTCCAGCGACTCGTGAACGCGCTGGTGGTTGTAGTATTGCACAAACTCGCTGATCTTGTGCTCCAACTGCCAGGGCAGATAATAGTGCTCCAAATTGATAACGTTTTTCATGGTGCGGTGATAACGCTCGATCTTGCCCTGAGTCATGGGATGATATGGTCTGCCCCTTGTGTGCTCTATGCCATGCTGGTCAAGGTAATCTCCTAATTCTCCGGCCAGATAGCAGGGACCGTTGTCACTGAGAAGCCTGGGGCGATGCCTGACCTCCACACCACTGATCCCGGTTTTGCTTATGGCAAGGTCCAGGGTGTTTTTCACATCATCTGCGGCCATAGTCTTTGTCAACAACCAGGCGATGATATAACGACTGAAATCATCAAGCACCGTTGACAGGTAGTACCAGCCCCAACCGATGATCTTGAAATACGTGAAATCGGTCTGCCATAGCTGGTTTACCCGGCTGGTCTTGTGTTTGAATTCATCCGAGGCACTGAGCACGATATAGGCCGGACTGGTAACCAGGTCATAATCACGTAGGATTCGATAAACACTGGATTCGCTGATAAACGCGCCATGGCTGTCTGTGATCTCCCAGGCCAGCTCACGTGGGGTCAGCTCAGGCTTTGCCAGGGCCACGTCAATCACCCGCTGCTTCTCACAATCGGGTATTTTGTTCCAAAAGCGCCGGCAGTTGGGTGGCCGGTTGACTAACCCGTCATAGCCTTCTTCCCTGTAACGCCGGTACCAGCGATAGAACGAAGACCGGGGTACGTCCAGCTCTTCAAGCGTTCGCTTCACTCCCAGCTGTGAGCCCTGAACTAGGCGGATGATCTCCATCTTCTCGGACTGGGTAAAGCGCATCACTCGTCCAGATCTCCGCCCGTACCAGCCAAGCTTTTTTTTAGCACCACGTTTTTCAAGGACAGATCAGCCACCAACTCCTTGAGCTGGCCGTTCTCCTTTCGCAAGGACAGCACCTCACCGCTGGTGGCTTGGCGCTTGGTGTCGCCCATCAGACGCCGTTTTCCGGCCTCCAGAAACTCCTTGCTCCAGCTGTAATAAAGGTTGGTAGCGATACCCTCCCTGCGGCAAAGTGCGGCTATGCTCTCCTCGCCTCGAAGACCCTCCAGCACGATACGGATTTTTTCCTCTGCTGAGTACCGCCTTCGCGTCTTCCGACGTATTTCCCTGACCTTGCTCTCTACTCCGTTTTGCTTGCTCATTTTTCACTCCTGTTGGTTTAAGGTTAACACAGGAGTGTCCATTAAAAAAACCCTTGACTGTGTCTCATAGGATCTGACGCCTAACA
>CAZXBD010000001.1:0-3475 GCA_964638305.1 uncultured Geobacteraceae bacterium | reverse complement strand
ATCACCGGCGAGAGTGGAACCGGCAAGGAACTTTTTGCGCATGCGATTCACTCCTCCAGTCGTCGCAGTGACGGCCCTTTCGTAAGGGTCAATTGTGCCGCGATCCCTGAGAATCTTCTTGAGGCAGAGCTTTTCGGTTATGTTGAGGGAGCTTTCTCGGGAGCAAGACGCGGTGGTCAGATTGGTAAGTTCGAGCAGGCTCACGGTGGTACGCTTTTCCTTGACGAAATCAGTGAGATGCCACTTGCCATGCAGGCTAAGCTGTTGCGAGTTTTGCAGGAACGTGAAGTTGCCCCACTGGGCAGTCAGGATATCCGCTTTGTCGATGTTCGTTTCATTGCCGCCACTAATTGTGATGCTCTGGCTCTGGTTAAGGAGGGGAGGTTGCGTTCCGACCTTTATTATCGTATTAACGTCGTATCTTTGCCTATCCCGCCGTTGCGAGACAGGAAGGAAGATATCTTTCATCTTACCAGACATTTTGTCGAGCAGTTTAATATCGAATTTGATTTGAATGTTCAGGGCCTCAGTTCTCGTGCCTGGACAGCATTAAAAACCTATTCATTCCCAGGGAATGTCCGTGAACTGCGCAGTGCCATCGAGAGCGCTTTCAATATGGTAAACGGTCCGTTTATCAGACTGTATGACCTTCCCGTGCCGATTGCCGAACTCCACAGCCCTGATGAACCTGTCGTTTTCGGCAGTGGTGTGCTCGGTCTGGGTGCCTCTAAGGACTTGGGGGGGCGGTCGCTTCAGGACATTATGGAAGAGATTGAAAAGGATCTGATCCTGAGTGCAATGGAAAAGGTCGGCGGCAACAAACTGGTCGCTGCCAATCTGCTTGGGATTTCCCGACCCGGGCTATATAAGAAGTTGCAGAAATACAAGCTGCACTAGGTCGGTCTCAGGTGATCTTGCCGTCAGAATAGGGCTTGTTGTGCCCCGGTCAGTTTTGTTTGTGATGCTACGTTCACCGAAGTTTCTGGGGCTTCAAATTAGTGTCTTATGTCATCGTCTTTAACAGTCGCAATATCAATGTAAACAATTGGTGACAAATTTGTCAGGGAGAAATCGTCTGAAGTTCTTTTAATCTCTAGAATTACTTACTAAGTACAGGGTCTTAGCGTACCGTTAAGACCCATTTGAAATTCTATAACGCTGTTTGGTATTCGTTTTGCACCTTTCTTTAAACATACAAGACTGTCAAGTGCAGTGTCACATGTCTGTCGTCTTCAGGAACTCCGGAGATAAGGTATTATGAGTGATAACCAGCCCCTGCTAAAGGTCGATAATATCTTTCTGTCTTTTGGTGGTGTGCATGCTCTGCGTGAAGTCTCTTTTGAAGTTGAGCCTGGAGAGGTCTTCTCAATAATAGGCCCTAATGGCGCAGGCAAGACATCGATGCTCAATTGCATCTCTGGTCGCTATCAGCCCAACCGCGGACAGATCGCCTTCAAGGGGCAGAATGTCATCGGCTTGAAACCAAACGACCGTTGTACTCTTGGTATTGGTCGAACCTTTCAGAACCTGGCGCTTTTCAATCATATGACTGTGTTAGACAATATTTTGGTTGGACGCCACCATCTGCTCAAGAACAATTTTCTGACGGGCCCGTTGTACTGGTTCTCTGGTGCTCGTAACGAGGAGCTTAAACATCGTCGGGAAGTTGAGGACATTATTGATTTTCTCGAAATCGCCCATATTCGCAAGGAGGTTGCAGGAACGCTTTCTTATGGTCTGCGCAAACGGGTCGAACTGGCCCGGGCGGTTGCCTTGCGCCCCGACCTGATTCTGCTTGACGAGCCGATGGCAGGTATGAATCTGGAAGAAAAAGAAGATATGGCCCGTTACGTTATCGATCTCAATGAAGAGTGGGGCATGACAGTCATTATGATTGAGCACGATATGGGCGTGGTCATGGATATCTCGCACCGAGTGATGGTCCTTGATTTCGGCAAAGAAATATGTACCGGCCTCCCCGATGAAGTTATGGATAACGAGCAGGTGAAATCTGCTTATCTAGGTGTTGGTCTCGATGACGAAACACAGGAAAAGCCTGGAGAGGTGGCTTGATGACAGCGCTGCACTCGGATTATTCCGACGTAAAAAAGTATGACACCTTCCCTAAGCTGCTCGCTTATAACGCCGAGAATTGGCCGGATGAAGTGGCCTTGAGGGAGAAGGAGTTCGGTATCTGGAATGCCTTCTCATGGGCTGACTACAACCGCCATGTCAAGTTGTTCGCCCTGGGTATGCACCAGCTTGGTATCGGTCATAAAGATTCCGTCGGCATTATCGGCGAAAACCGGCCGGAGTGGGTTTATGGAGAAGTCTCCTCACACGCCCTCAGGGCCATGATCTTCGGTATTTATCAGGATTCCCTTAATGAAGAGGTTGCCTACCTGATCAACTACGCCGGTGCCAAGATCATCATCGCCGAAGATGAAGAGCAGGTCGACAAGGTTCTTGAGATTACCGAAGAATGTCCATGCGTAGAACATATTATTTACTGCGATCCACGTGGCATGCGCAAGTATGACGACCCCAGGCTGATGAGCCATCTTGATCTGATGGCCAGCGGCCAGAAGCTCGATGATGAGCAACCTGAGCTCTATATGCAGCTGGTTAACCAGGGCAAAGCCGAAGATGTAGCGATTCTCTGTCCGACATCGGGTAC
Source organism: uncultured Geobacteraceae bacterium (assembly GCA_964638305.1). Lineage (GTDB taxonomy): Bacteria > Desulfobacterota > Desulfuromonadia > Desulfuromonadales > BM103 > M0040. Next base: position 798 of record CAZXBD010000001.1, on the reverse strand, counting down.
GACTTCTAATCCGAAGCTGGCCATGCTGCAGGCGGGGCCAATGCTGGAACATTGCGTCGCTTACCTTGAGGCAGACCCAAAGTATCCAAGCGACAACTATGTCTCGGTACTGCCTCTGCCCTGGATCATGGAGCAGGTGTATGCCGTGGCCCAGGCTTTGATCAGCAGGATTATCGTCAACTTTGTTGAAGAGCCGGAAACCATGATGGCGGACTTGCGCGAGATCGGACCAACCTTTGTGCTGCTCGCGCCGCGTGTCTGGGAATCGATCTCTGCCGACGTCAAGGCCAAGATGATGGATGCGACCAGGTTCAAGCAGATGATGTACCGATTCGCCATGAAACTTTCTGACAAGGCGGCTGCAGAGGAGCAGGGCAGACAATCAAAACTGGCCTACTGGCTTCTGTTCCGTCCTCTGAAAGACCGTCTTGGTTTCACTTACCTGCGTTCTGCCGCAACGGGCGGTGCCGCCCTTGGCCCCGACACCTTCAAATTCTTCCTGGGTATGGGGGTGCCGTTACGTCAGCTCTACGGCCAGACTGAACTGGCTGGCGCCTACACCATTCATGAAGCCCATGATGTTGATTTTGACAGTGTCGGCATCCCGTTTCGCAATGCCCAAGTACGTATTGACAACCCGGATCATAACGGTGTCGGTGAAGTGGTGGCCAAGACCTGCGGTATGTTCCTTGGCTACTATAATAACCAGGCAGAAACTGATGCCGCCCTCGATGACGGCTGGATGCACACCGGTGACGCCGGCTATTTTAAGAAAGAGAACAAGCACCTGGTGGTCAT